>CAMNFJ010000001.1:0-49418 GCA_946536955.1 uncultured Lachnospiraceae bacterium
GCCGGCCGCGTGCACGGCTGAGCGAAGAAGCCTGTGGATCAGCCTGTGAGGAAGGCCTGCGGGATCAGGCTCTGTCTCCCTGTTGGAAAGGAGGAGAAAAATGAGGACAGCATTAACGATCGCCGGAAGTGATTCCAGCGGAGGCGCCGGCATCCAGGCAGATATCAAGACAATGACCGCGAACGGCGTCTATGCCATGAGCGCGATCACTGCCCTGACTGCGCAGAATACGACCGGCGTCACGGATATTATGGAAGTTACACCTGATTTCCTGAAGGAACAGCTGGATTGTATTTTTACGGATATCCGGCCTGATGCAGTGAAGACGGGGATGGTCTCATCCTCCGCCCTCATAGAAGTGATCGCGGAAAGGCTCCGCTTTTACGGGGCCGGGAATATCGTCGTCGATCCCGTCATGGTTTCCACCAGCGGGTCGAGGCTGATCAGTGAAGACGCGATCGGGACACTGAAAAAAGAACTGCTGCCTCTTGCATCGGTGATCACCCCCAATATCCCGGAAGCGGAAGTGCTGTCCGGGCGGGAGATCCACACCAGAGAGGATATGGAAGCTGTGGCCAGGCAGATCTATGAGGCTTTCGGCTGCGCGGTGCTCTGCAAGGGAGGGCACAGGGTCAACGACGCCAATGATCTCCTCTACGATGGGAAAGAGCTGACCTGGTTCTACGGGAAGAGGATCGACAATCCCAATACCCACGGGACCGGCTGCACGCTCTCGAGCGCCATCGCCTCGGGCCTGGCCAAGGGCTATGATATGCAGGCCGCCGTCCGGAGCGCCAAGAATTATATTTCCGGCGCGCTCGCGGCCATGCTGGACCTGGGAAAGGGGAGCGGCCCCATGAACCACGCCTTTGCCATCGGCGGCGACTTCCTCTGAGCGGCCGCGGACAAGCGGCACAGGACGCGCCCTGCTTTTGCAGGCTGCCAACTCTTTGGAAGCTGCCGCGGGCATATCCCGCATTTTTTGCAAGAGGCATCTCTGATCCGTCTCGGATTCCTGCAGATCCGGTGCGCTTTTCGTACCGTCTGCGGGGATGATGACGGCGGACAAGGAAAGGAGATGCGAACATGAAAGATCAATCCGTAAATATCAAAAAAATGGCGCTCACGGGCATTTTTGCCGCCGTGGCTGTCGTCGGCTCCACGTTTTCCTTCCCGGTCTTCGGGTCCAAGTGCGCGCCGGTTCAGCACCTGGTCAATGTCCTCTGCGCCGTGTTTCTGGGGCCCGCCTGGGGAGTGGCGGCCGCCTTTATCGCCAGCCTGATCCGCAACATGACAGGCCTGGGGACCCTGCTGGCCTTTCCGGGCAGCATGTGCGGCGCCCTGCTGGCCGGCCTTCTCTACCGGAGCTTTAAGACTCTGCCTGCGGCCTGGCTGGGAGAGGTGTTCGGCACGGCCGTGATCGGCGGCCTGCTGGCCTATCCGGTCGCGGCCCTGGTCATGGGCAACCCCAATGCCGCCCTCTTCACCTTTGTCATGCCCTTTTTTATCAGCACGGCGGGCGGCACCCTGATCGCGGCGGTCATCACTCTGGCCCTGCAGAGCCGGGGAGTCATCGGCAGGCTCCGTGAGCAGATTGAGCAATAATTGAAGCCCCTTCCCGCGGCCGGGGGAGGCAATGGAGAAAGCACCTGCGGAGCATGTGCTGCCTCCGCGCATTTCTACCCGGGCATTTTAGCGCAGGGCGCTTCGACATGAGAGGTAAATATGAACCTGAAACTGGAAAGTCTTCTGTTATATGCGGTCACGGACAGGACCTGGCTGGGCGGGCAGACCCTGGCGCAGCAGGTGGAGGCCGCGCTCAGGGGCGGCGTCACCATGGTGCAGCTCCGGGAGAAGGACCTGCGGGGAGAGGAGCTTGAGCAGGAGGCCGGGGAGATCCTGGCCCTGTGCCGCCGCTACGGTGTGCCGTTTCTGATCAACGATGATGTGGAACTGGCGGCAAGGATCGGGGCGGACGGGGTCCATGTGGGACAGGACGACATGGCGGCCGCGGAGGCCCGTGCCCTGCTGGGACCGGACGCCATCGTAGGCGTCACGGCCAGAACGGTGGACCAGGCCCTGGCGGCAGAGGCCGCGGGCGCCGATTATCTGGGCAGCGGGGCTGTCTTCGGCACGTCCACCAAAAAGGACGCCAAAGCCATGGATCCCGCATATTTTCAGAAGATCTGTGAGAGCGTTTCCATACCGGTCGTCGCGATCGGCGGGATCACGGCCGGTAATATCCGCCGGCTGGAGGGCAGGAAGATGAGCGGCTTCGCCATCGTCAGCGGCATCTTTGCGGCAGAGGATATCGAGGCCAAGACCCGTCAGCTGTGGAAGGAGGCGCAGGCCCTGTGTCTGCCGGGCGCCGTGGACAGGCTGCGGGCGGCGGTCCTGGAGAGGCGGCCTGTCGTCCAGTGCATCACCAATATCGTCACGGTCAATGACTGCGCCAATGCCCTGCTGGCAGCCGGCGCCTCGCCTACCATGGCCCACCATCCCGAAGAGATGGAGGATTTCGCGCAGACGACCGATGCCCTGGTATGCAATATGGGCGCGACAGAGTCCCTGGAGGCCATGCTGCGGGCGGGAGAGGCGTCTTTGAACGCAGCCAGAACAGTACGGGCGGCAAAAGCAGCTGAAGCGGCAAAAGCAGCTGCAGCAGCAAAAGCAGCTACAGCATCAAAAACCGCAAATGCAGCTGCAGCAGCAAAAGCAGCTGAAGCAGCTTCTGCAGCTGTGGAAGCTTTTATGGACGGGGCGGACCTGACGAAGATCCGGCAGTGGCTCCGGCCCGCTGTCATCGATCCCGTCGGCTGCGCGGCCTCGGCCTTCCGCCGCGAAAAATGCCTGGACCTGATCAGCCGGATCCATCCGGCCTGCATCCGGGGGAACGCGGCGGAGATCAGTGCTCTGGCGACCGGCCACAATACAGGCCGGGGCGTGGATGTGCTGAAGGCTGTTTTAGAGGAATGGATCGGGGACAAGCCTGCCGGGGAGAACAGTCCGGCCGGTCCCGGGCCTGATCCGGACCTGCCGGAGGCAGTCCGGGATGCCGTCGCTCTGTCCCGGAAGACCGGAGCCATCGTCGTGGCCTCCGGGGAGACCGACTACATCACCGACGGGATCCGTGTCTATGAGGCACACGGCGGCACGCCCTGGATGACCAGGGTCACGGGAACGGGCTGCATGCTCAGCTCTCTGCTCGGAGCCTTTCTGGCTGTGGAGAATTCCGCCCTGGCGGCCGCGGCCTGCTGCGGGATGATGAATGCCTGCGCGGAAGAGGCGGCTCTTCGCACTGCCGGGGAAGGCGGCGGGACGGGAACCTTCCGCGTCCGCCTGATCGATGCCATGTCGGGAACTGTTACAGTTCACGCCCTATCGAGGGCGTGAACTTGTAACGTTGCGTTTGGCGATTCCAATGCGCTGCGCGCGCGCCAAACGCCGTTTAACTCGGGTTTTGCGCAAAGAGCGCGCGCCAAACGCCTCGCGTTTCAGGTGGGCCTGAACAGTAACGATCCTTCCGCTGACCTGGAGTACATTGCGTTTTCGCGTGAATGATTATACAAAAGACTGTCCACATGTTATAATACTCAACACGGTGATGAAGCCGGAAAGATTTATACAGGAGGTATTATAATGAGCAAAGTGAATGATTTCCTGACAGAAGCAGGTGTGTTTTTCCTTGCGACCGCTGACGGCGACCAGCCCAAGGTCCGCCCGCTCGGCTTCCACATGGAGATGGAGGGCAAGGTCTATTTCGGCGTCGGTGAAAACAAGGATGTTTATAAACAGCTTGTCGCGAACCCCAGGACCGAGATCGTTGCGGCCAAGCCTGACGGCCACTGGCTCCGCTACACGGGGAAGGCCGTGTTCGAGACCGATGCGAAATATGAGGCGGCGGCTCTGGAGGCCATGCCTTCTCTCAAGGATATCTACAACGAGAAGACAGGCCTGCATATGAAGGTCTTTTCCATCGCGGACGCGACTGCCGTGGACATCCCCATGATGGGCCCCGGCGAGGACCTGCTGGCCTGATCACAGGTCTGATCCGGTGGAGGACCGGCAGCGGATACAGCCCGGATATGCATCATATACTGTTGGGATGTATATCGTCTGACTGTATGCCGCTCGTATGTATTTCATTTGTATGATGTAAAGGTCAAAAGGTGGTTAAGTGATCCCCGACTCGTCAAGTTGCACAAACGCCTTGGGCACGCTCTCGCTCTACCCTCGCTGGCAGCGGTACTAAGGCCGCTAAAAACCAGCGGCCAAGTACCGGCCGCTCGCCAAGGCCCTCCGGCTGTTTGTGCTACTTGACGAGTCTCAGAGCCGTTACGATACTTTTGATCCTTACATCATTTGTATATAGTTTGCATATAGTACAGAAGCAAAACGGACTGCCTGCGTCGACCTCGATGCAGGCAGTCTCTTGTAAAAGGCGGAGGCTGATATGGGTGAGGGCGCAGGGCCTGAGAGACAGAGCAATAAAAATACAGGACTTCGTTTTCCGACCAACAGGAGCCTGATCTTCTATTTCCTGCGGGGAAGCTGGAGGTATTTCCTGACAGGGGCGGTCTGCGCCTGTCTGGTGGCCTTTTTTGACCTGATCATACCGCGGATGATCCAGTATACGGTGGACGCGGTGATCGGAGGAGATACCGGGAGCCTGCCCGGCTGGGCCGCCGGGATCATCGGACGGCTGGGGGGCGCCGGATATCTGCGGAGCCACCTGTGGGCGGCAGCCCTGGCTGTGGCGGGCGCGGCGGCCCTGGGAGCAGTCAGCCGCTACTGCTTCCGGGTCAGCAATGAAAAGGGCGCCGAGACCTTCGTGCGCAGGACCCGGGACCAGCTCTTCCGCCAGATCCTCTCCCTCCCCTATGCCTGGCAGGGGGAGAACAGCACCGGGGACACGATCCAGCGCTGCACATCGGACGTCGAGACCATCAAGATCTTTGTCTCCGAGCAGCTCACCTCCCTGCTCAGGGTCTTCATCCTGGTCTTTATGTCCCTCTATTTTATGGTGACCATCCAGCCCCTGCTGACAGCCGCGGCGGCCTTTTTCATACCGGTTATGATCATCAGCTCCCTGATCTTTTACAGGCTGATCGGGGACGAATTCGAGAAGGTAGACAGCGAGGAGGGCCGCCTGTCGGCGATCGCCCAGGAAAATCTGACCGGTGTCCGTGTGGTGCGGACCTTCGGCCGGGAGAAGTTTGAGCGGGAGCGGTTTGAAAAGCAGAACGAGTTCTATACCAACCACTGGATCCGGCTCATGCGGGTCCTGGCGGCCTTTTGGGTCTCGGGCAATGTCATCGCCACGGTCAGAAACATGACGGTGGCAGTCCTTGGGGCGGTCCTGTGCGTGCGGGGAAGCCTGACGGCGGGCGGGATGATCGCCTTTTTGTCCTACAACGCCCTCATGTCCCTGCCGGTCCGCAGCATCGGCCGCGTGATCGCGGACCTGTCCAAGGCGGGGGTCTCCCTGGACCGCCTGCGCTATATCATGAACGCGGCGCCGGAGGAGCCGGACCTGTTTGAAAAGGACCCGGCTGGCGTGGAGGCGGTCCCCATGGACCGGGACATCGAGTTTTCCCATGTCAGCTTCCGCTACGGGGACAAGAGCCCCTGGGTCCTGCGGGATATCTCCATGAGGATCCGGGCGGGGTCGACGGTGGGCATCCTGGGCGCGACCGGGTCTGGCAAGTCCACCCTCATCATGCTGCTGGACCGGCTCTGGGAGCTGGAGGAGGGCTGCGGTTCGATCACGATCGGCGGCAGGGATATCCGCGGGATCGACCGCGGCTGGCTCCGCAGGAACATCGGGATCGTCCAGCAGGAGCCCTATCTTTTCTCGAGGACCCTGGCCGAAAATATCGCCATCGCCATGCCCCGGTCCCTGCCTGACCGGGACTGGGATCCCGGCCAGGAACTGATGGAGGAGGAGCAGGAACTTTTGATGACGGAGGAGGAGCGGATCCGGGAGATCCGCCGGGCCTCCAGGATCGCCAGCCTGGACGAGGCTGTGGACCGGTTCGCGGACGGCTACGAGACCTTTGTCGGCGAGCGCGGCGTGACCCTGTCGGGCGGCCAGAAGCAGCGGGCCGCCATCGCCCGCATGCTGGTCCGGCACACGCCGGTCATGGTCTTTGACGACTCCCTCTCGGCCGTGGACGCCGAGACGGACGCCCTGATCCGGCGCCGGCTCAGGGACCACATCTCGGACGCGACCGTGATCCTGATCGCCCACCGGATCACGACCCTCATGCAGGCGGATGAGATCTTTGTCCTCGACGGCGGCCGCATCGCCGAGCACGGGACCCATGCGGAGCTTCTGTCTGCCGGCGGGCTCTACAGCAGGGTCTACGCCCTGCAGACCGGGGCGCAGTGACTCCCCGGGACGAGGACGGCTCAGCGGGTCTGCTTATAAATACAGCGGAATGCCGCAGGCCCTCGCTCACCGGGGCGGAAGAGCCGGCCTGACTGAAAGAAAAGGAACAAAAACAGCTCGAAGCCGGAGGCTGTGAACAGCACCGAACAGGAGATTTGGAATGCAGAAAAAAAGTGACAGAAAAGGACCGGCCTTTTTCGGGATCCCGCTGATCCTTCCCTTTGTGCGCCCTTATATACCGACTATTCTGTGGATGATCTTTCTGGGGATCCTGTCCAGTCTGGCGGATTCGGCCTTCCCGCTCTTCAACAGCTGGGCCCTGGACCACTTTGTGGCGGAGCGGACCCTGAAGGGCCTGCCGGTCTTCCTCTTTCTCTACCTCCTGCTCATGGTTTTGCAGGAGCTGGACAATTATTACTGCCTCTATCAGTGCGGCCGGGTCGAGGTGTCGATCGACAGGGACCTGCGCAACGCCGCCTTCGCCCACCTGCAGACCCTGTCCTTTTCCTATTTCAATCAGAACAGCGTGGGCTATATCCACGCCCGAACCATGAGCGACACGGAGAGAATCGGGGAGCTGCTGGCCTGGCGCATGATGGATGTGGTCTGGAATGTGTCCTATATCGTCTGGGTGACCGGGGTCATGCTGGCCATCAACGCCAGGCTGGCCCTCTATGTCCTGGTCATGGTCCCCCTGGCCTCTGTCCTGATCCTGTATTTTCAGAAAAAGATCGTCCGGGGCAGCCGGCAGGTCCGGGAGATCAATTCCCGGATCACGGGGAACTTCAACGAGGGGATCACCGGGGTCCGCAGCATCAAGACCCTGCGGATCGAGGATGTGATGGTCCGCGGCTTCGAGGAGGAGACCGAGAACATGCGGCGCACGGCTGTCCGCACGGTCCGCCACAGCGCGGTCCTGACCTCGTCGATCACCTTCCTGTCTTCGATGGCCCTGGCCCTGGTCCTGTGGCGGGGCGGGGCCCTGACCATGAAGGGCGTCATCCGGATCGGGACCCTGTCGGCCTTCATGTCCTATGCGGTGGGCATGCTGGAGCCCATCCAGCAGATCATCACCTCCCTGTCGGCCCTGATCTCGATCCAGGTCAATATCGAGCGCTTCACGGGCCTTCTGGCCGAGGAGTCGGATGTGAAGGACAGGCCGGAGGTCGTGGAGAAATACGGGGACCATTTCCATGCCAAAAGGGAAAACTGGGAGCCTGTCCTGGGAGAAGTGGAGTTCGAGGATGTGTCCTTTATGTACCCGGACGGGAATGAGCTGGTCCTGGACCACTTTAATCTGAAGGTGCCGCAGGGCACCAATGTGGCCATCGTCGGCGAGACCGGCGCGGGCAAGTCCACCCTGGTCAACCTGGCCTGCCGCTTCTACGAGCCGACCAGGGGCCGGGTCCTGATCGACGGAAAAGACGCCCGGGACCGGTCCCAGCTCTGGCTCCACAGCAGCATCGGCTATGTCCTGCAGACCCCCTACCTGTTTTCCGGGTCCGTGCGGGACAACCTCCGCTACAGCCGGCCGGATGCAACCGACGACCAGATCCGGGAGGCCCTTCGCCTGGCTTCGGCGGACTTTGTGGTCAACAGGATGGACAGGGGCCTGGACAGCGATGTCGGCGAGGGCGGCGGCATGCTCTCCACCGGGGAGAAGCAGCTTCTGTCCATTGCGCGGGCCATCCTGGCCGATCCCCGGATCCTGGTCCTGGACGAGGCGACCTCCTCGGTGGATACGGTGACGGAGAGGGCCATCCAGAATGCCATCGCCGCCGTGGTCAGGGGCCGGACCTCCTTTGTGATCGCCCACAGGCTCTCGACCATCGTCGGGGCGGATGTGATCCTGGCTGTCCGGGACGGAAAAATCGTCGAGCGGGGGACCCATGCAGAGCTGATGGCTCAAAAGGGCTACTACTATCAGCTCTACAGCAGGCAGTTTGAAAAGGAGCAGCAAAATGCCTGGAAAAATGACGGGACAGGCCGGTCATTCTCCCAGGCATTGGGAAATGTCTGATGATATCACTCCCAGGCGTAGGGCGGCTTCCAGGGGAAGCCGGGCTTATTTTTCTTGTTGCGCCCATGGTAGTCGGAGCCCGCGGTGAGCAGGAGGACCCGGCCCTCCTCTCTGCGGACCCGGTCCGCCAGGCTCAGGATCTGTCCCGCCACGGCCGGTGTGTTGTGGGGGTGGAGGAGCTCGAAGCCGTCGACATTGTGCTCCATACAGTAGGCAAAGAAGGCCTGCAGACGGGCCTCCCCCAGCTTGTATTCCCCGGGATGGGCGATGACGGCAATACCGCCTTTCTTTTTATCGTCATCGCTGCCTTTGTCATTGATGCCAGTACTTTCTTTGTTATTGACGGCATGGATGGCCTCGATGGCATCCCGGACTGTGAGGGCCTTGCGGCGGACATAGTAGGGGCATTTTTTGCCGATGTAGATGTCCATGGCCTCGTCGATGGATCCGACGACTCCCAGGGCTATGAGGTAGTGGGCGATGTGGACCCGGTTGTAGTTGCCCGACCCGCTGAATCTTTGGACAAAGCTGTTGAAGCCCTCGACGCTGAGCTGGCTGTTCCCGACGCCGGCTTTCTGCATTTTGCTGACCATGGCCTCGTTGGCTCGGATCTTGGACGTCCGGTAATCGTCGATGACCTTGCGGAGAAGTTCAAAGTCCGGGGATTTGAAGTCGGAATCCGGCGGGAACCATCCCAGGACATGGATCTCGGGAGGCTCCTCGTCCAGATTGTCCGGATCATGCCAGACCGTGCTCAGCTCGATCCCGTCGATGCAGATCATGTCATTTTTCCCGCCGCAGTACTTGTCGCGGGCGGCCCGGAATTCATCGATGCCGGCCAGGGTGTTGTGGTCGGTCAGGGCGATCATTTTGAGCCCGGCCTCTTTTGCCTTTACGACGATCTCCTCCGGCGTGTCCGTTCCGTCCGAAAAGCGGCTGTGCATGTGAAGATCAATATATTCCATACAACCTCCCCCTGATCTGTGTGGATGTATTTTGGAATATAGTATATCATTTTTTCGGAGAATCGACGACGTCCGAGGCCAGAATGCCGGTGATGGCGCTGACATTTTCCATCAGGAGTTCGGGGCTCAGGTTGCTGCTGGGGCGCAGGCGGACCAGGGCGCTGTAGACATAGACGCCGCTGTCATTGGCGCTGGAGACCTGCAGGGCGGTGATGGCGACGCCGCGGTCCTTGATATAGCGCAGGGCGTGGTCCAGGGACTGCTTGGACTCGTAATTGATGATGGCCCGGAATTCCGGTGTGGTCCGGATCTTCATGCCGACATCCGCAAAGAAGGTCTCGGCGATCAGGACCAGGATGGCTCCCAGGATGCCGCCCTCGTAAAAGCCGGAGCCTATGGCCAGGCCAATGATACCGGTCGCCCAGAGGCCGGCGGCCGTCGTCAGGCCGGTGACCGTCTGCTTGCGGGTCACGACGATGGTCCCGGCGCCGATGAAGCCGAGGCCGGTGATGACCTGGGCCCCGATCCGGGTCATGTCGGTGGGAAGGTGGGTCACCAGGTAGAGGTAATGGCCGGTCAGGGAGGCGGTGGCGGCGCCTACGCAGACCAGGATGTGGGTGCGGAAGCCGGCGGACCGGTTCTTGATCGACCGCTCGATGCCGATGCAGGCGCCGCAGGCCACGGCGATCAGCATGCGGACCAGGACGGTGAAAAAGCTGATGTCACGGAGACTGTCAAAAAAAGGAAGCATGTCGGTCCTCCTTGAAAATCAATTATCATGAATCGTGCAGGAAGGGGGCCGGCTGGCAGAAAAGCCGCGCCCGGAGAAGGTCAGGAGATCAGCTCCTGGATCAGGCGCACGCAGTCGAGCTCGGCGATCGAGGACAGCATGCCGGAGTGGGAGGGCTTTTCCCGGCTCATTTTCAGGACCAGGACGGCGCTCGGATACTTGTCCTTCTCCCGTCTGGACCGCTCGATCTCGATGTCATAGATGTGGGCCTTGCGGGAGTGGACGACCTCCGTGATGGCGTTGAGGTCCTCCAGGGCATTGAACTCCACGAAGATCGTGATGTTGCGCAGCCGCCTCTTGAAGGCGGGCTCAAGCGGCCACATCACATCCAGGACCAGGACCAGGATGATCAGGACCACGGCGACGCACTCGTAGAAGCCCGCGCCGGCGGCCATGCCCATGCAGACCGAGGCGAAGAGGCCCGAGGCCGTGGACAGGCCCGAGACCTGCTGGTGGCCGATGGAGATGATGGTCCCGGCAGCCAGAAAGCCCACACCGCTGATGACCTGGGCGGAGTAGCGGGAGCCGTCAAACTTGAGGCCGACCTCTTCGACGACCGAGGCCCAGGGCCCGCAGAGCATCTCGTACTCATAGGTCGCCAGAAGCACGGTCAGGGCGGCGCCGATGCTGGTCAGGATGAAGGTCCTCAGCCCCGCGGACCGCTGCTTTCTGGCGCGGCCGTAACCGATGACGGTGCCCGACAAAAAGGCCAGCAGGAGACGGAGGATGACCGAACTGAAGTTGAAATCCTTCAGGTGGAGCAGCATATTTTGCATTTTTATTCTCCAAAAATGAATTCTGTCAGTGTTTGGACGGTTTCAGAAAAAGGGAATGGCATAAAAGGATCGCAGTTTAAGCCCTGCAGTGACGGTGAAACGTAAAAAGAAACCACGGTATAAGTGTGTGGTGAAGGTGAAACGCACAAAAAGTTATAATAGAATTAACATTGGAATAACTTTTTGATAACATATATTATAGACAAGGATAAAGCTGACCGCAAGAGGTGAAAAAAGCGATTCGCTGCATAGGCGGAAATGATGGGTTTTTTCGCGGAAGACCGCTCAAAAACGCTCGAATATGGAGGCTGTGAGAAATACAGAAATGAGAACACTGGGTTTTGATAACAATGTATATGATGCTGGAAACGGATGGATCTTCCGCAGGATCTCCGCGATCACCATGCCGGGCCTGATCCTGGCCGTGCTGGAGATTGCCCTGATCAATACCGGGATCCTGAATGTCAGCGCGGTCCCGCCGCTTGTCCTGAGGCTGATCGGCCTGGTCACGATGGTCTATGTCATTCCCTCGGTATTCGCCTTTCCGACGGCCTGGTTCCTGTCTTCGGGGCGGACCAGGCTCTACAGGGAGAGTTCGATCGACCTCTACAGAAAGAAGCTGGTCTATCATAAGGCGGTCTCCATGACAATGGGAAAACCGCGCTATACCGTCTATTCCGTGACGCAGCTGCGCACGGTAGAGGTAAAGCGCGGGTATTATATCCTTCATGGGACTGTCGTCAACGAGACAGCGGGCGGAACAGGCGGGGAGCTGACGATCCCGGTCGCCTTTGAAAATATGGAGCTGATCCGGGAGATGGCCAGATACAGGGCCTGACACTCTTCCTTTTTCACTCTTTCCGACAATGCCGCTCGTAAGAGCGGCACTGCGAGGAGAAATTCGCGGAGGCGATTTCTCCGACGCAATCACAGGTGCCTGGGCCCGCGGCACAGGCACCGGAGTGAAAAAAACGCTATCGAGCGTTTTTTTCACTCTTCCGACCATGCCGGAGCACGAAGTGCGCAGGCATCGCAAAAGAGAAATTCGTGAAGACGATTTCTCTTTTGCATCAGATGGAGGTTTGTGCTCCGTCACAAACCTCCGGAGTGAAAAATCCTGTATCGACAGGATTTTTCACTCTTTCAACCTGGTCATGGCCCAGTAGGCGCCCATGGTCTGATTGTGGTCGGCGGTCACATCGCGGCAGAGGTAGCCGACCAGTCCGACGGCGGCCGGATCCCAGGCGAGGGCCTCTTCCTCTGACTGGTATTCCACTTCGGCGTACATGAATTCTGTCGCCATGCCCTCATCGACCAGATTGACCTCCAGATGGAGCCCGTCGGGCAGCTGGTAGACCCGCCTGGTCTTGGGGATGAGGGGGATCCCGATCAGGTCCTCCAGCTCATCGAACTTGTCCTTTGAGACGGAAATTTCAATCTCCTTGCGGGACAGGGTCCCGGAGGATTTGAAGCAGAGGACATAGTCGGTGGGGCCTCCCTTTACGGCCTCTTCCCGGATCCGGACGGTGGGACTCAGGGCGATATAGCCCTGCCGCATGTACTCCTCCCGGAGCAGGGACAGGCCGGCGGATTCCTCCGGCCAGTCATTGACAAGCCATTTGCGCTCTATTTCCATGAAAAGACCTCCTTGAGCATGCCCTGCCGCGGAGCAGAGGCAGAATGAGTACGTGAAAATTGAGTATGTAAAAACCGGATATGGGAAAACGGGTATGTAAAAAGCAGGGTGACGACGGGAGAACAGATCCCGGGCCCGCCCAGCTTATGATTATAGCATTGCAGACGGCCGGATGCAAAACCCGGGGCTGACGGCGCGCAACGTTACATGTTCACGCCCTTCGAGGGGGCGTGTACAGTAAGGAATTTGCCATTTATGAATACTGGAAGGACAAAAAAGCAGAAACAGACCGGCGCCCGGAGCAGGAGGCTGGAGACCCTGGACCTGATCCGGGGGCTCACCCTGGTCAGCATGATCCTTTATCACGGGATGTGGGACTTTGTCTATCTGACGAAGACGGGGGCCGGCCTGCCCGGACTCAGGGACTGGTACGCGGGTCCCCAAGGCTTTTTCTGGCAGCAGACCATCTGCTGGTCCTTTATCCTGCTCTCGGGATTCTGCGTCCCGTTCTCGCGGCGGATCCTGCGCAGGGGGCTGCAGGTCACGGGCGCGGGGCTGGTCGTCACCGCCGTGACCCTCCTGTTTATGTATGAGGAGCGGGTCCTGTTCGGGGTCCTGACCTTTCTGGGCGCGGCCATGCTCCTGACCGGGGCCGTCCGGAGGCTCTGTTCCGGGTCGTGGGAAAAGCCCCTGAGCCTGAGCGGGGGGGCGGCAGCGGCCGTCCTGGTCCTGAGCGCGGTCCTCTTTTACGTGACCCGCTGGATCAACCAGGGGGTTTTACAGCTGGGGCCGGGCCTCCAGGCCGGACTTCCGGGCTTTCTCTATACGGAGGGACCCGCCGGCTGGATCCTCACGGGGCTGGGCTTTCCCATGAAGGGCTTTTTTTCAACGGACTATTTTTCCCTGGTCCCCTGGATCTTTCTCTTCTGGACCGGAACCTTTCTGCATTATGTGGTGCGGGGCGGTGTGGAGCCTGACCCGGCAGGGACCGGCGCGGGAAGTTTTTCCCCTGTTTTTTCCCATCCCTTTTTCCATCAGAAGATCGGCCCCCTCAACTGGATGGGAGAGCACTCCCTGCTGGTCTACCTGATCCACCAGCCCCTGCTGTATCTGGTCATCACATTCCTTTTCTGAATCCGGTCAGAAATGTCCGCAGGACCGGTTTTCCGGGACG
Organism: uncultured Lachnospiraceae bacterium; assembly: GCA_946536955.1. GTDB lineage: Bacteria > Bacillota > Clostridia > Lachnospirales > Lachnospiraceae > CAG-791. The sequence continues at coordinate 13,753 of CAMNFJ010000001.1, forward strand.
GGATCAGAAATGTCCGCAGGACCGGTTCTCCGGGACGGGATCAGAAATGTCCGCAGGACCCGCTTTCTGAGAAGGGATGAATACTGTCCGCAAGACCCGTTTTCCGGCACCGAATCAAAAATGTTCAGGAGGTGGGGAATGAAGGCATTTGTAAAAAAATGGAAGGGCCGGATCAAAAGAAGGCTGCCCGCCCTGGGTGTGCTCTTTCTGACCGTCCTATTGATCTGGCTGGCATTCGGAAAGAGCTTCAGGAGCCTGCTGCCCCTGATCCGCGAGGGGAACCGGGACGCGATCGTCACCTATCTGTCCGGCGAGGATGCCGTCATGGGGATGGTCAGCGTCGTCCTGCTCTCGGCCATCCAGGTCGTGAGCATCATCATGCCCTGTATGGCCATCCACATTGCGGCCGGGGTCCTCTACAACTGGTACAAGGCCTTTTTCCTGTGTTTTACGGGCTTTGTCGGCGGCAATATGGCGGTCTTCTGGTTTGTGCGTCATCTGGGCAAGAAGACTCCCTACAATGTTAAGCTTGGGTCGGTCGGCACGAAGATCTTTGAGGTCCTGAGTGTCACCCCGCCCATGTTCATGGTCAGTGTGGCCTTTATGATCCCGGGAGTCCCCAACGGGATCGTCCCCTACATCGCCGCCAAGACCAGGATGACCCAGAAGGAATATTTTATCAGTACTTCGGTCGGCTGCTGGATGCAGATCCTGGCCTCCTGTATGGCCGGGAGCTTTCTGATCCGCGGCAATATCATGTTCAGTGTCATCGCGATCTGTGTCCAGTGGCTGATCCTGGGACTCGTCATCGTCCAGAGAAACTGGATCATGGACTTTTTCCGGCCGCCGGCAGAGGCGGCCGGGCACTCCGAGGGCCCTGCCCTTTCCGAATTTTTCGAGATCACGGAGGAAGAGGATCCTGAGGAGACGGAGGAAGGGGCTGAGGAGGCTCCCGCGGACGCGGACGGAAAGGATCCTGAGGAGAAGCAGGAGAGGGCTGAGGAGGCTCCCGCGGACGCGGACGGAAAGGATCCTGAGGAGACGCAGGAGAAGACAGCGGAGTCTCCCACGGACGGGAAGGATCCGTCAGAGCAAAGTGCGGCAGAGGCCGGAGGGCCGGAAGACAATGACAGGACCAGTGCCTGAGGGGGCGAAGACTGCCCGCGCAGGATAACCGGCACAGGGAAATCCGCGGGACCGGAGGATTTTGTGCGTGCATTTTCATTGAAAATGCGTATAATAATAGGAAGTGAAAAAACGGTGAGCTATAACTAACCTGGACGGCCGGAGCAAACGCCAGCCTGCGCTGAGCCCTGCGGGACATCCCGCATGAGAGCACTTTTGCAGATCACGGAGAACTATGTGACGGCTCCGCATATGGAGGTTGTATTGCTTGGAGGACAAAAGAGATATTGAAAAGGCCCTTGCGCGAAGCCTGAAAAAGCTCGTCATCAGCAACCCTTTTGAAAAGATCACGATCAAACAGATCGCGGACGGCGCGGGCGTGATCAGGGTGACATTTTACAATCATTTTCAGGATAAATATGATCTGCTGGCCTGGATCGTGCGCCGCGAGATCCTGGATCCGGTGAGGATTCTGATCTCCAACCGTATGTACAGGGAGACCCTGATCCTGATCTTCAACAACCTGCTCAGGGACCGGGACTTTTATATGAAGGCGGCGCGGATCGAAGGGCAGAATTCCTTTTCGGAGATCGTGACCGAGAGCGCCAGGAGCCTGCTCCTGGATATTTTTCTCGAGCGCGGGATCAAAAACGCAAGCGGAGAGCACGCCTGGATGACGGCGGAGAATCTGGCCAGGTATTATGGCAACTCCATGAGCTATATCCTGCTGGAATGGATCAGGAACGGCATGGAGATCCCGGCCGAGGAGATGGCCCTGATCTTTGAATTCATCACGACCCGGTCCATGTGGGACGTACTGGACGAACCCGATGGCCATATCTGAGGGACCATTTTCTTACAGCTCAGACCCAGGCAGGGCGTGGACCGCAGCACCGCTTCTATTCACAGCCTGAAGTGGTTACAGCTCTTAAGGAACTGTGTGCACTGACGATGGAAGGCCCGGTATACAAAAACAGAGATTTGTATATGGACATGAAACATGGAAAGTGGATTGGATATTTTCATATCCGGTCCGCTTTTTTTATTATAGAGACCGCGGAAAGCAGAAGACCTCCGCTGCGCGGGCGGCGGGTGTTTTTTAAAAAAGAGATCCTTCGATCGAGCGAAGCTCTGCGGATGCCTTTTTTTGCGGAAGGCCTGCAGGGGAGCGCTGATAGAAGAGGATATAAAAGAAAGAAGAGGTCGGAGAAGATGAAGAGAAAGCAGTTTCTGGCACTGATGCTGACGGTCGCGGTCCTGGCCGGCACAAACACGACGGCGGTGACATCGCTGGCGGCCGAGCGCGCAGCTTCGCTGGCATGGGGGAGCCCCCGGTCCGGGGCGGCCCTGGATCTGAGAGGGACAGAGGGGCCGGAGACAGCTCCGGGCGCCGCGGCAGAGGACGAATCGGACGCGCTGGAAAAGGCGATCGCGGACACCGTGGGGAAGATCTCGACGGGGGCCTCCAAGGAGGAGACGGTCTATGTCTTTACGGATGCCTACGGGACCCAGAGAGATATCACGGTCTCCAACTGGCTCAAAAACCCGGAGGGGAAGGACAAGCTGGAGGACTATTCCGACCTGCAGGATATCGAGAATGTCAAGGGCGACGAGACCTTTGACAAGAACAGCGACGGCATCGTCTGGAATGCCGGCGGAAATGACATCTACTATCAGGGCAAGACCAGCCGCCAGCCTCCCGTCTCGGAAAAGATCACCTATTACCTGGACGGCAAGGAAATCGCCGCGGACCAGCTGGCCGGTAAGAGCGGAAAGGTAAAGATCCGCATCGACTACACCAACAATGTGAAGTACAAGGATGTCTATGTCCCCTTCGCAGCGGTCACAGGCATGGCCTTTTCCAATGATACGGCCAAAAACATCAAGGTCGACAACGGGTCGGTCGTCACCGAGGGCAAGAACACCATGATCGTCGGCATGGCCTTCCCGGGCCTGGAGGACAGTCTGAAGACGGTCCGCGGCCAGTCCAAGGAGATCATCGACAAGGCCGGTGGCATGGAACTGGACGAGGACAAGACAGACGCCGAAAAGGAGGCCGACAGCCTGGACCGGGAGGACGCCAAGAACCGGATCGATGACCTGGACATCCCCGGCAGCGTCGAGGTCACCATGGACGCGACCAATTTCAAGATGAGCACCTGCCTGACCATGGTCTTCTCCAACCTCTTTGAAATGGATGAGGAGGACGAGGCGGACTTCGACGAGGACCACAAGGATGCCTTCACGGATATGGATGAGGCAGTTGTGGACGTCGAGGACAAGGGCGATGAACTGACCGACGGCACCCAGGAGCTGGTGGACGGCGTTCAGGAGGCAAAGGACGGCACCGACGAGCTCTACGACGGCGTAAAGGAGCTGGCAGACGGGGTCGGGGAGTATACGGACGGCGTGGACAAGGTCGATGACGGCGCTCAGGCCCTGGCCAAAGGCGCGAAGACCCTGACCGACAACAATGAGACCCTCAGCGGCGGCATGAAGAAGCTGGCGGACGGCGCGAAGGCGCTGGACGACGGCGCGAAGCAGCTGGAGACCGGGGCCGGCGCCCTGGCAAAGGGCGTGCAGGACTATACCGGCGGCGCGGACAAGGTGAACCAGGGCGCGCAGGACCTGGCCAAAGGAGCCGGAGACCTGACCGGCAATAACAAGGATATCCGGGACGGCTTCTCGGACCTGTCCGGCGGAGCGGGCGACCTGGCCAAGGGGGCCTCGGACCTCTCGGCGGGAGCTGCGGAGCTCAATAAAAACAATGAATTTCTGAATCAGGGGATATCCTCTTTGTCCGCCGGCATGAAGACCCTGGGGACCGGCGCCGAGACCCTGGAGAAGGGCATGTCGGCCTTCGGCTCCAGCCTGGATATCTACACGGGGGCGGTCGCCTCCGCGAGCGACGGACTGGCCGGCGCAAAGGAGGGCGCAAAGCAGCTCAAAGACGGCGCTGCTGCCCTGGCGGACGACGAAAAGGGCGCGCCGGCCTACGTGGACGGAGTCAATGAGCTGATCGGCAGGGTCGGTTCCGTAAAGGAAAGTGTCGGTGAACTGAAGGACGGGGCCGGGCAGGTCGAAGAGGGCCTGAAGGGACTCTCCTCCAGCGTGGACGCGGTCAGCGGCGGGATCGAAGCCGTTGCCAAAGCGGCCGGCGAAGCCAAAGGTCAGGCGGATCAGGCGAAGGAGCACGCGGAGAGCGCTGCCGGCGCTGCAGGTGACTTCATCGACGATGCGAAGTCCGCAAAGGACACGATCAAAAAGGCCGCGGACAAGGCGGACGACCTGATCAGCAAGGCCGATGAAGCCAAAAAGGCTGCAGGCGAGGCGAAGGACGCTGCCTCCTCCATGAAGACGGCCGCGGACAAGGCAGAAAAAGACGCGGCCGGAACCGGCGATGAGGCCAAAAAGCAGGCGGACAGTGCCGCTTCCTCCGTCAAAGAGGCCAAAGACGCGGTCGAGGAGATCAGCGTGGCGGCCGACAAGTTCAAGGAGGCGGTCCCGGACAGCATCGACAAGATCGATACGGACGGCCTTGACAAGGAGGAGGCCTCCGGAGACGTCAGCATCGACGAGGGCGCGATCAAGGACGCGGTCAAGGACGCGGCGGGAGACAAGCTCAGCGACGGTGAGATCAGCAAGATTGCCCATGCAGCCGCGGAGGAGGCAAAGGACCAGGCGAAGGAAGCCGTGTCCGATGTAAAGGACTCCCTGGATAAGGCCAACAACAAGCTGGGCGAGGCGAAGAGCAGGATCGAGTCCGCCAACGACAAGATCGGCGGCCAGAATGACGCCCTGGGCAAGCTGGATGACAAGATCGACAGCGCAAAGAGCGGCGTCGACAGCAAGGTCGACGCGGCCAAAGACAAGCTGGACGGCGCCAAGGAGGATGCGGAAAAAGCCGGCACAAAGCTCAAGGAGGCGGGAGATTCCCTGGCCTCGGCAGCCGGTGACCTCTCCGACAAAGCCGGAACAGTGAGCGAAAAGGCAAAGACTGCCTCTGACAAGGCGGGGGCTGTGAAGACAGCCGCCGATGGCTTCAAGTCCGCCGCGGATGCCGCGGAAGACCTGTCGACCGGGGACCTGTCCTCTGCAAAAGAAAAGCTGGAGGAGGACGCCGAAAAACTCGGCGGGGATGCCGGAAAGATCGGATCCGCCGCTTCAAAGATCAGGGAAGCCGGAGAAAAACTTGAACAGGGGAAAGATGGGATCAGCTCTCTCAAGGAGGGGGCAGAGAAGGTCCACGGAGGCCTTGACCAGCTGGACGGCGCCCTGGATTCGGCCGGCGGAGATATGGAAGAGCTGAAGAAAGCCGGAAGCTCCGTCGCGGCGGGCTCCAGGCAGGTCAGCGGCGGCGTCGATCAGCTCTACGCCTCCCTCTACGAAGGGAGCGAGGAAAACCCCGGTCTGGCCTCAGTCCTGGCCAAGCTCAAGTCCAACAATGAGGTCCTCAGCGGCGGATTCTCCCAGCTGCAGGACGGCGCGGCCAAAATCTCCAAGGGGATCAGCGAGGCGGATGCCGGCTCGGTCCAGCTGCAGGGCGGCATCCAGAAGTATACAGAGGGCACGGCCACGATCGGCAAGGGTGCCGACGACCTGGCGAAGGGAGCCAAAGCTGCCAAGGGCGGCGTGGGCAAGCTCTCGGACGGTGTCAGCGATTATCTGGACGGCGCGGACAAGGTGAGCGGAGGCGCGGATACCCTGGCTGAGGGGACCGCGAAGCTGAGCTCCAGTTCCGCGGACCTCAACAAGGGGGCCGGCAGCCTGGCTGACGGGGCAAAGACCCTGGCGGCTGGCACATCGGAAGCCGGAAAGGGTATCTCGACCCTGGATGACGGACTGAAGAAATATATGCTGGGCGCGGAGGAGATCGCCAAGGGATCAAAGACCCTGGCGAACGGAACGCATGAGCTCAGCAAGAATTCTCCCAAGCTCAAGGACGGCACGGGCCAGCTGGTGGATGGCGTCGGCGAGTTCGTGGACGGCATGCAGGAGATGCTGGACGGCTGCGTTGAGCTCAACGACGGCGTGCTCCGCTTCCGCGACGAAGGAATCCGCAAGCTGGCGGACATCTACAGGACCAATATCAAGTCCCTCGATGACAGCCTGATGGAGATCAAGGACGCCGCCGGGACCTACAAGACCTTCAGCGGAGCGCTTGACAATGAGGACAACAATGTCCGCTTTATCATCAAGACCGACAGCATCGAGACGGAAGAAGAGTGAAAAATCTTGCAGGTTGTACAATGAATACACATACTTTTTTTATCATACTGATTTCCGTCTCGCTCGCGCTGGGCATCTACGGGGTCGTGGTCCAGAGGGGGGCCAACCTGGTCCGCTTTGACGGCAGGACCGCGGCCATGGCCTCGATCTGGGCCGGCCTGGAGCTGATCGCTTCCCTGGCCGGATACGGGATCGGCAGGTGGATCCTCCGATTTGAGATGGAGAGGGACCGCAGTCCCTTCTGGATCCACGTCCTGGCGGGGGCCATCTTCGCGGCGATCGGGATCCGCATGCTCTTTCTGGCCTTCCGCAAAAAGACCTTTCTGGAGCACAGGATGGAAGAGGTGGATATCCGGGCGGATGTCCTTCTGGCCCTGCACCTCTGCGTCCATGGCTTTTTTGCGGGCATTGCCTGCGGGATCCTCTGTCTGCGCCTGCCCCTGCTGGTCGGCGCGGTCTTTATCATCTCCGCGGCCTTTGCCGTGGGCGGCTATATCACCGGCCGGAACTGGGGCGTGGAGCCCAGTGACAAGGCCTATGCCCTTGGAGGCGGCATGCTCTGTCTGCTGGGCATTGCACTTCAGCTGCTGCCGCTCTGACCATTAAAAAACTCCCGCACCAGCCTGCCTGGCCGGTGCGGGAGTTTTTTTCTGATATAGGATGGGACTGTCATTTAGACGGGCGCCGCACTATTTTGTGACACAGTACCTGTCCCCCTGTCATGGGCGCTGCACTTTAAAGTGACACAGTGCCTGTCCCCCTGTCACATTATTCAAAGATGGGCTGGATGGCCTCGGAGAGGGCGTCCTTCTCCGCGCGTGCGGCGGCGAGGTCCTTGCCCAGGGTGGTGTAGTAGGCCTTGATCTTGGGCTCGGTGCCGGAGGGGCGGACCATGACCTTGGCGCCGTCCTCAAGGACATAGGAGAGGACGTTGGCCTTGGGCAGGCCGGTCTCCTCGGGCTTCTGATAATCGGTGACGGAGGCAACCTTGATGCCGCCGAACTCCTTGGGCGGGTTCTTGCGCAGGCTGCTCATGATATTGGCCATCTTGTCCATGCCGGAGAGGCCGGGGAACTCGACGGTATCGATCTCGTTGAGGTAGCGGCCGTACTGGGCGTAGATCTCCTCCAGGCGCTGCTTGATGGAGGAGCCGATGCTGCGGTAGTAGGCGGCCATCTCGCAGATGAGCATGGAGCCGATGATGGCGTCCTTGTCGCGGACATAGGGGCCTGCCAGGTAGCCGTAGCTCTCCTCGAAGCCGAAGATGAAGCGGTCGACTTCGCCGGCAGCCTCGAGCTGGGCGATCTGGTCGCCGATCCACTTGAAGCCGGTCAGGGTCTGGCGGAGCTCGACGCCGTAGTGCTCGGCGATCTTCTCGGCCAGAGGGGTGGAGACGATGGACATGACGGCGACGGGCTTCTCGGGCATGGTGCCCTTTTCAATGCGGCCCGCGCAGATGTAGTCGAGCAGCAGGGCGCCCATCTCGTTGCCGGAGACCAGCTCGTAGGAGCCGTCCGGGCACTTCATGGCGATGCCGACGCGGTCCGCGTCGGGGTCGGTCGCCAGCATGAGGTCGGCGCCGACTTCCTTGGCCAGTTCCAGGCCCTTTTCCAGAGCCGCGAAAATCTCGGGATTGGGATAAGGGCAGGTGGTGAAGTAGCCGTTGGGATATTCCTGCTCGGGGACGATGGTGATGTCGGTGATGCCCATGTCGCCCAGGATGTGGGTCACGGGCACGAGGCCGGTGCCGTTGAGCGGGGAGTAGACCAGCTTGAGGCCGGCTGTCCTGCACAGACCCGGGCGGACCTGGCGGGCCTCGATGGCCTCATAGAGCGCGTTTTTGCAGTCCTCGCCGACGAATTTGATCAGGCCTCTCTCGACGCCTTCCGCGAAGGAGATGTAGTTGGCGCCGGTCAGGACGTCGGTCTTCTGGATCGCGTCATAGACGACCGCCGCCGCGTCGTCTGTCATCTGGCAGCCGTCGGGGCCGTAGGCCTTGAAGCCGTTGTATTTGGCGGGGTTGTGGGAGGCAGTGATCATGATGCCGGCGTTGCAGTTGTAATAGCGGGTGGCAAAACTCAGTGCCGGGACGGGCATCAGCTCGTCATAGATGCGGACATTGATGCCGTTGGCCGCGAGGACTCCAGCCGCGTCACGGGCGAAGTTCCAGCCCTTGAGACGGCTGTCATAGGAGATCGCGACTGTCTGCGTGCCGCCCTGGGTCTTGACCCATTCCGCGACACCCTGCGTCGCCTGACGGACGACCCAGATATTCATGCGGTTGGTGCCTGCGCCGAGTGTTCCGCGCAGACCGGCGGTTCCGAAGGAAAGCGCGATCGCGAAGCGCTCCTTGATGGCGTTGTCATCGCCCTCAATGCTCTGCAGCTCCGTGTGGAGGTCACAGTCGATCAGATCAGCTTCCAGCCAGCGTTTGTATTCATCCTGATACATAGTTTGCACCTGCTTTCTTGAAAAAAATGGTCAAAATGCTATACTTTTCGAGAAAAACCGCACGGGAATCCGGCAATTTCTCTAAAGTAAACTATATAGTTTTTTCCCCCTCATGTCAATTGGCATATGGGCGGACGCGCATTGCAGCCGGCTTTCCGGGTCTTGGGGTATCCATTGTGGAAAAGGCGAAAAAATGCTACTCTATAGGGCATGGGAAAAAGCTTTTTCATTTCACCCGCAGGAAATAAGGTATCCCCTGTTCCCGTCAGTCGAGGAGGTTGGTATGGGACATAAGCGACGTTATCATTTAAGCGCTTCATTTTATGCTGTTCTGTTTACGCTGGTCATTGCTCTTTTTCTGACATGGAAGATCGGGCTGTACCCCTTCGGAGACCACTATTTCCGCTATCTGGATGCAGACCAGTATTACGGCTTTTACGGATATCTGCAGAATTCATTCTTTTCAAAAAGCAATCTTTTATACTCATGGGGGATCGGCCTCGGAGACGGCATGCTGAGCACATACGGCTACTATGCCTCGAGCCCCTTTAATCTTCTCCTGGTTTTTTTCCGGAATGATCTGATCCTGGGCATGCAGGTGATCACCCTGCTGAAGGTCCTCTTCATCTCGCTGTCCTTTTGCCTGCTGCTCGATCCCTTTGACCGGGATCATGCAATGGAAAAGGGTCTCTTCTCGACGGCGTATGCCTATACCGGATACGTTGTTTTTTATGCATGGAATCTTTCCTGGCTGGACGGCGCAGGTCTCCTTCCTTTAGTGATATTTGGCCTGAAAAAGCTCTTATATGAGAAAAAAAAGGCCCTCTATATCATTGCGATCGGGCTTGCGATTCTCGCGAATTTTTACACCGGCTATATGATCTGTCTTGCGAGCGGCATCTGCTATGCTGCTTACTGTCTCTACATTGATTCCGCGGAGCCGTTCAGCTTCAGGAGGCTTTTCACTACATTCGGGACCTATCTGGTCTCCTCCCTGTGGGGCGTGGCCCTGTCGGTGGTGCTGTTTGTTCCCACCATCATGGCTCTGCCTGAAAACAGAAAGCAGAGCCTCGTCCAGATGCTGCGCAGTATGAAGATCAATTTCTCCGCCGCGGATTTTGTCTCCACATTTTATACAGCCTCTGTTCTGCCCAGAGACAGCGCAGACAATCTCCCTGTGACTTTTATCGGCATCATCCCCTTTCTCCTGCTGTTTGCGTATTTCCTGAACCGGAAGATCCGCCTGCGGGAAAAGGTTCTGTCCCTGCTTCTGACCGCGGTATTTGTATGCTCTTTTGCGGTCAGCTTTTTCACTATCATCTGGCATGGATTTTCGGTCAATTTCTGGTTTAACTACAGATATTCCTTCATTTTCAGTTTCCTGCTGCTCCTGATCGCCTATCGGTCTCTGACAGCGCTTTCCCGAAACTGGAGGATCCTCGTGGTCTCGGAGATCCTGTTCCTGCTTCTGACTTTCCTGGTCTTCGGGATCGACAGGTCAAACAGGCTGCACTTTGACGCGAAAATATTCTACTGCGATATTGCCCTGAGTCTTGCGGGGGCTCTTCTTCTCATTTTTTACTGTACAAAGAAGGCGCTTCCGAAGACTGCGGCAACAGCGGGGCTGGTCCTGCTGGTCCTGCTGAATTCCGGAAGCAACGCCTTTATCCTCCTGCAGTCGCCGCTCCAGAAGACTTCTGTGCAGGCATATTTCTCCAGACTCCACACTTATGAGGCGGTCAAGCAGAACCTCCCGGACCGGACGGTTGCCAGGATCGGAAACGACAATACCTGGGGGCGGTGTGAGGCCTGCCAGTTTGATTACGCGGGGACTGCCGTCTACGCGTCCACCATCGACATGGAGAAGCTGAAAGCGGCCAGAAGGCTTGGGCTTGCCTACAGGGCCCTGTGGTGTGAATATACCCTGCAGGCTCCCAGAAGCACGGACAATCTGCTGGGCTATCATTACCTGCTCTCCGACAATGAATTCTACGGGAAAAAGTTCCGCTCCCTCGGGAAACAGGGGGATCAGTACGTCTATAAAAATAACGACGCGCTTCCTCTTATTTTTTCGGTCGACCACCTGATCGATGCCTGTGAGGATCTGAATGATTTTGAATATCAGAACAAGTTTTTTGAAAGCTTCCTGCCTGAGGACACGGTGCAGGGGAAGATCTTCGAGCCGGTTCCATTTGAGATCGATAAGGACAAGGCTTCCCACAACATAGAATATACCGTTCAGGACTCCGGAGACAGCAAGGTCTATATCCAGCTTCCGATCCAGGAGATGAGTGTCAATGTCAGGAATTCCGGAGGAGAACAGGAAATCAAATATACGACTGCTCAGGAGATCTATCGCGTCGGGGAGCCTGATTCCGACGGCCTTCTGAAGGTGGAATTGAGCGCTGAACACAAGATCCCCTCAAGAGAAGTTTTTCTGTTTAAACAGCGGGAGGAGGTTGTGTCCGACTATGTTCAGCAGATCAGGGAAAGGCAGAACTGTGAGATCACAGAGCTCTCAAGCTCCCATCTGCGGATGGCTCTGAACGATCCGGCTGAAACGGTCTACACAACGACAATTCCTTATGACAGCGCATGGAAAGTGACTGTAGACGGAAAAAAGATCAGCACACAGGAAAATGCAGGATGTTTTCTTGCGTTCACCGTACCGGAAGGCAGTCATTCTGTTGATCTGGTCTATCACCCGAAGGGATTCCGGGCGGGAGCCATGATCTCCGCTGCGGCCCTGCTGCTTCTGATCCTGTCGGAACTCCCTGTTTTCAGGTCAAAAAGGAAGTATGCAAAGAAGCAGACTCTGAGGGATAACAGCTGATCAGACGCCGGATGCTGTTTTGCGGGAATTCAAGAATCCATTGTGGAAAATGTAAAAAAATGCTACTCTATAAGGTATGGAAAAGGACGTCTTAAGATGAGAGACGGATCCGGAAACAAATCAACCAAAACTTAGTCAGGAGCAGCATGCCATGAAGGCAAAGTCATATCATGAATGGTTTCTGCGGCACCAGGAGTATCTGACCGCGGAGCTCGCCAAAAAGCACAGTAAGTCCCAGGAGGAAAGCGGGGAGGGCGCCAGCCTTTCCGTCGAGGTGGTGACCTATTCCCATCTGAAAAACTATATCCTGTCGGGGGAGAGCCAGCCGGATATCCTGATCGCCTGTGACGACGACGGTCATCTGACGGACTATGCCGTTCAGCTGATATGTGACTTTTTCCTGGAAAATCCCAGGATCAACATGGTCTACGGAGACGAGGACCAGGTCGCGGACGGGGCCTTTGTCAATCCCTGGTTCAAGGCGGACTGGTCGCCGGATACTTTTTTATCGACCTTCTATTTCGGAAGTATCTTTGCCATCCGGTCCTCCACGCTGGGACTGATCAACCCCGGCAAGCGGACAGCCCAGGAATTCGAATCCGAATCCAGGATCCTGGAGGACGCGGTCGAGGAGCAGGAAGCCAGGCGGAACGAGCCGGACACGGCCCTGCGGTCCTGGATCTACGGCAAGCTCTGCCTCAAGGTGGCCCAGGCGGACGGAGGTTTCTCCAGGCGCCGCGGCGAAGAGCTCCCGGTCGGTCATATAGCGGAGATCCTCTTCCACGCAGACAAAAAGCCGGAGCCCTGGGACGCCGACCTGATCAGGGATTCCCTGACCGGCCGCTACAGCGCCGAGTCGGCCACGACCAGGCTGATCAGCATCATTATCCCCAGCAAGGACAATCCGGCCCTTCTGGAGCGCTGCGTCCGGTCCATTATCCAGCACGCCCATGTCCCCTTCGAGCTGATCATTGTCGACAACGGCAGCAGGGAGGACAACCGCGCCCGGACACAGGCGCTGGTGGACGAGATCAACAACGGCGATATGGCCGCTTCCTATATTTATAAAAAGATGCCCTTCAATATGGCAGGGATGAACAACCTCGGGGCGGCGGCCGCCAACGGGGAGATGCTGCTCTTCCTCCATGATGATGTTGAGATCCGCAAGTCGGGCTGGCTGTCCCACCTGTCCGAAAAGGCCAAGCTCCCCTATGTGGGGGCGGTCGGCATGAAGCTGCTGTACCCGGATTCCAACCTCATCCAGCACGCCGGGATCATGTCCGTGGAGGACGGGCCGGTCTACAAGCTCCAGTACAAGAGCAATGGAGAGGTCTGGTACCACGGCTTCAACAAGGGTGTGCGCAATGTACTGGCCCTCTCCGGGGCCTGCATCATGGTCCGCCGCGATGTGTTTACGGAGGCCGGCGGCTTTGACGAACAGAATTTCCCGGACGTTTTTACAAATGTGGACTTCTGTTACCGCGTCTATGAGAACGGCTATTACAATGTCGTACGCAACAATATGTATCTGTATTACTTTGACCCGGTCTCTGAGGAAAATCTGGAGACCCTGGAACAGCGTGAAAAAAACAGGCCGGCTGAGCTGGAGGCTCTGGACAGGCTCCATCCGGGCAGAAGGGGAAATGATCCCTTCTACCACAGGTACCTGGCCCGGGAGAGCAGTGAAGTGAGATTTGTGCCCTCGCTGGAGCTGGAAGAGTGAAAAAAACGCTCGATAGCGTTTTTTTCACTCCGGAGGTTTGTGACGGAGCACAAACCTCCATCTGATGCAAAAGAGAAATCGTCTTCACGAATTTCTCTTTTGCGATGCCTGCGCACTTCGCGCTCCGGCATGGTCGGAAAGATTGAAAAATCCTGTCGATACAGGATTTTTCAATCCGGTGCCTGTGCCGCAGGACGGCCCAGGCACCTGTGATCCTTTCGGAGAATTCGCCTTCGCGAAATTCTCCTCAGGGTGCCGCTCTTGCAAGCGGCATGCTGCGGAAGATTGAAAGAACGCTCGATAGCGTTTTTCACTCCGGATGACTATTTTTTACGGACCCACAGACCGGGAGAGCAGTGAGGTACAGCCGTGTCCCCTATAGGTTCGATTCGAAATAAAATTACATCTGCGGGAGAAAAAAGCGCGGAGAAGCTCCGCGCGGCTGCTGTGCGCGCAACAGCCAGAAACGGCAGGGTCTCCTATTCCTACGAGGAACCCCAGGAGGATGTGCTCCTGATGCAGGAGACCGTATCTGAGCGCATGAGGCAGGGGGAGACCCCGTCCTCCGTCCTCGGCTCCTCCGTCTTTCTGCGGGAGGGAGTCACGCCCCCCTTCTTTTCCATTTTCATGACCGTCCGGGAACCTGATCTGCGTCTCTTCCGGGCAAGTCTGACGTCAGTCCTGGACCAGACCTACGGGAACTTTGAACTCTACATTCTGGACCTGGGGATCTCTGACCAGGTCAGGGATGTGATCGCCTGGTACAGGGAGGAGAGACTGCATTATCTGGATGTCTCCGACGGGAGCGGTCTGACAGGCGCCTTCAACCGGGCGGCCGGAATGGCCGGCGGCGACTATATCCTGCGTCTGGAGTGCGGCGACCTGCTGACCAGGGATGCCCTGTTTGAGGCGGCCCTGGCCATTATGCAGACCGACGCGGAGATTCTCTACGCGGATGAGGACCGCAGGGACGCCCGGGGCAGGCATTTCAGCGATCCCTGGTTCAAGCCTGATTTCAGTGTGGATTACCTCTATGCGGTCGACTATGTATCCAGGATCCTCTTTGTGCGCCGGTCCCTCTTTCTGGCCCTGCGCTTCAGGGAGGGCTACGAGGAAGCCCCGGAATACGACCTTATCCTGCGGGCGCCCAAGTCCGGGATCCACCATATCCAGAGGGTCCTCTGCCATGTCTGCCAGAAGAACAGCGGCGCCCAGGAGCCGGCGGAGGCCAGGAAACGGGCCCTGGAGGACTATTTCCGCGTGCGCGGCATCCGGGCAGTGGTCCGTCCCGCCCGCACGGGCCGGATCATGGAGATCGACTACATCCCCGATATCTTCAGCTCCAGGCCTATGGTCGGGATCGTCGGCGGCAAGGTCCTGGATGAGAAGCACCGGATCATAGGCGGCCTGCAGGATGAACGGGGCAATGTTCTCTTCGAGGGCTGGGATGAGGCCGAGGAGGGCCCCCGCCAGATCGCCCAGACCGCCCGCAATGCCTGGGCGGTGGATGTGCGCTGCATGAGGATCCGGCCGGAGCTCCACGGGCTCTATGAGGAGATCTTCGGCTGCTCCTACGAGGAACATGTCATGTACAGCAGAGACAATTTCGGGGAACTCAGCCGCAGGTTCTGCAGCCGGGTCCGCGAAATGGGCTATGTCATCATCTGGAATCCGACTCTGAGAAGGGTCGTGCGGGGCTGAGGCAGCCCCGCTGTTTCCTTTTTGAAAAACAGAAATTACGGAAGCTGTCCGTCCTTCGGGCAGCTTTTGTCAGCTTGAGAGGTGATCATGAATAAAGTGACAGCCGTGCTGCCCGTGAGAAACTGCCGGCAGCAGCTCTGGAAATGCCTGAAGGCGCTGGGCGCAGGGAGCCTGGTTCCCGACCTGGTCATCGTGGATGACGGGTCGGAGGACGGGACCGCGCAGATGATAAAAAAACACTGGCCGGAGGCGGTCCTGCTCAGGCTCCCCGGCCACACGGGCTATGCCCACGCGGCGAACGCGGGGCTGAGGCTGGTGCGCACGGAGTACGCCTTTCTGATCCGCCCCGGCTTCCAGCCTTCCAGGGCCTGTGTAGAGACCCTTCTGCAAGTCCTGGAGGCGGACGGCGCGGAGGATGTCTTCTGTGCCCTGCCCCGCTTTGAGGAAAAAAGAGGACCCGGCAGTCCCCGTGCGGACGCGCAGGCCGGAAAAAATAAAAAGGAAAAAAAGGATAAAAAGGCCCGCAGGTCCGGCGGAAGGGGCCCGGAGACGGAAGAGGTCATCGCTGTCCGGGACGGGTGCGCCATGTACAGGATGAAGGCCCTGGAGGAGATCGGCTGGTTCGATGAACGCCATTTTGAGGGCCAGGAGGCCTTTGACCTGACTATCCGCGCCGCGCTTTCCGGTTACAGGACAGTGCGGGCCGCGGGTGCCGCAGTCCGGCCCCTGGCAGGAGACGGATCCGGGACTTCGGACACCTTCCGCCGGCAGATGGCTGCGGGCAATACGGGCTATGTCTTTTATAAAAACCTTCCCGCCCTGCAGAGGGTCCTGGGAAGCCCGGTCTTTGCCCTGGCTGACGCCGCCAGGATCGCGGACTTCGCCCGGCGGGGAGAACTGGACCAGTACAGGATGGCCGCCGTGCGCGGCAGGGCCCTCCGCAGTCTCGAAAAGGAGCGGCGGCAGGCCCTGGATGAGGGCGTTTCCGTCTATCCGGAGACCCTGGCCGACGCCTCTTTTCTCGGCATGGAAGGGGCCGGAGGGAGGATCTACCCGCTCTTTCTGGCGGAAAAGGAGGCCTTTGCAGCGGACAGGCTCCCGGCCCTGTGGAGGATCCAGCGCCTGCTGACGAAGGAATTTCCGCAGCTGGTCCGCCTGATCCGGCAGGGCTGCCTGTGAGAAATTTTCGCGGCCTCCCGGGTTGATCCGGCAGGGCTGCCTGTGAGAAATTTCCTCAGCCGGTGCGCCTGATCCGGCAGAAATGCCTGTGAGTTTTTTCCGCGGCCGGCCGGGACAGGGCTTCCTGCTATGGCAGTTTGCTCAAAATGCGAAAAAAAACTTCTAATAATTAGGACTAATGTCTGAAAATGGGAAGTGAGCAGGTTCTGAATTGTAAATGAATCCGGATGATGGTATCATAGGTTTATCCAAAGCGTCAAAATACAACATATTGGGTTCTGAGCAGACCAAAATACAAGGGAACCGGAGCGGGGGATATTTTTCCCGCAGGGGCCTGGCTGCTTTCTGACTGCGCGGTACCCGTGTCATCAGACAGGGGATATGCGCGAAAAAGGAAAATTTGCCTGTTTTCAGGTTTTTTCCCGGAAGCTGTCTGCTGAGATTCTGCATGGGACAGACCCGGCGCGGCGGATACAGGCAATAGGGCGAAAATAGCCGGAGGAGACAGATGCGAAACACGATCCCGATCATGGAGCTGGATAATCCCGATGAGCTGATCCGCGCGAACGGCGCGGCGGAGGCGGCGCAGACTGTCAGGCTCCGCGAGGAAGTCAGTGATTATACGCAGATGATCGAGCAGCTCCGCGATCTGTATGACCGCAACAATGAGCTGGTTCAGAAGCTCCAGTTTATGAACCGGACCCAGACCGACGAGATCCGGAGGCTGATCGAGGAAAACAACGACCGGATCTCCGAAAAGCTCTCCGCCCTGCAGGAATTGGACACGAAGGCCTTCCAGGAGGAGGTCTCCGCGGCTGTCGGGGACTCCCGGGAGGCGGTTCTGGCTGCTCTGCAGCAGACGCAGGATCAGTCTGCCCGTCTGCAGCAGCAGTCCGATGATTTCAACCATAAAGAGAACGTCAGAGTATACAGAAACATTCAGGCTTCCATGATTGCGGAGCTGGGCAAACAGACTCAGGAGCTCAGCGCCCGGCTGGACGCCCTGCAGGAGAGTACCCGGACAGATCCCGCAGATGCTTTTATGCGGAAGATCACCTTCGGCGTCGTGATCGCCATCCTGGCGATCCAGCTGCTGGAAGGAGTCGGGCTGCTGACCCTGCTGCTGTCCCTGCACTGAGGTTCTTTTTGTGCTTTTTGTGTGGCGTCGGGGGATTCTTTTTCCCGCATACCATAAGGGGTGACGGCATCTATGGCTAGACAGTACTGGCGGCCCTCCAATATGCTGTATCCTGTTCCGCCGGTCATGATCAGCTGTGCGGACGAGGAGGGAAAGAGCAATATTATGACGGCGGCCTGGGCGGGAACGATCTGCAGCGACCCCGTGATGGTCTCGGTATCCATCCGTCCGGAGCGCTATTCCCACGATGTGATCGCCAGGACCGGTGAATTTGTCATCAACCTCACGACCGAGGACCTGGCATATGCGGCGGATTTCTGCGGCGTCCGGTCCGGAAGAGATGTCGACAAATTTGAGTACCTTCACCTGACAAAGATCCCGTCCCGCAAGGTCGGCGCTCCCTCGATCGGGGAGAGCCCCGTCTGCCTTGAGTGCAGGGTCACGGAGATCCGGAAGCTGGGGACCCATGACCTCTTCATAGCCGAGGTCGTCCAGGTTTCCGTGGATGAAAAATACCTGGACAGCCGGGGCCGTTTTGCCCTGGAGGATGCGGAGCTGGTGGCCTATGTGCACGGATCCTATCTGGGTCTGGGCAAAAAGCTGGGGACTTTCGGCTACTCTGTGAGAAAGAAGGCTAATACCCGCGGGCAGAAGGCTGCCGCAGGCGGCCGGGAACCCCTCCGGGGCCGGCGCTCCGGGCATGCTGACCGGGATCCTGGAGAGGGCCGGGGGACAGACCGCGGAAGGTACGGAAGAGGAAAAGCGGAAAGGAATCCGCAGTCCGGCAGGGACCGAAGACGGACAAAATAGGGAAATTAAGTAACTGTTCAGCACCCCCATAGTCATAGATGCTTACGCATCTATGATCGTGTATTGCAGATGCTTTGCACCTGCAATCTCGGGCTGACAGAGGCGCTACGCGCCGACAGACCGTTTTACGGTCTGTTGTCGCCCCCCGCAGGGACCTGCTGCAGTCAGTGATATAAAGAGGCTATTCAATGGAACATTATATTGTGAAGGGGGGCAATCCCCTGAGCGGCGAAGTGGAGATCGCAGGCGCGAAAAATGCGGCACTGGGTATTCTGGCGGCGTCCGTCATGACCAGTGAGACAGTCACGCTCGAGAATATACCGGATGTCAGTGACATCCGGGCGATCCTTAAGGCGATCCAGTCGATCGGCGCTCATGTCGAAAGGATCGACCGCCATTGTTACAGGATCAACGGGTCCATGATCAACCGCGACTCTGTCGTGGACAACGATTATGTGCGCAAGATTAGAGGGTCCTACTACCTGATCGGAGCCCTGCTGGGCAAGCACCGTCGCGCCGCTGTGGCCCTGCCCGGCGGATGTAATATCGGCCTGCGTCCGATCGACCAGCATATCAAGGGCTTCCGGGCCCTGGGCGCGGATGTCCGCCTGGCCCCTCCCGGCATGGTCATCGCCGAGGCGGAGGCCCTCAAGGGCGCCCACATCTATATGGATGTCGTCTCCGTCGGCGCCACGATCAACATCATGATGGCCTCTGTCATGGCGGAGGGAGTCACGATCATTGAAAACGCGGCCAAGGAGCCCCATGTCGTCGATACGGCCAACTTCCTCAACAGCATGGGCGCCAGCATCAAGGGCGCCGGCACGGATGTGATCCGCATCAAGGGCGTGGAGAAGCTGCACGGCACCAATTATTCCATCATTCCGGACCAGATCGAGGCCGGGACCTTCATGTTCGCCGCAGCGGCGACCCGCGGGGATGTCGTGATCAAAAATGTCATTCCCAAGCACCTGGAGTCCCTGACGGCCAAGCTCCTGGAGATCGGATGTCAGATCCACGAGTCGGATGATGAGCTGCGCGTCGTCGCGACCAGGCGCCTGAACTCGACCAATGCCAAGACCCTTCCCTATCCCGGCTTCCCCACGGATATGCAGCCCCAGATCACGGTCCTGCTGGGCCTTTCCAGAGGGATCAGCATCGTGACCGAGAGCATCTTTGAAAACAGGTTCAAGTATGTCGACGAGCTCACCAAGATGGGAGCCCACATCCAGGTGGAGGGCAACAGCGCCATCGTGGACGGCGTGGAAAAATATACCGGAGCCAATCTGAGCTCCCCCGACCTGCGCGCGGGCGCGGCCCTGGTGATCGCGGCCCTGGCGGCGGAGGGGATCTCCGAGATCTTTGATATCAAGTATATCGAGCGCGGATACGAGGACTTCCCCGAGAAGCTCCGCAGGCTCGGCGCGGAGATCGAGTGCATTGACACCGAGAAGGAAAAGAG
Organism: uncultured Lachnospiraceae bacterium; assembly: GCA_946536955.1. Lineage (GTDB taxonomy): Bacteria > Bacillota > Clostridia > Lachnospirales > Lachnospiraceae > CAG-791. Next base: position 33,404 of record CAMNFJ010000001.1, read on the forward strand.
AAGGTTCCAGTTCCGGGTCGGCTGAAGAGGCCGTAACACACATGCAGACCATGTCCTGACGCTCTGACGGGCGGCATGGCCGGAAGGAACTGAACAATAGAATATTGGTATCTGCAGGATTTTTCGGGGCAGGGTGAGATTCCCGACTGGCGGTGAGGGCTTTGTTTACAGGGCCTCAAGTCCGCGACCCGCCTATGGCGGCTGACACGGTGAGATTCCGGGACCAACAGTAGAGTCTGGATGGAAGAAAGATCAGTGGATGAGCAGCAGCGCGTGTTGACCGCGCCGAGGGACAAAGCCTGCCGGCAGCAGCCGGCACGGAGAAAGCCCTGTGCCCTTTCGGGGCCGGGGATCCATGGCGCAGGCAACAGTCCGGCTCTCATCCTCAAGGTTCAGTACAGCAGCCCCGTATCGCAGTGATACGGGGTTTTTTTACGGTCAGACTGTCCGCGGCTCAGCCCGGACAGCTGCCTGCCAGGCCCTTCACAGGGAGGGCGGAACGGAAACACAGAATAGATTTGTCTGTTTAACAGGAAGACGTCTCCGGATGCAGACCGGGGACAGGAAAGGAGTATGATCATGGGAAACGGATTACTTGACGCAGTAAAGGAAAACGGGAGCTTTTTGGGCGTCTGCCTGCTGGCAGTCGTGGGCCTGGTCCTGGTGGCCTACCTGTTTGAGAGGGCGGCCCGTGCCAGGCGCGGAGGGACGGAGAGGATCCTGGCCACCCGCAAGATCGTCATGATCGGTATGTTCTCGGCCCTGTCCGGCATCCTCTACTGCTTTGACTTCTCCATCCCGGTCATCGCTCCGGAGTTTTACAAGCTGGACTTCTCCGAGCTCCCCGCCATGATCGCGGGCTTTGCCTTCGGACCCGTCGCCGGCGTCCTGGTGGAATTTATCAAGGAGCTGGTCAAGCTGGTCATCAAGGGGACCTCGACCGCCTTTGTCGGCGACCTGGCCAATTTCCTGATCGGCTGCATGCTGGTCCTTCCGGCCTCCATCATTTATCAGTTTAAAAAATCCAAGACGGGCGCAATCATGGGATGCGTGGCCGGGACAGTCATCATGACGGTCTTCGGGACCATGTTCAATGCCGTCTACCTGCTGCCGGCCTTCTCAAAGCTCTTCGGCCTGCCCCTGGACGCCATCCTGGGCATGGGCGCCGCCATCAACCCCGGCGTAAAGGACCTGACCTCCTTTGTGATCCTCATGGTCGCCCCGATCAACATCATCAAGGGCGTGGGCATTTCCGTACTCACCATGCTGATCTACAAGAAGGTCAGTCCCATCATCAAGTACGGCCGGACTATGACCGAGGGCCAGAGCCACAGGGCCTGAGGGCATGACTGTCCCTGATGCGATGCGAAAGTAAACCAGCTGCCGGAGCCGCAGGGCCTGAGGCTCCCGGGAGGAAGCTCCGGCCGGTGCGCCGGATCTCCGCGGAGCCCTCAGAACGGGAGAAAGCTCCGGCGGCACAGGATTTCGTGCTTTTCTCCGGCCGCAGATGTTTGATTCCCCCGGTAAATGTGCTATGATGAAGTCGTTCTGTGCGGCGGACCCCGACCATGACCGGGTCCTGCGGCTTCTGACCCGGGCTTTCCGGGAAGACCGCGGGTCTGCTTTACAGGCCGGGCAGAGGTCCGGAGCCGGGATCATTCCATTCCCGGCAAAAAGGAAAAAGAAAGAGAAAAAAAGACTGAGGAGGAAAAGACAATGATTGCGATCGGATCAGACCACGGCGGCTTCGAGCTTAAGGCAAAAGTGATCAGCCATTTGAAAAATAAGGGGATCGAGTGCAGGGACTTCGGGACCTACAGCCTGGATTCCTGTGACTATCCCGAATACGGGCGCGCAGTCGGAGAGGCAGTGGCCTCCGGCGAATGCGAGAAGGGCATCGTCATCTGCACGACCGGTATCGGCATCTCCATCGCGGCCAACAAGGTCCGCGGCATCCGCTGCGGTCTCTGCCACAATACGACCACGGCCCGCCTGACCCGCGAGCACAATAATGCCAATGTCCTTGCGATCGGCGCAGGCATGGTGGGCGAGAATGTCGCCATGGATATTGTGGACACCTTCCTTTCGACGGAATTTTCGCAGGGTGAGCGCCACCAGAGAAGGATCGACAAGATCGAGGGCTGAATTTAACCGATATGGCAGCGGGACTGCCATATAATAACATATTGCAAAGGTCAGGTGGGTGTTCATGCACGCAGGGCCTTTGCTTTTTTGTCTGCATACGACAGAAAGGTTCGTACCCGTATGAATGCTGTGACGAAGATATATGAGAGCCATAGTCCGGACGAGACGCTGGAGATCGGCAGGAGGATGGGGGAGGAAGCCCGGGCCGGGGAGGTCTATGCCCTGGTCGGCGACCTGGGTGTAGGCAAGACGGTCTTCACCAAGGGATTTGCCGAGGGCCTGGGGATCGACGAAGCGGTCAACAGCCCCACCTTTACGATCCTGCAGAGCTATGAGGAGGGGAGGCTTCCCCTCTATCATTTTGATGTCTACCGGATCGAGGAGCCCGAGGAGATGGAGGAGATCGGTCTGGACGAGTATCTGGACGGGGATGGTGTCTGCCTGATCGAATGGGCCGGAAGGATCGCGGACCTGCTGCCTGAGGATGTCATCATCATCCGGATCGAAAAGGATCTGGAAAAGGGGCTGGACTACCGCCGGATCACGCAGATCCGCAACAAGGCCTGAGGAGGATGGGAATATGATAATACTTGCAATAGAGGCATCCGGCCCGGTCGCCGGCTGCGCGGTCCTCGAGGACGGCCTGCTGACCGCGGACTACAATGTTCAATATAAAAAGAAACACTCGCAGAGCCTAGTCCCCATGATGGATGAGGTCAGGCGCATGCTGGAGCTGGACCTGAAGACCGTGGACGCCATCGCCATCGCCAGGGGCCCCGGATCCTTTACCGGACTCAGGATCGGGGCGGCGACCGCCAAGGGCGCCGCGATGGCCATGGACAGGCCGGTCATCCCCGTGCCGACCGTGGATTCCATCGCCTACAACCTCTACGGAACGGAGGGCCTGATCTGCCCCATGATGGATGCCCGCAGGCAGCAGGTCTACACCGGAATCTATGCCTGGACCAGGGAGGACGGCATTCCCCGCTTCAAGGTCCTCCGCCCCCAGTGCGTCGTCCCGGTCGATGAGATCGCGGCGGACCTCAATGAGCGCGGCAGGGAGGTCATTTTCCTCGGAGACGGCGTCCCCGTCTACAGAGAGGCCCTGGCCGGCCTGATGCAGGTGCCTTTTTCCTTTGCGCCCGCCCACCTGGCCCGCCAGCGCGCCGCCGCGGTGGCGGCTCTGGCCTATGCACTCTGGCAGGACCAGGGACAGGCCTGCATGGTATCCGCGGATGATTTCAGGCCCGAGTACCTCCGCCTGGCCCAGGCCGAGCAGGAACACAGCGAGCGGAGGAACTTTTCCCTGCTCCTGTGAAATGAGAGACTGCTCTCTTATGTTCTGCCTCCGGACTGGGCAGATGACATAAATAAAGTGATCATGCACAAAAAATGCTGAAAAACGGCTGTGGATTTATACGATATGCATGAAATGCACAACATATACCCTTCGGATGTGTTATAATAAATGGGAACCTTTAATGGCAGCAGACCGGCTGGCCTGAGCAGCCGGTTCTGACGTCGGCCTACATTTTTATCAGACAGGAGGGTAATATGAAAAGAAGACTGCAGCAGTTTATCTGCGCACTGGCTGTCCTGTGTCTGGTCGCGGGCTTCGCACCGGTACAGGCCCAGGCCTACGAGAAAAAAGGGGAGTACCGCATCCACACGGTCTCACAAAACAAGTGGGTGACTGATGCCAAGGAAACCGGGGACTATATTAATGTCTATAAGATCAAGGTTCCGGCAGAAGGTTACATCCGCGTGTTTATGAACGATTCGCATTTAACCGAGCACATCCACGGGAATCATATGCCTGATATCGCGTTATATGACTCCTACAAAATCGCCGATGAAAATGTCTATATGACCTGTGCTTTCAGGGATGAGACAAATTGGCTGGCAGTGAAGAAGGGCACCTATTACCTGTCCCCCCGTTATGCAGGGACCAAATTCAGATGGAATTTCCAGAAAAAGTCATCCGGGTCCAACTACTGCATGGCAAAGGCGGAGACGGTGAAGAATGGGAAAAATTCCGTTCTCTACTACGGTTACGGCTACGAATTCTCCAAGTGGTACAAGGTGAAGCTGACGAAGAAGCAGAAGATCAAGGTCTTTGCAAGACCCATGGAATGCAAGCTGGGCAAGCGCAGGAGAAGGGATCCGGGCCCGGGACTGGCCATGGTCATCGTCGACAGCAAGTATAAGAAGGTCGCGACCAGTCATGTCGCATATTATACGGAGATGACAGGCCTTCTCAACAAGGGAACCTATTACATCCGGCTGGAGCGCCTGCCCGAAGAGCCGGGTACTGACGAAGGCTACGCGACCCGTCTGATCTCCTTTACCTGCAAGTGGCAGTAAGATCTGTATATAATAAGCAGACATTGACAAGAGAGAAGGATAATGGTAGTTTGTTGCACAGACTGAAAAAACTGTGACCGCTGGCCCTTCTCCGTGATATCTATCAGAAAAGCAGCTCCCTGCTGCGGCCGGAGGACCGGCCGCGGCAGGGAGTTTCTGCCGGAGCGGCCTGTGGCGGCAATATGGATCGGACTGCCGGCGAAGGAAGTTTCCGGTATTGGCAGACTGGAGACCTTTTCCTGCCGGTCCGCCGGATAACTCGTGGGATACTGCGGATGGAATATTATATTAGAAGAATGCGGGAAGAGGATATTCCCCAGGTCGTGGAGATCGAGAAAGCGGCCTTTTCACGCCCCTGGTCCAGGAGCATATTCAAGGCCACCCTCCTGCTCCCCTATGCCGCCTACTATGTGGCAGTGGAGGGAGACGGGGAGAAGGCCGGGGCCCTGCCGGAGCCCGTGGACGGTCAGGCGGACGGGGGGGATTTCCTGTCGGGGCCTGCGGACGGTCAGGCGGACGGGGCGGATTCCCTGCCGGAGCCTGCGGAAGGCCAGCCGGGCGGAGGGGAGTTTCCGTCTGAGACCATCATCGGGCTCTGCGGCGTCAAGAAGATCTTTGAAGAGGGCGAGATCAGCAATGTGGCTGTCCACCCGGATCACAGGGGACGGGGGATCTCCAGAAAAATGCTGGAAACCCTGATGGAGGAGGCGCAGGCGGACGGAGTGAAGGCCTTTACCCTGGAGGTCCGCGCCGGCAATCAGATCGCGATCCGGCTCTACGAGAGCCTGGGCTTTCGGACAGAGGGGATCCGGCCCCGCTTTTATGACCATCCCGTCGAGGATGGCTTCATCATGTGGAAGAGACCAGCCGGGGACGGGAAGGCCTGATCCGGATGTATTTCTTCATCGCACAATGCCCGTGGCTTCAGCTGCGGGATACGCGCGCAAAAAAAGGAAACCTGCTTCATCGTGGGTACTAGCCCTCGATGAAGAATAAACGCTCCGCAACAAACCGGAGGTTTGCCGGATGCACCCCGCGAGCGGTGTGGAAGATGTTGACATGTCGTTGGAAAACAGGACATGTCAGCCAGCACGCGGGGCGTAAGACTCGCGTGCTGGACTGGAAATGTTTCCGGTGTTTTAAACGGTCAAAAGATTTGTCCGGCTGTTGCAGCCGGTAAGAAAGGTTTTGAAAATATATGATCGATGTCTGTCTGCTCGGTACAGGCGGGATGATGCCCCTGCCCTACCGCTATTTGACCTCCCTGATGCTCCGTTACAACGGAAAGGGGATCATGGTGGACTGCGGCGAGGGGACCCAGGTGGCCCTCCGCAGAAAGGGCTGGAGCCCCAAACCCATTGATGTCATGCTTTTTACCCATTATCACGCGGACCATATCTCGGGCCTCCCGGGTATGCTGCTGACCATGGGAAACGCGGAGCGCACGGAGCCGCTTCTGATGGTGGGTCCCAAGGGGCTCTCCCGCGTAGTCAACAGCCTGCGGGTGATCGCCCCGGAGCTTCCCTTTGAGATCGAGTTTCTCGAGCTGACCGAGCGGGAGCAGGAGATCACCCTGCCCGGCGACAAGGATTTTCATATCCATGCCTTCCGGGTCAACCACAACGTCACCTGCTACGGCTACGCCTTTACCCTGGACCGGGCCGGCCGCTTCGACGCGGACCGGGCCAAGGCGCAGGGGATCCCCCTGAAGCTCTGGAACCGCCTGCAGAAGGGCGAGACCATCGAGACGGAGGAAGGCCTTTTCACACCGGACATGGTCCTGGGGCCGGCCCGCAGGGGCCTGAAGCTGGTCTATACGACGGACACCCGGCCCTGCGACAATATCGTCAAATATGCCGCCGGCGCGGACCTTCTGATCTGCGAGGGCATGTACGGCGAGCCGGACAAGGCGGAAAAGGCGCGGGAGCACAAGCACATGACCTTCAAGGAGGCGGCCATGATCGCGAAAAAGGCCGGCCCGGCCCGGATGTGGCTGACCCACTACAGCCCCTCCCTCAACCACCCGGAGGACTTCATGGATGACGTCCGCAAAATCTTTCCGGCCGGCGTGGCCGCGAAGGACGGCAGGACTATCACCCTGGTCTTTGACAATGAGTGAGAGGCCTCCCGGACGAAAACAGCCCCTCCGGAAGAAGATGCCCATAGATAAACGCCGCGGACAAACCCGTCGCGGATAAACCTGCCGCGGGCAAACTTCGCAGATAAACCTGCCGCGGATAAACCTGCCGCGGGCAAACCTGCAGCGGACAAACTTCGCAGATAAACCCGCCGCAGACAAACTGCAGGTCATGAATGGGCAGAAAACGGATAAATGGTGTATAATGACAAAGGGTCTGTCCCGGGAGGGACGGATCCGGCAGAAAAATACAGATAAGACAAATACTATGACAGAGATAAAAAAAGATGTGACCATCCTTGCGATCGAATCCAGCTGCGACGAGACGGCGGCCTCCGTCGTGGTCGACGGGCGCAGGGTCCTCTCCAATGTGATCTCCTCCCAGATCGATATCCACACCCTCTACGGGGGCGTGGTGCCGGAGATCGCCTCCCGCAAGCACACGGAGCGCGTCACCCAGGTCATCCGCCAGGCGCTTGACGAAGCCGGCAGGAAGCTGGAGGACATGGACGCCATCGCGGTCACCTACGGCCCGGGCTTGGTCGGCCCCCTCCTGATCGGAGTGTCAGCGGCCAAGGGCCTGAGCTTCGCGACCGGGATCCCCCTGATCGGGGTCCACCATATCGAGGGCCATATCAGTGCCAATTACATTGCGGAACCTTCTCTCGAGCCGCCCTTTGCCTGCCTGGTCGTCTCCGGCGGCCACACCCATCTGGTCCTGGTCAGGGATTACGGGGAGTATGAGATCCTGGGCAGGACCCAGGATGACGCGGCCGGCGAGGCCTTCGACAAGGTAGCCCGCGAGATCGGCCTGGGCTATCCCGGCGGCCCCAAGATCGACAAGGCATCCAGAGAGGGAGACCCCCACGCGATCACCTTCCCGCGGGGCAAGGTCAGCGGGTCCCGCTACGACTTCAGCTTCAGCGGCATGAAATCCGCGGTCCTCAACTATCTCAATACCAGCCGCATGAAGGGGATCACTGTAAACGTCCCCGATGTGGCGGCCTCCTTCCAGCAGGCAGTCGTGGACGTCCTGGTCACCCATGCCGGGGACGCCATCGACCAGTACGGCCTGAAAAAATTTGCCCTGGCCGGCGGCGTGGCCTCCAACACAGCCCTGCGGGCCGGCATGAAAAAGATGTGCGAGGACAAGGGCGCGGCCTTTTTCTGTCCGCCTCCCATCCTGTGCACGGACAATGCCGCCATGATCGGCAGCGCCGCCTATTTTGAATACAGAAAGGGCGCCTTCTCCGGCCTCGACCTCAACGCCGTCCCCGGACTGCGCCTGGGGCAGAGATAGGATACAGCCGGACAGTTACCGGAAATTGTAATAATAGTCACATAACAACAGAGCTTGCAGAAACAAGAAATCCGGAATACTTGATGGACTGTAAATCCTGGGAGAATGACCGGTGCGGGCTTCTGGAGTTCTTTTTGAGCGCGGGAAAGGTCCGCCCGGATCGCCGCGCCCCGAAAAGGGCCCAAAAAACGCGAAGGGAATCAATCTTATGGAAAGCAGTAATGTAAAGTGCACCGCAGTCATGCTCGCGGCAGGTATGGGCCTGCGCATGGGAGGGGATATCCGGAAACAATACCTGATGCTGGGCGGCATGCCCATGTTTCTCCATTCCATCAGAACCATGCAGGAGAGTGAATGCATCACGGACATTATCGTGATGGCCCACAGGGATGACGTCGACGTCGTCCGCGGACTCCTGGAGGAATATGGATATACAAAAAAACTCCGGAAGATCGCCGTGGGGGGAAAGGAGAGGGTCCATTCCGTCGCCATCGGCCTCGAGGCCATCGACTGGCCCTGCGACTACGTTTTTATCCACGACTGCGCCAGACCCTTCCTGAACCAGGAGACCATCTACCGCCTCTTTGAGACGGTGCAGAAGACAAACGCCTGCGTTGCGGGCGTGCCTGCCAAGGACACGGTCAAGATCGTGGACGATGACTGCAACGTCCAGAAGACACCCAACAGAGCCAGTGTCTGGATCGTCCAGACCCCCCAGGTCTTTTCCCTGGACCTGATCCGCAACGCCCACCGCAAGGCCCTGGCCCAGGAGGAATACCTGGCCTCACAGGGCATTGTCCTGACCGACGACGCCATGGTGGCGGAGCTGGCCGGAGACTGCCGGGTCCGCATGGTCATGGCAGACTACCGCAATATCAAGATCACCACCCCCGAAGACCTGGTCATCGGAGAGGCGTTTTTCGGGTGACAGTTGTTAAATGATAGCTGTTAGCTGTTAGCCATTAGCCATTAGCTGTTAGCTCTGTTTCTGGAAATTTGCATTTAAAAGCTAATAGCTAAAAGCTTAAAGCCAAAAGCTGCCACCCCCCTGCTTGGAGGAGCTATGTCTTTCGCGCATCTTCACGTCCACACGGAGTATTCGCTCCTGGACGGTTCCAATAAGATTTCCGAGTACGTCAGCCGGGTCAGGGACCTGGGCATGACGGCTGCGGCCATTACCGATCACGGCGTCATGTACGGCGTGATCGATTTTTATAAGGCGGCAAAAGCGGCCGGGATCAAGCCCATCATCGGCTGTGAGGTCTACGTGGCGCCCGGCTCCCGCAAAGACCGCGAGGCCAGCCACGGGGAGGACCGCTACTATCACCTGATCCTGCTGGCGGAAAACAATACAGGCTATGCCAACCTCATGAAGATCGTGAGCCGGTCCTTCACGGAGGGCTTTTATTATAAGCCCCGTGTCGACATGGAACTGCTCAGGGAGTTTCATGAGGGCCTGATCGCCTGCTCGGCCTGTCTGGCCGGCGAGGTGGCCAGGGAGATCGTTCGCGGCAATCCCCAGGGAGCCCGGGAGGCGGCCAGGCGCTATCTGGATATATTCGGGGATGGCAATTATTTCCTGGAGCTGCAGGACCACGGCTATCCCGACCAGCAGACGGTCAACGCCGAGCTCCTGCGCATGAGCCGGGAGATGGGGATCCCCCTTGTCGCGACCAATGACTGCCACTACACCTATGCGGAGGACGCGGAGGCCCACGATATCCTCCTCTGCGTCCAGACCGGCAAAAAGCTGGCCGATGAGAACCGCATGCGATATCCCGGCGGCCAGTTCTATGTCAAGAGCGAGGAGGAGATGCGGACCCTCTTCCCCTATGCCCGGCAGGCCCTGGACAACACCCAGCGCATAGCGGACCGCTGCAACGTGGAGATCGAGTTCGGCGTCACCAGACTCCCGCATTTCGATGTGCCGGAGGGATATGATTCCTGGACCTATCTCAACAAGCTCTGCCGGGACGGCATGGAGCGGCGCTGGCCCGGGATCTTCGAGGCAGAAAAAAACAGCCCGGCCGGCAGTCCGGAAAACTCTTCCGGAAAAAGCCCGGAAAGCAGTCCGGAAGACCCTTCCGGAAACAGCCTTGCCGGCAGCATGGAAAACTCTTCCGGAAAAAGCCCGGAAAGCAGTCCGGAAGAGAACCGGGCGGAAGAAAAGGGCGGACCGCGTCTTTTCTCGGGCATGACGGCCGCGGACCTTCTCTCCAGGCTGGACTACGAGCTGGGGACCATCCGCCAGATGGGCTATGTCGACTATTTCCTGATCGTCTGGGACTATATCAATTTTTCCAGGGAGCACGGGATCATGGTCGGGCCCGGGCGCGGGAGCGCTGCGGGATCCATCGTCGCCTACTCACTGGGGATCACCGATATCGACCCCATCCGCTACAACCTCCTCTTTGAGCGTTTCCTCAACCCCGAGCGTGTGTCCATGCCCGATATCGACGTGGACTTCGCCTTCGAGCGCCGGGGCGAGGTCATCGACTATGTCACGGAAAAATACGGCAAGGACCGCGTGATGCAGATCATCACCTTCGGCACCATGGCGGCCCGGGGCGTCATCCGGGATGTCGGCCGGGTCATGGACCTGCCCTACGGCTTTGTCGATTCCATTTCCAAGATGGTCCCCCAGGAGCTGGGGATCACCCTGGAGAAGGCCCTGAAGCAGAGCCCGGACCTGCGCGCCTCCTATGAAAAGGACGACCGGGTCCACAAGCTGATCGACATGAGCCTGCGCCTGGAGGGCCTGCCCCGGCACGCCTCCGTCCACGCCGCCGGCGTCGTCATCTGTTCGGAGCCCGCGGAGGACCTGGTCCCCCTGGCCAGGGCCCAGGACGGATCAACCACCACCCAGTTCCCCATGACCACGATCGAGGAGCTGGGCCTGCTCAAGATGGACTTCCTGGGCCTGCGCACCCTCACGGTCATCCAGAATGCGGTCGATATGGCCAATCACTCGATCGCTCTCGCCGGAGGAGCCTACCCGCCCTCCGAGCCCGCCGTCAGCGCCGTGCGCCCCTCGGAAAATCCCCTGGGCCCCGTGGTCTCCATGGATGCCCTGGATTACGCCGACCCCAATATCTACCGCTATATTTCCTCCGGCAGGACGGACGGGATCTTCCAGCTGGAATCCGGCGGCATGCAGGGCTTCATGAAGGAACTGAGACCGGAGAATTTCGAGGATATCATAGCCGGCATCTCCCTCTACCGGCCGGGCCCCATGGACTTCATCCCCCAGTACATCCGGGGCAAGAACAACCGGGACGCGGTCAGCTATGCCTGCCCGGAGCTCCAGCCCATCCTGGAGCCCACCTACGGCTGTATCGTCTACCAGGAGCAGGTCATGCAGATCGTCCGCGACCTGGGCGGCTACACCCTGGGCCGGAGCGACCTGGTCCGCCGCGCCATGAGTAAAAAGAAGCAGAAGGTCATGGAGCAGGAGCGCCGCAATTTTGTCTACGGCAATCCGGAGGAGGGAGTCCCCGGCTGTGTGGCCCGCGGGATCGACGAAAAGGTCGCCTCCGGGATCTACGACACCATGATGGACTTCGCCAAGTATGCCTTCAACAAGTCCCACGCCGCCTGCTACGCCGTCGTGGCCTACCAGACCGCCTGGCTCAAGTACTACTATCCCATGGAATTCATGGCGGCCCTCATGACCTCGGTCATCGACCACCCGACCAAGGTCGCCTCCTACATCCTGGCCTGCCGGTCCATGAAGATCCGGATCCTGCCGCCCGACATCAACGAGGGCGAGGCAGGTTTCTCCGTCTCTCCCGACGGCATCCGCTATGCCCTGACCGCCATCAAGGGAGTCGGCCGGCCCGTGATCGACGCCGTCGTGAACGAACGCCGCCTGCGGGGGCCCTACCGGGACCTTCGCGACTTTCTGACCCGCATGGCCTCCCAGGAAAAGGACGTCAACCGCCGGACCGTGGAAAACTTTATCAAGGCCGGCGCCCTGGACTGCCTGGGCGGGACCAGAAAACAGCTCATGAGCGTCTACGTCCGCATCCTGGACGACCTCCAGAGCTCCAAAAAGAACGACATGGCGGGCCAGATGTCCCTCTTTGACATCGCGGACGAGGAGGACAAAAAGGACTACGAGATCCGCATGCCCGACGTCGGCGAATTCCCCGATGAGCTCAGACTCTCTTTTGAAAAGGAAGTCCTGGGCATTTACGTCAGCGGCCACCCCCTCCAGGCCTACGAGGGGCTCTGGCGCAGCCGCGTCACCGCCACGGCCGCCGACTTCGTCCTGGACGAAGACGCCGGGGGGCCGGATGCCCCCGCTTCGCCGGGGCAGACCGTCAGCCCCGCCTCCCCGGGAGGAGACGGAACGGGAAGGGGCGGCTACGGCGGACAGACCGGAGCCGGCAGACCCGACGGCCGCCTGACCGACCGCCAGAAGGCCGTGATCGGCGGCATCATCACCGAAAAAAAGATCAAATATACCAAAAATGACCAGGTCATGGCCTTCCTCACGATCGAGGACATGACCGGGTCCGTCGAGGTCATCGTCTTTCCCCGCACCTACGAGGAGAGCTCCGAGATCCTCAACGAGGACGCCAGAGTCTTTCTCCAGGGCCGCGTCTCCCTCGAGGAGGAAAAGGACGGCAAGCTCATCGCCGAGAAGATCATCTCCTTTGACGATGTCCCCCGCCGGCTCTGGGTCCGCTTTCCCTCCTTCGAGGCCTGGAAGAGCGCCGAACAGAAGGTGCTGGGCGTCGTCGCGGCCCACGGAGGCCGCGACCAGGTCGTCATCTACATTGAGGACCGCAAGGCCAGGAAGACCCTGCCCCCGGGCCAGGGCATCCGGGCCGACCGGGCCGCCATGGACCTGCTGGCGCAGATCTGCGGACAGAAAAACGTCGTTCTCCAGTGAGCCAAAAAACCCCCGTCAGAAGGCTTTCGCCTTCTGACGGGGGTTTTTGGTTCAGTTTTTCCGGCTATGCGCTCGTCGGAGCGGCATCCCTCAGCTGCTGCCGGCGGGAGCCGTCAGACCAGCGGATCAATGAGTCAGAATGAAACGTCCGAATTGACTGATCAGTGCTTATGATAATGGACGTGGAGCAGCTCATGCACTCTGCCCTTGAGGAGTCCGCCGTAGAGCTGGTCCATGAGCGGGTTGTCCTGAGAGCGCTTGATGGTGCTGACGCGGTCGGACCTGTAGAGGCCTTCGCCGCGCTTCTCCCTGTGGCGGCGGGAGATGTAGGGCTGGCCGGCGCCGCTGATGCAGCCGCCGGGGCAGGCCATGACTTCGACCAGGTCGTAGTCGGCCTCGCCGGCTTTGATCTGTTCCATCAGACGGTCGGCGTTGGCCAGGCCGCTGACAACGGCGATCTTGAGGTCGCGGTCGCCGAAGGGGATGATGGCCTCTTTGACCTCCTCCATGCCGCGGACGCCGGTGTAGGCGATCTGGCGGAGGGTGGTGCGGGAGTTGTCGTTGGACACCTTGCGGAGGACAGCCTCTGTGACACCGCCGGTGACACCGAAGATGATGGCCGCGCCGGACATGGTGCCGAAGGGCAGGTCGACGGACTCGGGCTCGAGCTCGTCAAAGACGATGCCGGACTCGTGGATCATGCGGATCAGCTCCTGGGTCGTGATGACGTCGTCGGTAGCGGGTCCGTAGATGGTCTTGAACTCGTCGCGCTTGCACTCGAACTTCTTGGCGGTGCAGGGCATGAGGGCGACGTGATAGTGTTTTTTCTTGCCTGCGGGGAGGTTCTCGCGGAAGTGTGCCTTGATGACCGCGGAGAACATGCTCATGGGAGAGCGGCAGGTGGAAACGTGGTCGAGCAGGTCGGGGTGCTTCTTCTCCACGAACTGGACCCATGCGGGGCAGCAGGAGGTGAAGAGGGGAAGGGTGCCGCCGTTCTGCAGGCGGTCGACGAACTCGTTGGCCTCTTCGATGACGGTCAGGTCGGCGCCGGTGGAGGTGTCATAGACCTGGTCAAAGCCCATGCGGTGCAGGGCGGAGACGATGCGGCTCATGGAGTTTTCGCCGGTGTCGAGGCCCATCTCCTTGCCGATGCCCACGCGGACGGCGGGAGCGATCTCGCAGGTGACGAAGACGTTCGGATCATCCAGCATATCCCAGACCCTGGCTGTGTCGTCGCGGATGGTCAGGGCGCCGGTCGGACATGCCGCCGCGCACTGGCCGCAGCCGACGCAGAGGGATTCGGACAGGGGCTGGTTGAAGGCTGTGCTGATCGTGGCGTTGGATCCGCGGAAGGCGAAGTCGATCGCGCCGACGTGCTGGATCTCATTGCACTCGCGGACGCAGTCGCCGCAGAGGATGCACTTGCCGGGATCGCGGATGATGCTGGGAGAGGACTCATCCTTCTCAACATCCTGTTTGGTATTGGGGAAGCGGACATCGCCGATACCGAACTGCTTGGCCAGATCCTGGAGCTTGCAGTTGCCGCTGTTGCTGCAGGACGTGCAGTCGCGGCAGTGCTCGGCGAGCAGGAGCTCAAGGATGTTTTTGCGGTAGCGGCGGATGCGGCCTGTATTGGTCTTGATCCGCATGCCCTTCTTGGGCAGGGTGGAACATGCCGCCATCAGTCTGCCGCGCTCATCCTCGACCATGCACATGCGGCAGGCGCCGTAGATCGACAGGTCCGAGTGGTAGCAGAAGACGGGCAGGATGATGCCGGCCTTGCTGATGACTTCGAGGAGGTTGCGCTCATTCTCGATTTCCACCACGACGCCGTCGACGATCATGATATTGTCAGATTTCATAGGTTACGCCTCCTCTCTGATCGCTTTGAAGTTGCAGTTTGCGATACAGGCGCCGCACTTGATGCACTTGTCCTGATCGATGACGTGAGGTTCCTTGACCTTGCCGCTGATCGCGCCCACAGGGCAGTTGCGCGCACACTTGGTGCAGCCCTTGCAGAGCTCGGGATCGATGTGGAAGCGGCGGAGCTTGGAACATACGCCCGCGGGACAGCGCTTGTCATAAATGTGGGCCTCGTACTCCTCGCGGAAGTTCTTGAGCGTGGAGATGACGGGGTTGGGAGCGGACTTGCCCAGACCGCAGAGGGCGGTGTTGGAGATGGTGTCGGCCAGCTCCTCGAGCAGCTCGATATCGCCGTCGCGGCCCTTGCCGTCGACGATGCGCTCCAGGATCTCCAGCATGCGCTTGGTGCCTTCGCGGCAGGGGACGCACTTACCGCAGGATTCGTTCTGGGTGAAGCTCATGAAGAAGCGGGCGACCTCGACCATGCAGGTGTGCTCGTCCATGACGACCAGACCGCCGGAGCCGATCATGGCGCCGACCTTCTTGAGGGAGTCGAAGTCGAGAGGAAGATCCAGGTCCTTTTCGGTCAGACATCCGCCAGAGGGACCGCCGATCTGGACGGCCTTGAACTTGGTGCCGCCGCGCATGCCGCCGCCGATGTCAAAGATGACCTCGCGCAGGGTCGTGCCCATGGGGACTTCGATCAGGCCGGTGTTCTTGATGGTGCCGGTCAGGGCGAAGGCCTTGGTGCCGGGGCTGTTCTGAGGGCCGATGCTGCGGTACCACTGGGCGCCGCGGTTGATGATCATGGGGACGTTCGCGTAGGTCTCGACGTTGTTGAGGTTGGTGGGCTTGTCAAACAGGCCGTGCTCGACGGTTCTGGGCGGCTTGACGCGGGGCATGCCGCGCTTGCCCTCGATCGAGGCGGTCAGAGCGGAACCTTCGCCGCAGACAAAGGCGCCGGCGCCGCGGTTGATATAAATATGGAATTTCTTGCCGGAACCCAGGATGTTGTCGCCAAGGATGCCGTACTCTTCGCACTTGCGGATGGCTTCACGCAGACGGTCGACTGCCAGCGGATACTCCGCGCGGACATAGATATAGCCGATCTCGGAATTGATGGCGATACCGGCGATGATCATGCCCTCGAGCAGGCGGAAGGGGTCGCCTTCCATGACGGACCGGTCCATGAACGCGCCCGGGTCGCCTTCGTCGCCGTTGCAGACGATGTAGTGAGGATACTCCTTCTGGCGGGCGCAGGATGCCCACTTGTCGCCGGCCGGGAAGCCGCCGCCCCCGCGTCCGCGGA
>CAMNFJ010000002.1:0-46602 GCA_946536955.1 uncultured Lachnospiraceae bacterium
AGGCCATGAAGATGGAGACAGCCACCAGCGCCCGCATGGCCGGTACCGTCAAGGAAATCCTGGTCGCAGAGGGCGACACCGTCAAGGGCGGCCAGCTCCTGATGCGCATCGAATAAATCCGGGCAATGAGTCAGTGGGGACGTTTCAGTTTGACTCAGCATATACCATGGCTCATTACAAAATTTGATCCATTACACAAAGAGGCCGGTGATCATACGATCACCGGTCTCTTTTCGGCATTCCCGCTGAAATGGGTATAAAGGACGGGCCTCAGCGAATCCATCCTTTGGCCATGAAAGCTCTTCGCGCGGAGCTACTAAGGCTCGCGTCTGCTCCGGGCGGGCAATGTCCGAACTCGCATTTTGTCTTGAAGGGACAAAATGCTCGAACAGTGCGGACAACAAATTCCCGGCTGTGAGAGCCGGGAATTTGACCCGCCCTCTCACAGCCGCTTCGCCTAGTACCTCCAGCACTCATCACATCATGTCCGCCAGGATGGATCCGCCTTCGGCCCTGTTTCCTGCCCCCCCTACAAATCAGTACACCTCAGTACACAAATGCGATGAACTTCTTTCCAGGCATTGTCACAGGCGAAAAGGTTTTACATAGGGACAGGCACCGATCACAGCAATGCGAATCGGTGCCTGTCCCTCTGTCATATGTTTATTTCTCATAACGGTCGTGCTTTGGATGACCCTCCAGCCCGAGGGGCCGGTTTCTATCTTCCTTCTTATAGGTTACGGCGCAAACAGAGCCGGGGCATGTGCACATCCTGGCGGCCATGCTTGCGATGAGCACTTAGATGCACTTGATGGGACATCGTGAAGCCGGGAGGGTTAAATGCCCGGCTCTCACAGCCGGGCATTTATTGTCCGCCTGTTTGAGCAGACCGTGTCTTCAACACGGGATGCGAGTTCGGACATTGCCCTCCCGGCAAGCGATTCACATCCTAGTGCATCTGTGCGAAGAGGAGCATTGGCCAAAGGATGTGTGCATGCCCGGCTCGTCCTTTATCTGCCGCCTCTTATCTTCCGCTCTCCTTGATGTAAGCCTGCACTTCCTCCACTGTCGGCATGACGCAAAGGGCGCCCTTCCTGGTAGTGACCAGGGAAGCGGCTGCGTTGGCGAAGGTCAGAAGCTCGTGGAGCTTCGCCTCGTCCAGACCGTCGAGGCCGTATTTGAGTACGTGGTGAAGGGCGCTTGCGCAGAAGGTATCGCCGGCACCGGTGGTCTCAATGGTCTTGGGGTTCAGGAAGCCGGGCTCGAATACCTCCAGGCCCTTGTAGAAGGCCTTGGATCCGTCGGGGCCGTAGGTCGCGAAGACAAGCGGGATCTCATACTCTTCGATGATCTTGTGAACGCCCTTGTCGAGGTCTTCCTCGCCGGTCATGAAGGTGATCTCATTGTCGGAGATCTTGAGCACGTCGCACCGGGCAAGCCCCCAGGCGATCTTCTCCTTGGCCTTTTCCTCACTGGACCAGAGAGGGGGCCTGAGATTGGGGTCGAAGGACATGATGCAGCCGGCCTTTTTGGCGATCTTGACAGCCTTTTTGGTGGCCTTTTCGACATCTTCGTCCGTCATGGACAGGGTGCCGATGTGGAAGATCCTGGCGCCCTCGATCAGGTCAGCGTGCTTCTCGACCTCGTCCTTTGTCAGCTTGATGTCAGCGCCGGGTTTGCGGTAGAAGGAGAAGTCGCGGTCGCCGTTGGGAAGCTTCTCGACGAAGGCCAGGGTGGTGTGAACCTCCTCGTCCATCTCCAGACCGGCCATGTCGATCCCTTCTCCCGCCGCTCGCTCTTTGAGCATACGGCCGAACATGTCATTGCCGACCTTACCGATAAACGCGGTCTTCCGTCCGGCTTTGGTCAGCATGGCCAGGACATTGCAGGGCGCTCCGCCTGGATTGGCCTCAAAGAGGTTGTTTCCCTGCTCGCTGACTCCGTTCTGCGTGAAGTCGATCAGCAGCTCGCCCAGTGCCGTCACGTCATACTTCTTTTCGAATCCCATATTAACCGCCTTTCTGCGCAAATAAGCGCCTGAGTGTGTCCACACCCGTCAGTTGCCCGGATCAGGATCTTTCACAACAATACACTAGATACAGTATACAATAAACCGGTCCGACATTGAACCATCAGTTCTTGAAACTGTGGACCGGGGCCGGAATGCGGCCGCGGCGGTTGACGAATTCGTCACAGCCGAACTGATTGACCGGAATGATCGGGGCATATCCCAGCAGTCCGCCGAAATCGACCATTTCGCCCACTCCCTTGCCGATGACGGGGATCAGGCGGACGGCCGTGGTCTTCTGGTTGATCATGCCGATGGCCATCTCGTCGGCGATGATGCCGGCGATGGTGGTCTCCTTTGTGTCGCCGGGGATGGCGATCATATCAAGGCCGACCGAGCAGACACAGGTCATGGCTTCGAGCTTCTCCAGAGTCAGGGCACCGATCTGGGCGGCATGGATCATGCCGCGGTCCTCACTCACAGGGATGAAGGCGCCGGACAGGCCGCCGACATAGGAAGAGGCCATGACGCCGCCCTTTTTGACCTGGTCGTTCAACAGGGCCAGGGCAGCGGTCGTGCCGGGCGCGCCGGCTGACTCGAGGCCCATCTCGCACAGGATATCCGCCACACTGTCGCCGACCGCGGGCGTGGGGGCCAGGGACAGGTCGATGATTCCGAAGGGGACCCCCAGGCGCCTGGAGGCCTCGCGGGCGACCAGCTGTCCCACGCGGGTGACCTTGAAGGCGGTCTTTTTGACCGTCTCGCACAATACTTCGAAATCCTCGCCGTGGACCTTTTCCAGGGCCCTCTTGACGACGCCGGGTCCGCTGACGCCGATGTTGAGGATGCGGTCCGCCTCGGTGACGCCGTGGAAGGCGCCCGCCATAAAGGGATTGTCGTCAGGCGCGTTGCAGAAGACGACCAGTTTGGCGCAGCCGAAGGAATCCCGGTCCGCCGTGCGCTCGGCCGTCCGCTTGATCACGCTGCCCATGAGGCGGACGGCGTCCATGTCGATGCCGGTCTTGGTCGAGCCGACGTTGACGCTGGAGCAGACGACATCGGTCTGGGCCAGGGCATCCGGGATCGACTCGATCAGCATGCGGTCAGCCGCTGTCATGCCCTTGGAGACCAGGGCGGAGTAGCCGCCCAGGAAATTGACGCCGACCTCCTTGGCCGCCCGGTCCAGGGTCTTGGCGATCGCGACAAAATCGTCGCTGCAGCGGCAGGCGCTGCCGGCTGCGATCGCGATCGGTGTGATGGAGATCCGCTTGTTGACGATCGGGATCCCGTACTCCCTGGTGATCTCCTCTCCGGTCCGCACCAGGTTGCAGGCGCTTGTCGTGATCTTGTCGTAGATCTTTGTCCGCAGGCGGGCCAGATCGGAATCGGCGCAGTCCAGGAGGCTGATCCCCATGGTGATCGTGCGCACATCCAGATTTTCGCGTTCTATCATGGCATTGGTTTCAGCCACTTCAGAAAAATTAATCATGCTCTCTTCTCCCCTTTCAGGTCATTTCATGTCCACGGAGGCTGATCCGCCGGATCCTCCTGCACCGGTCCCTGTCATCAGGTCCTGTGCTTCAGATCCCGCACATCAGGTCCTTCTGCATCAGATCCTGTGCATCAGGTCAAAGATTTCTTCCTTCTGGCAGCGGATCTGGACGCCGATCTTTTCCTCGCCGATCCTGGCCAGCTCGTCCGCGATCACGCCAAAGGGCTTCTCCGGCTCCGTCACATCGATGATCATCATCATATTAAAATATCCCTGCACGATGGTCTGGGAGATATCCAGGATATTGATCTTGTTTTCCGCAAGATAGGTGCATACTGCCGCAATGATGCCGATCGTATCTTTTCCGACGACTGTGATAATGGCTCTTTTCATTTTTTTCCTCCATATTGTAAGAACAGGTTGAATACAGGTCGAAATCATTGACTTTCCCTGTGCTGATATGCCTGTGGCAGGCCTGTCTGTTAAAATTCCACGAGGGCGGAAGGGGAGGACCTGCGGGCCACCTTGATGGGCAGGTCCTCGGGGCGGTAGCCCGTGTCCGAAAACATGATCTCCACGCGGACCGTCTCAAAGGCCAGCTCCGGGATATTGTTCTCCTTGCTCAGGTGTCCCAGAAAGATCCCTTTCATATGATCGTTGAGGACCCGGCTCAGGAGCTGGCCGCTGCTGGCATTGGACAGGTGGCCGTGGTCGCCGAGGATCCGCTGCTTGAGCCTGTAGGGGTAGGATCCTACCTGGAGCATGTTGACGTCGTGATTGGATTCGATCAGGAGGACGTCCGATCCCTTCAGGCAGTCCAGGGTATAGTCGGTATAGCAGCCCAGGTCCGTGCAGACGCAGGCCTTCTTGTCCCCCTCGTAGATCCGGTAGCCGACCGGCTCGGCGGCGTCGTGGGAGATCCGCATGGGGTCGACCCTGAGGTCCCCGACCGTGACAGGCTCATCCGCCCGGACACAGACGAAGCGGGCCGGGTCGATCCCGCTGCATTTGGGATTGTGCAGGACTGCGTCGATCGTCCCCCGGGTCGCGTAGATGGGCATTTCCGACTTCTTCGCGATCACGGGCAGGCCCATGATGTGGTCCGAATGCTCATGGGTCAGGAAAATGCCGTCGATATCCTCCATATCCAGGTCGATGTCCCGCAGGGCTTCGACCGTCCTTTTCCGGCTGATTCCCACGTCCATGAGCAGGTGGGTCCTGTCCGAACCCACGTAGATACAATTGCCGCTGCTTCCGCTGGCAATACTTTCAAATCGCATATTTTTACTGTATTCTCTCTTTCCTGATTATGCCGTTCATCAGCGCTCCGGAAGTATTTTCCCTGAAGCTGTAACGGTAAATGTGCGCAGGATGTTTATTCTGCTCTCCTGAGCGGTCCCGGCTGTAAAGGGGGATCCGATGCATCTGTCCTTTACCGGGTCAGTTCTTTTTCAAAAAACCATAGGCCGCGAGAGCCCGGTCCACCTGTCTGCAGGAGTCATCGAGCTGGCCGCTGTTGTCGATCACGACGTCCGCGTTGGCCCGGAAGACCTCCTCGGTGAGCTGGCTCCTGAGGATATTGTCGATCTTTTCATCGCTGTAGCCGCGGGAGGCCTTAAGCCGTCTGCGTCTCTCCTGCTCATTGCAGAAAATATACCACAGGACGTCGACCTCTTCCTTGTATCCGCCCTCAATCAAAAGGGCCGCCTCCACGACGAAGAAATCGAAGTTGCCGGCCTCACTCTCCCGCCGGTATTCGTCCATGATCCAGGTCTTGACGGCCGGATGGACCAGGGCATTGACCTTTTCCAGAAGTTCGGGCTGGGAAAAGATCCTGCGGGCCATCTCAGGATTGTTGATCCTGCCGTCCTCCAGGGTCAGAGGCGCGGCTGCCCCGGCCGGATACCGGTCCAGGAGGCGGATCAGGTCCTCATAGATGGATCCTCCGGGGGCCTCCAGGGCCCTGGCCGCCTCGTCCGCCAGGACGATCCTGCAGCTGTAATTGTCTTCCATATAGCGGAGGATCTCCGATTTGCCGGAGCCGACTCCGCCCGTTACACCGATCAGTTTCATGATGTCTCCTTGTTGGTCAGCTTATAGCTATTAGCTTTTAGCTATTAGCTTTTTGCTTTTGGCCATTAACTTATATTTCTATACTCTTATGGCAGTTCAGAAAAATCGGCAGTTCCTGAGCTGACAGCTAATGGCTAACAGCTAATGGCTAACAGCTAACGACTCTACTTCGCCATATACCAGTCGCTGCCGTTGTGGATGTCTGTCTCCAGGCGGACAGCCAAGTCGGCCGCCTCCTCCATCTCCTCCTTGAGGATCCTGAGGACCTGGTCCTCCTCTCCGGGGGCGGTCTCGATCAGGAGCTCGTCGTGGATCTGCAGGATGAGCTGGGAGCGGAGCTGTTCGCGGGCGATGCGCTCCCAGACGCGGATCATGGCGATCTTCATGATGTCCGCCGCCGATCCCTGGATGGGGGAGTTCATGGCGACGCGCTCTCCGAAGGACCTCTGCATGAAGTTGCTGGAGGTCAGCTCCGGGACCGGGCGTCTGCGGCCGTACATGGTCTTCGCATAGCCGTTTTTCTTTGCGGAGGCCACGAGGTCGTCCAGAAAGACCTTGATCCCGGGATAGGTCTTGAAATAGGCCTTGATATATTCGGCCGCCTCCTGGCGGGAGATCGAGAGTCCCTGGGAGAGGCCGAAGGAGCTGATGCCGTAGACAATGCCGAAATTGACGGCCTTGGCGTTGCGGCGCTGCAGGGGGGTCACCTCCTCAAAGGGGGTGTGGAAGACCCTGGAGGCCGTGATGCGGTGGATATCCTCGTTCTGGTTATAGGCCTCGATGAGGCCGGGATCTCCGGACATGTGGGCCAGGATCCTGAGCTCGATCTGGGAGTAGTCCGCGTCGGTAAAGCTGTATCCCTCCCGCGGGATGAAGGCCTTGCGGATCTGCCTGCCCAGGTCTGTCTTCATGGGGATATTCTGCAGGTTGGGGTCTGTGGAGCTGATGCGGCCGGTAGCCGTGATCGTCTGGGTCAGGGTGGTGTGGATCCTCTCATCCCCAGCCACGTAGGCCATGAGGCCGTCCGCATAGGTCGACCGGAGCTTGGTGAGTCCCCGGTACTCCAGGATATCATTGACGACGGGATAGTCGGGGGCCAGCTTTTCCAGGACGCCGGCGGCTGTCGAAAAGCCCGTCTTGGTCTTCTTTCCTCCGGGCAGGCCCATCTTTTCAAAGAGGACCTCGCCCAGCTGTTTGGGGGAGGCGATGTTGAAGGTCTCGCCGGTCTCCCTGTAGATCTGCTGCTCCAGCTCGTCGATCCGGCCGGACAGGCGGGCGCTGTAGTCGCGCAGGGCCTGCGGGAGGATCCTGACTCCCAGGCGCTCCATATCCGCCAGGATAAAGGTCAGGGGCCGCTCGATCCCTGTATAGAGCTCCCACATATCCTGGTCCGCCAGTTTTTCGCGGACGAGGGGGGCGGTCCTGCGCAGGGCATCCGCGGCCCGGCAGGCATAGGCCATGACCTGGTCCGGATTCTCTTTCACGGATGCGGCCCAGGAATTTTTGCCGAAGAGCTGCCTGCGGTTCTGCAGGGAGATCCCCAGGTACTCATTGGCGGCATCTTCGATCTCATAGTCATTTTTCAGGGGGTTGACCAGGTAGCAGCAGACCAGCAGGTCCATGAGGCCCTCCATGCGGATGCCGTCCCGGAACTCCTCCCGTCCGTCGATTCCCCACAGAGGCATCTGGTTCTTGTGGTCAAACATAGCCAGGACCGGTCCCCTGTCCTCTCCGGCCTCCCGGGCCTGCCGGCCCGCGGCCAGGCGGAGCTTTTTCAACAGGCCGGGCAGGGCTGCCGCAGCATCCGGCAGCGGGGCAGACACCGCGCTCTCTGCCGCAGCATCCGGCAGCGGGGCTGTTCCCGCCTTCTCTGCCGCAGGGCTCTCTGCCGCAGCGGCTCCCGGCAGGCTGACGCCGGGCTCTCCGCTTCCGTCCCCGCCGGCGCAGCGGACATAGACCTGTCGGACCGTCTTTTTCTCCCCGGATACCGCCCAGGAGAAGGCCGCGCCGCACAGGACCGAAGGGTCCTTCTGCCCGTATCCGGCCCGGTCATAGACGGGGAAGATCCCGATGACCGGTTCCTCTCCCGCAGTGATCACGTCCAGGAGGTCTTTTTCAAGCTCCGCGAGGGATCCGGATCCGGTATCCGTGACCTGGATGACCGGCAGTTCCCCGGTCTTTTCCTCCAGGACCTCCCTGTCAAAGCGGGGCAGGAAGTTTTTGAAGCCCAGCTCGGTGCACAGGTCGAAGGCCTCCCTGGTATAGTAGCCGCCTGCCGCGGCTTTATCCGTATCCAGGTCGACTTCGCAGTCGGTTTTGATCGTGACCAGGAAGAGGCTCAGCCTGGCCTTGTCCTCATTTTCCGCAAGGTTCCGGTGCAGGGCCGGCTTTTTGATCTCCTCCAGATGGGCATAGACGCCGTCCACGGACCCGTAGTCTCTGATCAACTGAGTCGCGGTCTTTTCTCCCACCTTGGGCACGCCCGGCACATTGTCGGAGGAATCGCCCATCAGGGCTTTGACCTCGATAAACTGAAGAGGGGTGACCCCGTAGCTCTCCAGGACCTGGGGCGCGCGGAAATCGTCGATGGTGGTCTGGCCCTGGCGGGTGCGGGGGATCCGGATGCAGATCCGGTCAGTCGCGATCTGCAGAAGGTCCCTGTCCCCGGAGATCAGGATGACGTCCATGTCCCGGGCCTCAGCCTTTCTGGCCAGGGTCCCCAGGATATCGTCGGCCTCGAGGCCGGCCTGCTCGCAGATCGCGACCCCCATGGCCGTGAGCATCTTTTTGATCAGAGGGACCTGCTGGCGCAGCTCCTCGGGCATGGCGCTCCTGGTCCCCTTGTATTCGGGATAGGCCTCGTGGCGGAAGGTCGGCGCGTGGACGTCAAAGGCGACCGTCAGATAGTCCGGCTTTTCCGCGTCCAGCTGACTGAAGAGGATATTCAGAAAGCCGTAGACAGCGCCCGTATGGACCCCTTTGGCATTGGTCAGGTCGGGCATTCCGTAAAAAGCTCTGTTCAGGATGCTGTGCCCGTCGATCAGCATCAGTTTCTTTTTGGTGTCTGTGTTCATTCCAGGTCCTTCTCCTTACCCGGCCGTTTTTCTTACAGCCTGTAATGTAAATCTATGACCGGTCCTGCCCGTCAGGACAGGTAGAGCATGGCGGTCAGCAGGGCCGCGACGATCGCCGCGAGCTCCAGGGAGACCGCCGCCGTCGTCAGCTTCTGCCGGTAGTCCAGCCGCTTTCTTTCTTTATCAATATAGGCCGGCAGGTCCTTGGCCAGGTTGATCCCGTCGGCCACGCCCATCTCATGGAATACCTGATCGATCAGGTACTGGATCTCGACCTCCTCCCGGCAGGTCTCGCAGACATCATAGTGGTCCAGGAAGTCCCGCAGTGTGGTGTCATCCAGCCGGTCCTTGAGAAAAGCCGGTACCAGGTCGGTATAATCTTTACAGGTCATGCGCTCCGCCCCCTGCTTTGATCGTGTTTTTGCTTTTCCGTAACCTTGATTGTAACATATTTCATCAGGGGGTGAAAGAGAAAGAAGTCCGGGCCCGAGAGGCCGAAAGGACGTGTACCGTAACCAAATTGGCAATTCTTTCGGGAATAAGCAAAAAAATGTTTACATTTTATTCAGTCATGATATAATCAGTAAATCAATGTATAAATGTATACAATCGTAAAGACCATTCCCCTGCAGCAGCAGTAATCAGTGAAAGGAGATCTCATGGCTCTTTCCAGAAGGACAAAATTCAATGACGACAGTATTCTGGCCAGGTACTTCGGCCGGTCTTCCAACTATACAGATATCCCCAACGAGCTTTTTTCCGAATACAATGTAAAAAAAGGCCTGCGCAACGACGACGGGACCGGCGTCCGGATCGGCCTGACCAGGATCTCCGATGTCGTGGGCTACACGACGGACGAAAAGGGCAATGTCGTGCCCTGTGAGGGCGACCTGCTCTTCCGCGGTTATTCCATCAAGGACCTCTTGAAAAACCGGCAGGGCAACTACGGCTTTGAGGAGACCTGCTTTCTCCTGCTCTTCGGATACCTGCCCGACAGGGAGGAGTTCGAGAATTTCAAGACCTGTCTCTCCATGCGCTACGACCTGCCCGAGAGCTTTCTGGCCAATGAGCTTCTGCTCAAGCCGGCCCGGAACCTCATGAACAAGCTGCAGTCCGCAGTCCTGTCCCTCTACAACTACGACGATTCCCCGGATGAGACCGATGTCTACCAGAACCTGCTCAAGGGCATCAACCTGATCTCCAAGTTTCCTAGCCTGAGCTGCTATGCCTACTACACCAAGGTCCACTCCTTTGACCGGAGCTCTCTGATCATCCACTATCCCCGCCCCGATTATTCGATCGCGGAAAATATCCTCTATATGCTGAGGCCGGACGGCAAATTCACCGACCACGAGGCCAACCTGCTCGACGCCATCCTCCTCATCCACGCGGACCACGGCGGCGGTAACAACTCCACCTTCACCAACGTCGTCGTCGGCTCCACCGGCACCGACCTCTACTCCGCCCTGAGCGCCTCCATCGGCTCCCTCAAGGGTCCCAAGCACGGCGGAGCCAATATCTCTGTCTCCAGAATGATGCAGCAGGTCATCGGCGACCTGGATTATACCGCCGACAAGGACCAGATCCGCAGGATCGTCAACAAGATCCTGGACCACAATTACTATGACCACAGCGGCCTGGTCTACGGCTTCGGCCACGCGGTCTACACCCTAAGTGACCCCCGCGCGGAGCTTTTGCGCAAGCTCTGCAGGAGCCTGGCCGAGGAGCAGGGCTGCATGTACAAGTTCACCTTCTTCAAGCTCTTTGAGGACACGGTCAAAGAGGTCATCATGGAGAGAAAGGGCGAGGTCATCACCTCCAACGTCGACTTCTATTCGGGCTTTGCCTACCGCATGCTGGGGATCCCGGAGGAGCTCTTCACTCCCCTCTTCGCGACGGCCCGCGTAGCCGGCTGGGTCGCCCACAACATCGAGAACAAGCTCTACGACGGCCGCATCATGCGCCCGGCGACCAAATATGTCGGCGAGCTGCAGGAATTCATCCCCATGAATGACCGCAGATAAATCATGGCCAACTGCAATGATCCGATCCAGATTATCTGTTGCGGATCATCAGCCGAAAAAAATCAGACATACAAAGAGGCCGGACTCCTGAAGGAGTCCGGCCTCTTGCTTTTTACCGTTTTATGCAATTTTTCCGGATCAGATCGCGTGTCCCGGTCGCCTGTCCCGCAGCCTGCCTGAATAAACAAGGCAGTCACACAGATCATGGATCGCCTGATCACGCATCACGCGGATCACTTATCCTCGTTGAAGAGTTCCTCGACCTTGTCGGGCGTCTTCTCGAACTTCTCGGCGATCTCTTCCACCGGCTCGGAGTTCTCTGCAGGGGCGTCCGCGTCGGCTGCCTCTTCGGGAGCTTCCGCTGCTTCGGCAGGAGCTTCCTCCGCAGGGGCCTCAGCCTCCTCTGCGGCTGCTTCCGCAGGAGCCTCTGCCTCCTCCGCGGGAGCTTCTGCTGCATCCTCAGGAGCTGCAGTTTCTTCGAGCTCTTCCGCTACCGCCTCATCGACTGCCTCGGCCTCGGCCTCATCCAGGGCGTCACCCTGGGGCTCCACATAGTCCTCATCGAAGATATCCTCTTCCTCTTCGGGCTCCTGGAGAATGTCCTTGACCTTGACTGCGCCGTCGGCGAAGGCGTCCTTGACACGGCCGGCCGTCTCTCCGACCACCTCCAGGACTGTCTCGCCCTTGGGGCCGATCGCCTCTTTGATCCTGGTATATGCATCGGAGGATCCGTTCTTGATGGTCGTGTAGGTCCTTGTCGCGGCCTCCTTCACCTTGGAGACTGTCTCTTCCGGCTCCGCCTCGGTCTCTTCCTCCTCGATGTCCTCGAAGTCGTCGTCAAAAATATCATCGTCCGCATCGCAGACGGACGCTTTGGAATTTTCTTCCAGATAATAGTAGACGGTCGCGGCCGCCACACCAAGTACTGTACATCCGAAGAACAATTTGCCCAATCTGCCCATACCAATCCTCCATCCTGACATCCATTGAGTTTTTGAAAAAAAGTGCTGACTGCAGGCAGGGTCCGGTCTTAACTCCGGCCAGCCTCATGCTGATCATCTGCCTGCTTTATTATACTAACGCATTTTGCACAAAAATAAAAGGAAAAACTATAATTCTCCTGCCCTTGTCACCCGCGGTTGTCCTTCAGTCTCCCGGTCCAGTGACGTATCCCCAGGACAAGGGTCCCCGTGAGGGCCAGCCGGGCGGCTGCATGGACTGCCAGATGCCTGAGATATCTGTCCATGATTCCGGCCAGATCGTGGTTGCCGTTATAGCGGTAGGACAGGAGCGGCTCGATCAGGACCCGGTTCTCAGCCCCGGGGTCTGACACCATGCGGATCTCATCGCCCAGGACCATGGTCATCCTGGAGCCTCTGTCGTATTTGTCCCAGGGGCAGGCCTTCGTTCCGGGCTTTCCGTCCCTGGCGAAGCGGGTCCACATATCCTGAACGATGGCGGACAGCTTTTTATCCGCCTGCTTTCCCGTGTAGATGGTCTCCTCGGTATTGCCGAATACATAGGCCAGCTCCACCGCATGGCAGGCGCCGAAGTGGGGGATCGAGGACTTCTTGGTCCAGTAATACATATAGGTGCTGCCGCCATTGTCGGAATGGAAGGCCGCCTGGACGATCGACGGGACGCGGAAGATCAGCTCATTGAAAAATTCCGTGGCCCTGTGCGCCGCGCTGCCCTTCTGCAGCTTCATAAAAGCGTCCGAGCGGGCCCTGTCCTCTTTTTTGAAGCTGTGGATAATGCTCTGTACAAGGACCGGTGCCATGCACTGGTAGACAAACCAGCTGCCCATTTCGCCGATCCAGTACCTGGCCTCGTCGGCGTTCGTGCCGATCAGCATGTCCACCCCGGAACCCTTGCCCGTCCGGTAGGCCTCGTAGAGGTCAGCCGGCAGGATGAACCCGTCCCGCACGGGGAAGATATTGTGGTCATTGAGCTCTTCATTGACCTCGCGGATCTGGTCTTCGTCCAGGGCTGCGAGCTCCTCCATGCAGGAGGCGCCGGTCTTCTCCAGGAGCTTGCGGGTCAGGGTCCTGGCCTCCTCCCTGCTGTAGGTGAAGGCGATCGACCCGCTCTGGGCGATCACTCTTCTGAAAAGGCCCCGGGCGGAGTCGATCAGGGGAAGGAGGGAGACGCTGGATGCTCCGGCCGATTCCCCGAAAATGGTCACATTCTCAGGGTCTCCGCCAAATCCGCGGATATTGCGGCGGATCCAGCCCAGGGCGCAGATCTGGTCCAGCAGGCCCAGATTGCCGCTGGCCGCATAGGACTCTCCTCCCGGCACTTCGGAAAAATCGATAAAGCCAAAGAGGCCGATGCGGTAATTGATCGTGACCAGAACGATGTCCTTTGCCCGGTGGACAAAATTGTGTCCGTCATAGAGGGGGTCGGCCGTTCCGCCCCAGCCGTAGGAGCCTCCGTGTATAAAAACCATGACCGGTTTTAAATCCACGTCCGGTTTTAAATCCATGTCCCCTTTTAAATCCGGAACCGGATTCGGGTCCCCGTCCTGAGTTTTCTTTCCGGGACAGGTCCAGATATTCAGGGTCAGGCAGTCCTCGCCCTGTATATACATAGAAGCTCTTTCCGAGGCCTCTTCGGTCTGGATGCATGACTTCCCGAAATACAGGGCCTCATAGACACCGTCTCCGTCGGGGGCCGGCTCCGGGGATTTCCAGCGGCGGGTCCCCACGGGAGGGACCGCATAGGGGATCCCCTTGAAGGACCGGACCTTGTCCGTCTCGGTCCCCACGAAGGTACCGTTGCTGCATTTCACCGCCAGTCCGGCATCATAGGTTTTGCCGGTGAGCTCTCTGTTGACACCAGCAAGCTCCTGCATATGTTTTCTTGATTTTTCAATGTTATAAACTGACATAGACCTCTTCCCTGCCCCCGGCGTAAGCCGCCGTCAGGCATTTTTTCACCTGAGGTGTGACTGCCCCGTTTTCCGTCCAGAATCCCCGGCGTGAGCCGCCGTCAGTATATGCCTGCCCGCATGCGGCTGCCGTCGGCGTTTACACGCCTGAATGAAGCCGCCGTCAGCGTTTTTTCCTGAATTTGACGGAAAAATTCCTGAGCAGTTCTTCGCGCCCTCTGACTTTTTCCCTGAGGGAGTCGAGCCGGTCCTCGCCTTCTATTACTATCTCCTTCACGGAATCGAGGCGGGTTTCAGGGCCGTCGGGAGCTGTCTCGCCTGCATTTTTGTGCCTGTGCGGAGCTTCTTTGATCTTTTCCCTGATCTGTTCGAGCTTTCTGCGGCCGTCCGTGGCATCCTCGGCGATCGTCTCCCTGAGGACTTCCCTCCGGATCCTGTGGGCGATCTCACCGACCGTGAGGTCGGTCTGGCTGTCATGGCGGGCGATCAGCTCTGCCGTGCCCGCGAAGATGCGGGTGAATATCTGTATGCTCTTCTCCTCATACCAGCTGGAGGAGAAGTCGATCATGGCCTGGAGGCCGTCGGAGCCGTCCAGGATCTCGATATCGAGGATCGTCTGCGAGGCCATCTGATTCTGACGAATGTCAATGACCTCGATCCCCTCGCTCTCGAGAGCTTCCGTGTCGCGCAGGTCCTGCTGATACAGGAGATAGGCCGACTCGCCGGTCGCCACCTCCCCGATGAAGTCCACGTAGGGATAGCAACAGTGCTCGATACCCTTTCTCACCTGATCCTGGACATCCGAGAAGACATCCCTGATCGTCATGTCCTGTTTGAAGCGGATTCCCACCGGAAGTTCCCGGAAGAGGAGGCCGATGGAGGTCATGTACTCGATGCTCTCACGGCCATTGTAGTTCCAGGAGACCTTGATGTCATTGCGCCTGTTGTAAATGGAGATTGAAAGAGCAAGGACCGCGATAAAATATTCATTGCGGCTGATCCGGTAGGACTTCTCGATCTCCTGCAGCTGGGCCTGCTCGATGTCCAGCTTCGCGAAGATCTCTCCCATCTCATTGCTCCTGGCCCTGTGGTCGATAAAGGGATACTCCGACCACTCGATTCCGCCGTAGCGGTCTTCAAAGTACCTTCTGCTCTCCTCGTAGAAGTCCGTGTGGATATCGTTCTCCCGGTCAGCCAGCACCATATAGTAATAATCCGGCTCCAGCGGCTGGCCCATAAAGGCCTTCTCGATCCCGTCCATAAAGACCTTGAAGGACGTACCGTCAAAAATCGAGTGATGGACATCAAAGAAGACGTAGCCGGCCTTCTCCGTCTCAAAGACCCTGCAGCGGAAGAGGCGGCCGCCAATGATCTTGAAGGGATAGACGAGGGTATCCTTTACATATTTGAACTCGAACTCCGTCAGGTGCTCGACCTTCAGGTCATCAAAGCTCTCGGGGGAGTACTTCTGCATCAGCGTGCCGTCCTCGCCCCAGTAGTAGGTGGTCAGGAGGGCCGGATGGGCCATGATGACCTGTTTCATGACCTCGCAGGTCTTATCGATATCATAGAGTTCCTTATCGAACTTCATCATGGTGAAGAGGTTGTACATGGTGGAAAAAGGTGTGTAGAGCTGATAGTTCACCATGTAGCACTGCTCCGCCGTCAGGGGATGAGCCTTGGCGAGCGCCTCCTCATTCCGTTCCAGCGCGGACTTTCCACCGCTCTGGGCAAGCTTCTTTTCATAGAGGTCTGCGACCTTCTCCGGAGTCCTGCCCAGGAAGAGCTCTGAGGTGCTCAGGTCTGGAAGGTCGCACTCAGAGATCAGCGAGATGGCCGACAGGGAATCGCCGCCGAGTTCATAAAAATCATCGTGGATACCGACCTGGTCAAGGCCCAGGGATACCGCAAAGGCATCACAGAGTTTTTTCTGCAGGTCCGTCTCCGGCGCGACATAGCTGCTCTGGAAGTTTCCGGCCTCCGGACGGGGAAGGGCTTTACGGTCCAGCTTGCCGTTGGGCCTTAAGGGGACCTCATCCACCTTGAGGAAATATGCCGGGA
Source organism: uncultured Lachnospiraceae bacterium (assembly GCA_946536955.1). Lineage (GTDB taxonomy): Bacteria > Bacillota > Clostridia > Lachnospirales > Lachnospiraceae > CAG-791. The sequence goes on from CAMNFJ010000002.1 coordinate 15,623, forward strand.
TCATGTAGTAGGGCAGCCTTCTGCCCAGCTCGGTCCGGAGCGCTTCGGCATCAAAGGAGACGTCCGACCTGACATAGGCGCACAGGAAACTCTTGCCTCCCTCGTCAAATCCCCTGACGGCCGCCCAGTCAATGCCCAGAACGGACCTGATCGCCGCCTCGATCTCGGCGGGCTCGATCCGGTTTCCGTTGATCTTCATCATGTCGTCTATGCGGCCAAGGATCACATAGCTGCCCGACGCGTCCTTTCTGGCCAGGTCGCCTGTATGGAAATATCCGTCTATGAAAGCCTTCTGCGTCTGCCCGGGCAGGTTGATGTAACCGCGCACATAGGGATCCTCGAAGCAGAGCTCTCCCGCCTCGCCTTCGGAAACCTCCTCTCCGTCCTCTCCCAGGAGGAAGATCCTGGTGTCCACCTGCGGGCGGCCGACCGGGCAGGCCGCGTAGGGCTTGTCGATCCTGAAAAACCCCACCGCGAACCCGCTCTCCGAGCAGGCATAGATATTGATCAGGTCCAGTCCCTCGACATAGGTGTTGTTGGCGGGCTCACTCCCGACGAAGAGCATCCTCAGGAAGGGGGACTTCCGGCCTCCCAGCATCCGCACATAGGAGGGCGTGAGGAAGGTGATCGAGATCTTTTTTGTCAAAAAGAATCTGGCCAGAGCCGTCGTATTCTTGATGGTCTCATAGGACGCGATATAGTTCCTGCCCCTGAAAACATTCAGCGCCGCAAGGATCACAATGATGGAGGCCACAAAGTTCAGGGGAGACAGGGTCGCGAGAGCATCTTTTTCATTGAACAGAAACTGTCCGTCCTCCCGGATCGACAGAATGGCCCTCTCAAGATTTCCGTATTCGTGCAGGACGCCCTTGGGATTCCCGGTCGTGCCTGACGTATAGACTGCAAAAGCCGCGTCGTGGGAATCCGCCTGGACATGGCCCTCCAGGGGCTCCATGCACATGACTTCATCCCAGTTGGCCTTGCTCAGCTCCGTTTTGCACCCGCAGTCCTCGCGGATAAAGGCGATCCTTTCCGCGGGATAAGTATCTTCGACCAGGGCCCAGGCCGCGCCGGCCTTCCAGACCCCGATCATGGCGATGACCGGAAGGACGCCCCGGGGCAGGTCGATCAGGACAAAGTCCTCCCTCCCGATCCCGGCCTGCTTCAGCCAGGCATAGACCCTGCCGGACATCTCATCCAGCTGGTGATAGTTGATCCCCTTTGTATAGGTCTCATCAAACAGGATGGGTGCCAGCGGATCCTTCTGCGTATATTCTTCCAGACGATCAAGTATTGTTCCTGCCATAGTCTGTATCTGCTCCTATCGCCTAATCCATGCCCTGTCGAGCAGGATTTTATCATATTTTCACAAATTTATTATGCGGTTTTCAGTATGAAAAGTCAATTTTTGACAAAATTTTATCCACGGCCACTCATACGGCACTCATACGGCACTCATTGCCTTTTTGTTACAGGAGTTCAAGCCCACCTGAAATGCGAGGTGTTTTGGGTGTGACAAGGGGACAGGCACTCTGTCACAGCACTGTGACAGAGTGCCTGTCCCCTTGTCACACCTAAAATTTTATCCCCGGCTCATGGCCTTTTTCCTTATGAAGAGGAAGGCGATGTAGACCGCAGTCCCGGTGATGATCCAGGAGGCCGGGTAGACATAGAGCAGAAAGCCGAAATCCCTGTGCATGGGAAAGAGGGCCAGGACCCAGAAGAGCCGAAAGAGGCAGGTCCCGAACAGGGTGATCAGGGCCGGCGTCAGGGAATAGCCCATGCCCCGCATGGCGGACCCGGTGATCTCGTAGCTGGTGACCATCCACTGGAAAGCCAGGATGTGGGTCAGGCGGATGACGGCAAAGCGGATCACCTCCGGATCTGTCGTGAAGAGGGACAGGGTCACATTTCTGGCCGCGATAAAGGTGAAGTCCAGGGCGGCCGTGATCAGAAAGGTAAAGAGCAGGCCGTACCTGTAGATCTTTTTGCAGCGGTCAAACCTGCCCGCGGCGTAGTTCTGGCTGGTAAAGGTCACGACCGCCTGGTTGAAGGCGTTCACCCCGTAATAGGCGATGATCTCGAAGTTGAGGGCCGCGGCCGATCCCGCCGAGGCATAGGAGCCGAAGCTGTTGACCGCCGACTGGATCACCGTATTGGACAGGGAAAAGACCACGCCCTGCAGGCCCGCGGGCAGGCCGATCCGGATCATCTGGACCAGGTGCTTTCTGCTCAGCCGCAGCCTGTCGGTCTGCAGGCGGAAGGGATCCTCCTCGTGAAGGAGAAAGAAAAGGACCAGGGAGGAGCTGACCACGTTGGAGGCCACGGTCGCCGACGCGACGCCGATGACATGCAGGTGGAAGACAATGACCAGTAGGAGGTTGAGGAGGACATTGAGGATGCCGCCGCAGAGCAGGGCGTAGACCGGCCTTTTGCTGTCCCCCTTGCTTCGCAGGATGGCCGACCCGAAGTTGTAGAGCATGATAAAGGGCATGCCCAGAAAATAGATCCGCAGGTAGAGGGAGGCCAGGTCCAGGACGTCCTCCGGCGTATTCATCAGCTGCAGGAGGGGTCTGGCGGCGGCCTCGCCCGTAAAGAGCAGGATGACGCCGCTGACCAGGGCGACGGCGATCGAGGTCTGGACCGCGCTCTGGATCTCCTCGGCCTTTCCCATACCGATCAGGGAGGCGATCAGGACGTTGGCCCCCACCGAAAGCCCCACGAAGAGGCCTATGATCAGGTTGATGACGGCGGAGTTGCTGCCGACCGCCGCCATGGCCTGGCTGGAGGCGAAGCGCCCGACCACGGCCGTGTCCGCCGCGTTGAAAAGCTGCTGCAGCATGCTGCTGAGCGCAAGAGGGATCGCAAACATCACGATGGGGCCGGCCAGGGGGCCGTGCAGCATATCCACTGCTCCCTCTCTGCGTCCGCCCGCGCTCTTTTTCTTTATCTGTTCTGTATCACTCATGAAGTCTTTTTTCCTTTGTATCAGTATTCCGCTATATCACTATCCCGCCCGCAGGAGCGGGGTTTTTTGCTTTTCATAGAGATCCCCCGCCGTGGAAGGCGGGGGATCTTCCGCATAAATGATCATTGTTTCAAAAGCTCTGCAAGGTCCGGGAACATGGCGACGCTCCGTCCCAGGATCCCGTTCATATGGGCGATGGCCGTGCCGTAGTTGGTGACGGGCACGCCCTGGGCCCTGGCCCTGCCGATCCTGCTCTGCATCTCCCGCTCATTGAGCATGCAGCCGCCGCAGTGGATGACCAGGGCGTAGGGGGTCAGGTCCTCGGGAAATCCTGTCCCCGAGGAGGTCTCGATCCGGATATCCTTGCCGGTCCGTTTTTTGAGCCAGCGGGGGATCTTGACCGTCCCGATATCGTCGCACTGGCGATGGTGGGTACAGCCCTCCGCGATCAGGACCCGGTCCCCGTCCTTCAGCCTGTCGATCTGAGCGGCCCCGGTCACAGCTGTCCTCAAAAATCCCTTGTAGCGGGCCATCAGGATGGAAAAGGAGGTCAGGGGAATGGTCTCCGGCACCGCCTTCTGAACCTCCGCGAAGGCCTGGCTGTCCGTGATGACCATGGCGGGCGGCTCACGGAGATTGTCCAGACATGCCGTCACGCCCTCCACCTGGGTGCAGAGGACGCTGCAGCGGGCATCCAGGATATCGCGGATGACCTGCTGCTGGGGCAGGATGAGCCGGCCCTTGGGCGCCGCCTTGTCGATGGGGATGACCAGAATGACCTGGCTTCCCTCCTCCAGGAGGTCCGATACCAGCCGGGGCTCCTCTCCCCTTTTTGCCTTCCAGGCCCTGTATATGTCGCCGATCCTCTCCTTGAGGTCGCCGATTCCCTCGCCGGTCTTCGCGCTGACCGCGAGAACAGCGGCTTCCTTTGGCGCGTCTGCCGCCGTATTGCCGGCTGTCTCCGGGATCCGGACCAGCTGATAGCCCGGCAGGTCCGCCTTGTTGCAGGCGATCAGGCAGGGGATCTTCCTCTCCGCGAACAGGTCCAGCAGGTCCCGGTCGCAGGCACAGAGGCCCCGCTCCCCGTCGACGACCAGGACCGCGATGTCGGTCTGGGCCAGGATCTTTCTGGTCTTCTGGACGCGGAGTTCTCCCAGGGCGCCCTCGTCGTCAAAACCGGGTGTGTCGATGATGACGACCGGGCCCAGGGGCAGAAGCTCCATGGCCTTTTTGACCGGATCGGTCGTCGTTCCCTCCACCTTTGAGACGACCGCCAGATCCTGGCCGGTCACCGCGTTGACCACGCTGGACTTTCCGGCATTTCTGCGGCCGAAAAAGCCGATGTGGATCCGCTCTCCCGAGGGGGTATCATTGAGGCTCATATCGTGTTCTCCTTAACTTTAAGATTTCTGCAGGCTGCCTGAAATCTGTTTTTCCTGCATTTACATTTTTTACAACTTCCCGAAGTATCAGGCGCCCGGGTCAGTCCACGATCCTGTTGGTCAGGCTCCCGATCCCCTCGATCCGGCAGGTCACAACATCCCCGGCATGCAGGAATTTGGGCGGGTCAAAGCCCATGCCGACGCCGCTGGGGGTGCCTGTGGAAATGATGGTCCCGGCCCTGAGGGTCATGGCCGCGCTCAGCTCGGAGATGATCCTCTCCAGGCCGAAGATCAGCATGTCGGTCGTGCTGTCCTGGCGCAGCTCACCGTTGACGGTGCTGGAGATCCTGAGCCTGGGGGGCCAGGCGAACTCATCGGCCGTCACGATGCAGGGTCCCATGGGCGTAAAGCCGTCCAGGCTCTTGCCCAGATACCACTGGGTGTGGCGGGTCTGGAGGTTTCTGGCGCTGATATCATTGAGGATCGTGTAGCCAAAGACGCAGTCCCTGGCCTCCTCGGGGGAAATCCCCTTCACATCCCTGCCGATGATGACGGCGAGCTCCGCCTCGTAGTCCAGCGAGTCCACCAGGTCCGCGTAGGCCGGGATGTCCGCCCCGTCGCCGGGCGACCGGAAGGCTCTCTTGGAAAAATAAACCGGATAGCGGTCTCTGGAGACAAAGGAATCGCTGGAATAGGCCGCGGCCTCCTCCGCGTGCTCGGTGTAATTGAGGCCCAGGCAGATCACGTCCTGCAGGGGGCAGGGAATGGGCGAGAGGATTTCCACGTCGGTCCCGACTGTCAGACAGGCCTCGTCCTCCTCAAAATTCGGGTAGATCCGCCTGAGCTCCTCCAGGACCTCCGGCTCGGCCTCCGCGATCAGGGTGTTCATATCCGGATAGGAAAAGCCGGCCGCCGCCAGGGACAGGACCTTTTTGCCGTCGGCGGAGACAAAGCCGATCTCCTCCAGGGCCTGCAGGCCGAACATCCTGACCAGGTCCGCGGGACCCTGGTCCATTCCGTCTTGAAAAAGCCTCTTAAATGTCACAAGTCTCATTTTCAATTCCGGATCCGGCTACGCCTGCCGGTCCTTCCTCCTTTCTCTTTTTTGCTGGATATCATCTTTCTTCCTGGATATCATCTTTCTTCCAGGACATCAATTGAAAAAGCGGTCTGTTTTATGCCGTATTATGGTTAAACCTGCCATCAGAAAAGCGATCCTCCGCCTCTAACATGGCGAAGAATCGCTTACTTTCAGGCGGACGGGTCTGCATCTTTGCAGCCGCATTCAGTCTGGTTTTCAATCTCTCTGCGGGCGGGCAGGTCCGTCCCGGCCCGCGCGCAGAGTCTTTTATACATATTTCAGCTGTTATGATGCGGCGTTCGTATCATTGCCGTCCTTTTTTCCGCCCTTTTTCTTGGAACGCTGGATGAGCCAGATCACGACTCCGGCGGCGATCATGACGCCGATCCAGAGAGCGATGTTGGTCGGATCGCCGGTGGCAGGCCCCTTCTGGCCATTGCCGTTGGCGGAGGAAGTGGTCGAGCCGTTCGTCCTGTTGGCGTTGGATGAGCTGTTGGAGGACGCGCTCTGAATGGTCAGCTTGGAGGTCGGGTTGTCGCCGTCCTCAAAGCCGTAGGTCAGCGTGTGGGTCCCGATTGCCAGCTTGGACAGGAAATCAGGCTTGAAGGTGATGATCACGCTGCCGGATTTGGCTGTGTAATAGGACTTTCCAAGAACCTTGCCGTCGACCAGGATGCCCTGGAAATGTTCGAAAGCCTTGTCATTGTTGGTCGTCCTCTTGAGCTTGATCTCCAGGGACTTGCTGGAGCCCTTGGACCAGGTCAGGGACTCGCCCTTGGTGACCTTGTAGGTGCCCTTCTCCAGCCTGGGGATGACCTCGGAGACCACCTCGCCGCAGCGCTCGCACTTGTGCTGGCGGACGCCGGTATCATTGAGGGTCGCCTTCTTGGTCACGACCCACTCGCCGAACTTGTGGCCCAGGGCGTTGATGTTCTCGACTGTCTTGGTCTGGGTCGTGAAAGCACTGTTCTTAAAGGAGGCTGTATATTTGGTCGTTCCCTTGGCTGTGCAGGTCGCGGCCTTGTCCACTGCAGAAGTCGTTGCAGCTGTCTCAGTCTCCGCTTCAGCAGCATGCTGGGTCGGATAGTTCTTGCAGGTCACCTTGGCCGTCACGGTCTTATTGTCAGCGGACCAGGTGTAGGAGGGTTCTCCCCATGTGTGGACCGTGGATTCAAACTGGACCTTGTCCGAAGGAGCGGAGGTGCTGCCGGTGTTGTAGACTGTCTCGACATAGTCGTACTTGCTGTCGTTTTTGATGCTGCCGGTGCTGATGGCGCCGGGATAAGGGTAAAGGATGCCGGCCTTGGTGAACTTGATCCTTGCGGGCTTGTAATCAGCCTTGTAGGACTGCTTTGAGCTGCCGGACTTGCCTGTGCGGGCCGCGAAGGCGATGCCGTCCGCCGCTTGGGCCGCGACCGTGTAGGTCTTTTCCTTGGAAAGGGAAATGTCTGCCTTTCCGCACAGAACGCCGACCTTGCTGCCCTTGGCCGCCGTGCTCTTGCTGGAGCTGTAGTTGGCGTCGACATAGAGCCTAGAGTCAGTGATGCTGAGCTTGCCGGAGGTCTTTACACCGTAGACCTTGCCTGATAAGTTATTAAGGAGCAATATCTGTACATTTCCTGCGTTCGACAAAGTCATATCACCTGCACACTCAATGCCGGTAAATGTTTTAATTTTTGCACTCTTTCCTGCCTGACCAAGTATTTTAATCTCGGCTCCTTCTACAATCAAATTCTTCCCGGTGTAAATTGCAGCATTTTTTTCAGGAACATATGAGTTGATAGCATTTGCGAATAATTGTGCTCCTTTCTCCAACTTCATGGAGTTATGACAATTTACACAAGCACTTAAATCTGCATCATCTTCAAGAATCAGGCCCTTGCAATCAAATCCATTTGAGAACTCTGAATTCTCATTTCCATCTTCATCTTCATTTAACTTCAGTGCTACTTCTGCATCAACGACAACATTTGTATTCGTATAAATGCCTTTTTTACCATAGAGTGTTGTCAGGCTTCCACCATCTTTGCCTTCTTTAATAGTAACTGTCGGAGTATCTTTAAACATGAAGTTTAAAGCACTTCCAGTAGAATCTCTCACAGAATTCGTAAAATCTATCTCAATTTTATTATCTCCGACAAGTTCAACTGTATAATCATCAGCTCCTTTACTCTCATCGATCAATAATAGTCCTGTTGCTGGCGAAAGAGCATAATCGAATGGCTGAAATACCCCCTCAGAATTATTATAAGTTTTTAAATCAATATTATTAAGGGTTATACATCTTTTTGCTTTGTTGAAAGAAATCTTACCTGTTCCAAGGTCAGTTTGTTTTTCCAAATCTATTGACCCATCTTTGGAAAGATCCAATGCGTAGTTTGCAATATACAGAACAGGTTTTTTCTTATCTGCGTTTTCAAAATTAATAGTAACTTCTTGTGTTTTAATCTCCCCATCGCCAAAATCAAGTTCGCAATAGTATTTCGTATCGCCCTCATCCCCCCTGGTAGAAGGAATTACAAGCGTTTGAGTAGTAGCAGAGGTACCTTTTAAAGCATATGGCTCGTCCATTGTCTTCTTATCGTAAGCATACCACTGATATGAAGGATTGCCTTCAACAGATTCCACAGTAAGACTTACTCCATCAGGATAATATACTTTTTCAGGTTGTACCTTTACACTATATGTTTTTGTTGAAACAGTCAGCTTGGCATGCCTCGTTGTCTCTTTCTTTCCATCTTTAAAGGTCAGAATACAATAATACTCACCTGCATCATCTTTCTTAGCAGAGTCAATGGTATAGGTGTCCGTATTATTCTTAAGATCAACCTCTTTTTTATCTTTGACAGCCATCCACTTATAGGTTACGCCTTCTGCTGCCTCATCTATTGCCTCAACTGAAAATGTAGCTTCTTCACCCTCCAGAACCTTACAATCTTCAGGCTGGGTCTTGATCCTGGTATCGCCCGCCAGCTGAGATCCTTCCTTAACAGACTCGGTATCAGGAACCTCTGCAGCGATCTCCTCTGCTGTGTTGGCGGAATTGGCCGCAGCTGCTTTATTCTCAGCAGCGCTCTCCTCTTCCGTGCCCGTTTCAATCAGGCCGGTGCTTTCGGAGCTGTCCTCAGCGGCAGCTGGTTCAGTCGTGCCTGCATCAGCGGCTTCGCCGGTCTCTGCCTCGGAGGCAGCTTCCTCAGCTGTCTCGTCTACAGAAGCGGTACCGGTTTGAGACTGGCTGGCTTCATCGGGCTGGGAGAGTTCCTCCTGTACAGGGGTCTCAGGGATGACTTTCTCTTCCGGCAGGATTTCTTCCTCCGGCAGGGTCCCGGGCTCCTCCTGGATCTTCTCCCAGCCGGCATAGACAGTCATGTTGGAGGTCACGATGCCGTCCCAGGGGCTGGTGCAGTCCTTATCTGTATACCAGGCAGTAAACGTATAGCCGTCCGCCTCGGGCATTTCCATGGCTCCGTCGGCAAAACTGCCCTCCTCGACTTCCTCCGTATATTTGTCTCCGTGGCCCCTGAGGTCATAGGTCACGGTATATGTCTTGAGCTCGGGCTCCTCCATCATCTCGGGAGCGCCCTCCTCAAACCCCTCGCCGCCCGCAAAGGGATCCTCCGCGGCCTGGGCAGGGTCAAAGGATGTAGTCTCTCCGCCCGAGGCGCTCTCGGGGAATTCCGCCCCTGCGGCCATCAGCGGCGCTGAGAGTGCCAGAGTCATGCTGAGGATGAGGCTTGCAGCAAATACAGCTTTCCGATTCTTCTTCATCATAAGTTTCTACCTTCTTTCCCGCGTCTGTCCGTTTCCGGCGTTCACACAAACGAGGCAGCGTTTCCGTCTGTTTTATATGGTAACAGTCCGGATCTTCCCAGGCCATGGATCTGTCCGCAGACACACGAAAAAACACAGCCGGTACCGACGGTGCCTGAAAAACTATATTATCCGGTTTGTATGTCAGACCAGACAGGGCCTGGCCCTTCTTATGGTCTGACAAAGTAGATTATACCAGACACATTTTGAATTTGTAGCCTTTTTTGTGAACTTTGCAGGGATTCTGTATTTTTTTTTGAACAGGACAGGGCCATCGCAGGCACCCGAAAGTGGATCACATAACGCGGGTCTTGTCATATGGTTCTTATCATGCAGGGCTTTTGTCTGTCACAGGGACAGGCTGGTCAGGTCGGGAATGTCCTTTAAAAAGATCCTGCCGGAAAAGGCCAGGTGGGGAAGGGGCCGGAGCTCAGCCTGCGTTGGCAGGACATCCTGATAGAGGGGGTCGGCCAGGATCTTCACCTGAGCACCGGTCCGGACCTCCCGGTCCAGAAGGGCAGCGAGTTCCTCCTCCCCCTGCGGGGCGGCGTCCTTTCCGCCCAGAAGGCCCTTTCCCTCTTCGGTCATGCCAAAGACCCGGGTCCGCGCGCCGGTCCTGATCTCCAGAGAGGCGGCAAGGGATGTCATGACCGCCGGCTCGCCGATCAGGCAGTACAGGCTGTCCCGGCCCCCGCCCTCTTCTTTTCCTTCCGGACGGTCCCGGAAGGGATACGCGTTTTCTCCTGTCCGGACCGCCTCCCTGACAGCTTCAAAATACAGGTCCTCCGTTCCTTCCGCCGGGATCCCGGCCACATAGGGAATGCTGTATTTTTCTTTCAAATAGTCCGCGGCGGCCAGACCTGTGGAGGAAATCACGAGATCGACATCTGCCTGCGCGCTGCGGCGGATGCCTTCCAGCAAAGAAGTCCTGATAGTTTTTTCTTCTTTATAAAAATTTTCTGCCGCCTTATCCTTTGCGGCGTTTTCTCCCATGGCCCAGCAGGACACGACCTCCAGACCGGCGGCAGTCAGCCTGGAGACCAGGGTCTGACGGGTCGAAGAGGCGGCAAAATCCAGCGGGGTCAGACCCAGGATATTGCAACGGATCCTGCCGGCCCCGGCCTTTTGCCCGGCTTCCTGATCGCGGACAGTTTTTTGCGCGGAATCCGGATCCTCGACAAAGCGCTTTGCCAGCTGCAGGAAGGCGAGTCCTGCGCCGTGAGTGTAGTCATGCATGCCGTTGGTCATAATATAAAAAGAAGGGATTCCTGTCTCCTTCTCGATGATCCGGCAGATGGCATCAAAATCCATGCCCGTGATGTAGGGAATGGGGGAATTGGCGATGGCGATAAAGGCCGGTCTGTAGATCCGGGCCGCCTCGACCGTGTCGTGGATCAGCTTGTCGTCGCTGCCCATGACCGCGTCCATCTCATTGAGACCGGAGAGAAAGATCAGGCTGTCCTGATCGTACCAGCGGATCTCATCGTGGGTATTGTAGGTGGAGTTGCAGCCGGAGGGGTCGTGCATGACGACCATTCCGCCCAGCTCATAGAGGGCGCTGCAGACACCTGATACATCCCCGGTATAGACCGGGATCTTTCTGTAGACCTGACGCATGGGGTTCTCCTGAAAGAAAAGCTGTTAGCTATTAGCCTTTAGCTGTTAGCTGTCAGCCCACTACACATCTGCACCCGAATCCCTTCAAGGGGACGATGGTCCGGGTGTCCTTTTCATGTAAAAAGGCGTCCTCCATGAGGCCGGCCAGCTTCTCAATGCCGCTAAAGCCCCACATGCCGCTGTATTCGACGGTGTTGACGAAATGTGCGGTCCCGCCGAACCAGGCGGCTTTGGGGCCGATCGCCAGCATCTTTCCTTCGTTTTCGGCGGCGTGGAGGACCCGCATCTCGGGCCGGATCGTGGCCGTGAGCATGAGGTCCGGATGCCGAGAGGCGAGCCAGTCGAAATCCTCCCTTTCCTCCGGGGAGACAGCATCCAGATAGACCCTGGTCACATGGAAGTCATGTTCGAGCAGGAGCCTGGCCAGTCCCAGAGGGCGGGGAGTCGCGATATAGTCGATGGTGACCTCCGTGTTGCCGATCAGGGCACGGGCGCGGCGGAGGGCTTTTTCAGCCGGGCCTGCCGCGGCGGACTCTTCAGGAAATCCGGGGGTTGAAGAAGGGTCTGCCTGTACTTTTACAGGAGGGAGGTGTTTTTCCAGCTCCTGCAGTTCCCTGTTGATCTCCTCTGCTCCCAAGGCCGGCGGCAGGTACAAAAAGGGCCTGTCCAGTCTGCGGGCCAGCTGTGTGACTCCGTGGACACCGGTGGGACTGCGGGTGATCAGGAGGGAGGCGGCCCCGATCTGCAGGTAGTCCTCATAGCTTTTGCAGTCGTAGAGGGTGCGGACCCTGCAGCCGGCGTCTGTGATTGTCCGGGCCAGGTCGCTCTCGGGGTCCAGGGGCTGGTTGTCGCCCAGAACAAAGACCAGGCCGGGCTCTGCCGGGAGGGGCCTGACCGGGCGGAACCCGGCTTCCTTGAGCTTCTGCTCCGGTGTCAGGCCGGTCTTCTGCATGACGGGGTCCATCCAGCACCTCATGAAGTCGATATCGGGGAAGCGCTCCTCCAGGGTCCTGTAGACCCAGGCGGCGTCGGTGCCGACGAAGTGGTGGAGGCAGACCAGAAAGACCGCGACAGCCCGGGGCCTGTAGGGGAGACGGTTTATGGCGTCCGTGATCCCCTCGATTGTGATATCCTCCAGGCTCCCCTCGTAGAGGTCCTTTTCCTCCAGCAGGACACAGGAGAAGCGGTCGGCGGCGTCCATTTCCGCCGCGGTCAGGACCACGCCCCGCATGCAGTTGTCGGCGCAGACATAGATCTGGTGGCACTCCGGGACCAGCATGCCGATATGGACGATATTCCAGGTTCCGTGCACGGGGGCATTGAACTCAAGCTCCTGGGCAAAGGGTACTGGATAGGAGGCCCTGCCGACGGGGACAGACGCCCTTTCATCATTTATGGAAAACAGGCCATCCTGCCCTGCTCTGCCGCCCTGGCCTCCGGCCGGGCTTATTTTTTTCAGCATGTTTTTTTCTCCATGAACTGCCTGTTGATCTGTTTTAAATCTGTTTCGAGATCCGGTCCTGGATCTGTTCTGAGATCCGGTCCGCCAGGTCCCTGTACTGGGCTGCCATATCCGATTCCGGAAAGGCCTGGAGGACACACATTCCCTTTTCCTCCGCCAGCAGGACCGTGTCGCTCCTGGACAGGCTGCCGACCACCTGCGTTCCCAGTTCTCTGGCAAGCGCTTCCGTTCTCTTCTCTTCGCAGGGGACATTTCTGCGGTTGAGGATGAGCCCGCCGTTCCGGGCGTAACCCCTGTCCTTAAAATGGTCCAGGGCCAGGCCGATATTGGCGGCGGCGTAGAGGGACATGGTCTCGCCCGAAGTCAGGATATAGACCAGGTCGGCATAGCCTGCCCGCATGGGCATGGCAAAGCCTCCGCAGACGACATCCCCCAGGACGTCAAAGAGCACGACGTCGGGCTGGTATTTTTCATAGGCCCCGAGCTCCTCCAGCTTTTCCAGGGCCGTGATGACCGCCCGGCCTGCACAGCCCTGGCCGGGGAGGGGACCCCCTGCCTCGGCGCAGAGGACGCCGGCAAAGCCGGGCCGGATCACATCCTCCGCCGCAAAGGGCTGTCTGCTTCTGATATGGTCCATGACCGTATGGCCGGAGCCGGAGCGGAGGACAGCCAGCATGGAGGAGACAGCCTCCTCTCCCGCCTCCCGGTCCGGGCTGTCCGCATCCGGCCGGGTCTTGTCCCGGAATCCCGGTCTGATCAGAGGATCGGAGCACAGGAGCCTCGTGGAGTCGGCCTTGGGGTCACACCCGATCTGCAGAACGGTCAGGCCCTTCTGCGCGAGGGCCGCCGCTATGTTGGAGACCGTCGTGGACTTGCCGATGCCTCCTTTTCCGTAAAATGCGATTTTGATCATTTTTTCTCTCCTGCTCCTCCTGATGAAAATCGGTCAAAGACCACGCGGGCCGGCCGGATCGTTTTCCTGAATGTCGTTGCAGGCCGGCCGATCGGTGTCCCGGATTCAGCTGCGGGCCGGCCGATGGATTTTCCGGCTGCCGCCGGCAGGCTCCTGCCCTCATTCCCGGATCCGGGAATAGGCGGTCTTGGTGCTGACCCCGGGCAGACGGCCGATCTTGCCGGACAGGGCTGTGATCTCAGTTTCCGGCGCGTCGACGGCGACGCTGATGATGTTGATGCCCTTTTCCCGGTAGGGGATCCCCATCCTGCCGATCACATACTGGCGGTAGGTGTGGAGGATCCGGTTGATATCCTCCGCGGATGCTTCATCTTCCACGATGATCGAAATAACTGCTACTCTTTTGTCCATCTTGTTCCCCCTGAAGCATTGACTTATGTCTGTCGCGGCCTTCCCGCGTCCCCTGCCTCCCGGATCCGCAGAGCGTCCCCGCCTTCCGGTTCTGAAGATTGCTGCTTTCTCACGAATTTGAAAAAGCGCTTTTTTCTGAGATCCATGTTCTGCAGAGATCTGCAAAGCCCTTTTTTCTGAGATCCGTGTTCTGCAGGGATCAGCAGGGTGTTGTTTTTCTGAAATATCTCATATGCCGGGATCAGCAGATCCTGGGCAGCAGCTCATTGCCGGGCTGGGGCAGGATGGTCTGCGACCCGATCTCGGTGTTGAGGACGACCCGGCCGGGATGGTCGGCCGTGACGGTCCCGATGCAGACCGCCCCTTCCGTGTGGGGGCTCTGGCGCAGGGCCTCCAGGACGGCGTCCTTTTCCGCGGCCGGCGCGATGATGACCAGCCTGCCCTCGCAGGCCAGGTAGAGGGGCTCCAGGCCCAGCATGCCGCAGACTCCGCTCACACCGGGATCCACAGGGATCTTTTCGGCCTCGAGGGAGAAGCCGACGCCGCTCTGGCCCGCGATCTCATAGAGGACGGTCCCGACGCCTCCGCGGGTGGCGTCCCGGATGACATGGATGCCGGGCGCCGCGGTCAGGGCATTTTTGACCGCTGCCCACAGGGGGGCGCAGTCGCTGGTCACATCCGCTTCGATCCCGTAGTCGTCCCTGGCCAGCAGGATGGTGCAGCCGTGGCGGCCCACATCGCCGGTCACGATCACGCAGTCCCCGGGCTCCGCCAGGGCGCCGCCCGTCCGGACCCCGTCCAGGACCCTGCCGACCGCCGTCGTCGTGATAAAGACACCGTCGACCTGTCCCTTGCCGGCAACCTTTGTATCCCCGGCGACGATGCAGACCCCGGCCTCAGCCGCCGTCTTCTCCATGGCCGCGGCGATCTTTTCCAGGTCCTCCATGGGGAAGCCCTCCTCGATCACAAAGGCGCAGGTCATGTAGAGGGGCTGAGCCCCCATGCAGGCCAGGTCATTGACCGTGCCGCAGATCGAGAGCTTGCCGATGTTGCCGCCCGGGAAAAAGGTCGGGGAGACGATGAAGCCGTCTGTCGACATGGCCAGCTTCCCCGCCGGGATCTCGAACAGGGCCGCGTCGTCCGGTGTGAAATTGGGATTTTCAAAATGGGCCCTGAATACTTTTTCAATCAGTTCTGATGTCTGTTTCCCTCCCGCCCCGTGGGCGAGAGTCACTCTGTCCTGGATCATTGGAATTTATTCCTCCTGTTTTTGATTCGTGTGAGACATTGTGAGGGTCATCAGGCAAGTCATTTAACACCTTCCTGCTGACTATCAATGAGTCAATGTCTTACGTCCCCAATGACTCACTATGGCTCACATTCCGTAGAGGTAGAAGGCCGAGCAGGCTCCTTCGCCCGAGACCATGCAGGCGCCGACGGGGTGTTCGGGCGTGCAGCCCTTGCCGAAGACGCCGCAGTCGGAGGGCAGGCATTTGCCCTGCAGGACCTCGCCGCAGCGGCAGGCGGGGTTCTCCCGGCCTTCAATGGGGGCAAGTCCGAACTTGACGCGGGCGTCAAAGTCCGCGTATTCCGCGCGCAGCTTCATGCCGGACCCCGGCAGGACACCGATGCCTCTCCAGCGGGCGTCGCAGGGCTCCATCATGTCCTCGACCAGCTTCTGCGCGGCCGGGGCGCCCTCGGGGCGGACGACGCGGGGATAGCAGTTCTCAAAAAAGGGCTTTCCCTGCTCCGTGCGCTTTACGATCACGGCGATGGCCGTCAGGAGTTCCTTTGCCGTAAAGCCAGCCACGACTCCGCTTGTGCCGCGGGCGGCCAGGTCCTCGCAGATGGCCGTGCCGGTGATGGCGTGGACGTGGCCGGGGTAGAGAAAGGCGTCTGTGCTACCCCGCATGGCCTCGTAGGCGGCCGGCATGGTCTTGTTGGCCGTGAGGATCGAGAAGTTTTTCAGGCCTTCCTTTTTTGCCTCCTGGACAGCCAGGCAGGCGGTCGGGGTCGTGGTCTCGAAGCCGACGGACAAAAAGACGACCTGGTCCTCCGGGTGTTCTTTTGCGTAGGCGACCGCGTCCTGGGGGGCGTAGACGACCTGGATCCGCGCTCCCCGGGACCTGGCCGCGGCCAGGCTGGACCTGGTGATATCCGATCCGGGCACGCGCACAAGGTCGCCGAAGGTGCAGATCACCGCACCGTGCTCTTCAGCCAGCGTCACTGCTTCGTCGATGAAGCCGACCGGTGTCACACAGACCGGACATCCGGGGCCCGAGATCAGCCGGACCGTAGGAGGCAGGATCTGGCGGATGCCCAGGCGGAAGATCTCGTGGGTATGGGTCCCGCAGACCTCCATGATCCGGATCTCTTTGCCCTGATAGCCGTCGATGATCTCCCGGGCGCGGGAGATCACACTGGTGTTTTCGCTCATATCAAATCTCCATCATTGTATTTCGACAATCTGTTATCGTATTTTCAATTGTTATTTTCTCCAGTCAGGCATACAAACGCTGCATCTGAAGGAAAAAACGTGAGCCCTTCTTCAGAGCAGGGCTCCGAGCACATCCTCGGCTTCTTCCTCGTCCTCGCCCGTGATTTTGGCGATCGCCGCTCCCGCGTGGACCATGACGTAGTCTCCGGGCATCAGGTCACTGAGCAGCTGTGCCGAGACCTCTCTCTTAGCTCCGGACGCGTCCACCAGGGCGGTTCCGTCTTCTCTGAGCCTGACGACTCTGGCCGATAATCCAACACACATGGTATCCTCCTCTTTCCGGGAAAAGTGTTTTCCCTTTATCTGAAAAAAATTCCTGTAAAAAACTGCAGGTCTTTCTTTAGTCGCTGCAGGTCGTAAAGCGCTGCCGGTCTGTTCCAGTCTCAGCAGGTCGCTGAAAGCCGTTTATCGCTGCCGGTCTCTTCCTGTCTCTGTACCAGCTTCCTTCCGGAGCCGCCACATGGCGGCCAGGGCCTGGCCCAGGGCGATCCCGCCGTCATTGGGCGGAACCAGGTGGTGGATCAGGACCTCCAGGCCCTCTCTCTCCAGGCCCTCCTGGACCAGGGTAAGCAGGAGCCTGTTCTGGAAGCAGCCTCCGGACAGGGCCGCCGTCCGGATCCCCGTATCTCCGGATATTCTGCGGCAGGCCCTGATGATGAGCTCTGCCAGGGCTGCGTGAAAGCAAAAGGCCAGCTTTTCAGGGTCCTCTCCGGCGAGCCGCCTCTTTAACAGGGCCGCAAAGAGCCGGTCTGTGGGAAGCCTGTAAAAATCTTTATCCGGGCCCTCCTCCGCCTCTGCCGCCAGAACCTCCTTATACAGGCTCTGAAGGCCCGGGTCCCGGCGGGCAGGGGGTCCTGCGGACTCCTGATCTGCCGTCTGACCGTCCGGCTCCTGTCCGGGAATGCAGTCCGCAGAGGCCATGCTCAGGTCCATCTTTTTCAGGTACCTCCCGGCGGCAAATTCCAGCTCGATCGAGGCCTCGCCCTCATAGCTGGACTCCCTGCGGATCCCCAGCATGGCGCTGACCGCGTCGAAGAGCCTGCCGGCGCTGGTCGATGTGACGGTCTGGATCCCCCGCTCAGCCATCATGCGCTGGGCCCTGGCGTTCTGCATGTCGCAGATATCCAGGGCTTCCAGGAGCCCGAAATAGGAGTCCGGATAAGGCCTGCCGGTCAGGGCCTGCCCGTCCTGTCCCCGGCAGAGGTCCAGGATCATGGAGGCGGCTATGCGCCAGCCCTGTCTGGGGGCGCTGTCCCCGCCGATCTGGGTGAAGGGGGCGATGCTGGCCGCTCTGCGGAAGCCTTCCGCATCGGCAATCAGGATCTCTCCGCCCCAGATGGTCCCGTCCTCCCCGAAGCCTGTCCCGTCAAAGGACACTCCGATCACGGGACCTGTCCTGTCGTTTTCCGCCATGCAGGACAGGATGTGGGCGTAATGGTGCTGGATCCGGATCAGGGGGATGCCTCTCTGATCCGCGATCTCCTCCGCCACCATCGTGGCGTTGTATTTGGGATGGAGGTCGCAGACGACCGCCCGGGGGGTCACCTCCAGCAGCTTTTCCATCCTGCCGGCCGTCTCCCTGAGGGCCGCCACCGTGCGCAGGTCCTCCAGGTCCCCCACATAGGGGGACAGGTAGAAGAGATTGCCCGAGGCGATGCAGAAGGTGTTTTTGAGCTCCCCGCCTATGGCCAGGACGCAGCCCTCGAGCTCTGTCTCCCGGCCGCTCCCAGCGCCCGAATACAGGACGGGAAGGGGGGCGTAGCCCCGGGACCTGCGGATCATATAGGGATGGCCCCGGTGGAAGTCCATGACCGTATCGTCCGCGCGGATCCGGATCAGACGGTTGTGGCTGAGGATGCAGTCGCAGAAGCCGGACAGCTCTTTGAGCGCGTCCGCATCATCCCTGCAGATCGGCGCCCCCGATACGTTTCCGCTGGTCATGACCAGGCAGTCCGGCATCTCCAGCCCGTCGTTGTAGTCAAAGAGCAAAAGCTGCAGGGGCGCGTAGGGGAGCATGACCCCGACCTTGGGGTTTCCCGGCGCGACCGAAGGGGCCAGAAGGGGGCCGGGACAGTGGTCTCTGCGGTCCAGCAGGAGGATGGGCTTCTGGTGGCCGGTCAGGATCTGCTCCTGCTCTTCATTGAAGAGGCATTCCCTGCGGACTGTCTCCACATCCCGCATCATGACCGCGAAGGGCTTGGCCGGCCGGTGCTTGCGGGCCCGGAGCCTTTCCACCGCCGCCTCATTGGTGGCGTCGCAGCACAGGTGGAAGCCGCCGATCCCCTTGACCACGACGATCCCGCCCTCCAGGACGGCCCGCCTGGCGGCCGTGATGGCATCCCGCCCCCTGGTCAGGTCCAGGGGGACCCTGTGCCCGTCCACGGGAAGGGCCTTGTCCTCGAGATGGACCCGCACAGCCTCCGGATCCGAAGTATCCAGGAGATAGACCTCCGGGCCGCAGTCATTGCAGCAGACCGGCTGGGCGTCGTAGCGCCTGGACAGGGGACTGTAATACTCCTCGGCACAGGACCGGCACATGGGAAACATCTTCATGCTGGTCCGCTCCCGGTCGTAGGGCAGGGCGTCCAGGATGGTCAGCCTCGGGCCGCAGCAGGTGCAGTTGATAAAAGGATGGAGGTATCTTTTGTCCGCCGGGTCGTACATCTCCCTGATGCAGTCCTCGCAGATCGCAATGTCAGGAGAGATGAAGATCTCCCCCCTGGTCTTTTCGCTCTCTATGATGGAAAAAGCGTCATAGGCCGGGGCTTCTTCCAATTCCTTTTTGTCGATCCTGAGGATGGAGGACCTGCGCGGGGGCTGGTCCCTGAGCAGGCGCTCAAAGGCTTCGATCTGCCCTTGCTCACCCTGGGCCACGATCTCGACATAGGGCCCCTTGTTGCAGACGCTGCCCCGGATCCCGGATGCCGAGGCATGCCGGTCGACGGTGGGCCGGAATCCGACCCCCTGGACGATCCCGTATACACGAAAACGCACGGTTGCGAATGTATCCATATCCGGAAAAACCTTTCTTTGCTGCGTCGACTGACAAAAAACGCAGAATCCGCAGATCCAGGGTTCCTTATGCCGGCAGGTCCCCCGAGACCGCGAAGTGGGGCAGGTGGATCAGCCTGACAGGAAGGCCCGCCAGGACCGGTGCCAGCGACCTGTCCGCGATCAGGGTGTCATAGCCTCTCTCCTGCACCAGGGACCGCAGGTCGGTCTCCTCCCTGAGCCTGGAGTCGCCATCCTGGAGCAGGTCCTGTTTCATCATGAAAAATCCGGCTGTGTCGACCCGGTCAGCCGTCCCGGCAAGGAGTTTTCGCAGGCGGTCCGCCAGAACCTGCTGGTGGACGACCAGGACCCGGCTCCCGCGCAGGGAATCCGGATCGGGCACAATACGGGTCAGGACCTCCTCCGCATTGGGGACAAGGTATTCCCAGGGAGTCCCGTACCTGTCCTGCAGCCATTTTGCCGCCCCGGCCCCCGCCGGGGAAAGGGCAAAGTTTCTGTCCGCGCTTCCGGCCTTTTTCAGGTCCTCCAGGTCAGCGCCCGCCCCGCAGATGAGGACCTCGTCATAGCCCAGGTCCCTGATCCGTTCCCGCAGGGTCTCCTCTGACAAAATGCCGGCGAAATCAAGCGGGGAAAAGCCCCATACGCCCGCGAGCCGGCTTTTTTCCTGCTTCGGGTCTTCCCCGGACGGTCTGCAGAACTGGTCCAGAAGGGCGATGTAGGTCTTTTCGATCCCCTTGTCGTAATAGTCCATGCCGTCCGTGTTGACGCCGATGACCGGCAGGCCGGTCTTTTTGGCGGCCATCCTGCACAGGGCCCTGTAGTCGGTCCCGATCACAGCCGGCACCGGGGTCCCCACAATGGCCGCGAAGGAGGCAGGCACCTGGCCGGCGGCATCCGCCAGCTTTTCCACCAGGCGGTCGTCCCGGCCCAGGATCGCATCCATGTCCCTGAGCCCCGCGCTGAACACGGCGCTCTGAGCCCCGAACCATCTGGGCTCGTCAAAGCCGCAGATATTGCCGGTGCAGCCGCCCGCGTCGCAGATGACGCAGATGCCGCCCATGTCGTAGAGGACTGACACGGCGCCAGACTGGTCCGGGGCAAAGGGGGTCGTGATCCTTCGAAAGCCCCTGGGAAGGCTTCCCGCGGTCATGACATCCTGCCTCTGCGGGATGCCCGGACCAGAGGGACATTCGGGGCATTTTTCTCCCGCCGTCTCTGTGCCGGGCACAGGCCCGGTCCCGCTGCCGTCGCTCCCGGTCAGGACAATGGCCGAGGCGTGAATCCCGCGGCTGCCGGTCTCCAGGGCCAGGCGCATGGCCCTGAAGAGGCCGGTGACCGCCCGGTAGCCAAAGGGCTGGACGTCCGCGTTCCACTGGACATTGGGGACATCCGGGTGGTACCAGCCGGCGTCCCGGCCGATGGACAGGGTGACGTCCGCCTCCCCCTCTTCACTCTCCCTGTAATGGAGCATGGAGGGGTGGAGATTGGAATAGATCCTCGTCCGGGGAGAAAGCTCCGCCAGCAGCCTGATCCAGGTAAAGGAGTCCTCGCTGACTGTCCCGAAGATCTCCCGGACCCGGAAGCCCTCCCGGACCAGGGCGCAGGCCAGTTCGAAGGGATTGCCGTTCATGGCCTCCCCGATGGAAAAGACCGTATCCGGGAAGGCCTGCCGGAAGCTGCTGACCGCTTCCACGGCCTCCGCCTCCCACTGCCCGTCCTCAAAGTCTGTGTCCAGGACCCGGCCCAGGGCCGCGTACTGGGCCCGGATCCGGTCGATCTGGTAGAACCTCCCCAGCTCGATAAAGGGGATCCCCAGACGGTCCTGCAGGTCATAGGCCGCTGGCCGGGCCTCCGGATTGAGGACCAGGTTGAAATTGGCCTCCGCCATGGCCTGGAAGTCGCTGTAATCCGCGCAGGAGCCGATCTGGCGGATCCGGCGCACGCCGGCCTGACCGAGCAGGGGGAAGAGCTCGCTCTCCTCTTCCAGGGGGCTGAAAAAGCCCAGGATATTGACCGAGGAGGCCTTTTTCCTGCGGGGCTGCAGCAGGGCGTAGATGGACTGGCGGACATGCACCATGGGGGGCTTGCGGCCCTCCCTGGTCAGGGCGTACATGTAGCAGGGCTGGACGCGGACTTCATTCAATCTTTCCCACATGCCGCTCGTCAGGGCGGCTGCGCGAGGAGAAAGCCCGGGACGGGTTTCTCCGATGCGATCACAGGTGCCCGGGCCGTCCTGCGGCACAGGCACCGGATTGAAAGATCTTGTATCGACAAGATCTTTCAATCTTTCCTCCGCCCGCCTGCAGATCCGGTCCATATCTGTTCCCAGCAGGGCATCCACGCAGGTGATGCAGATCATGACGACGCGGGGCCTTCTGCCGGCCCGGTCCAGGCCCCTGCAGATCTCCTCCACCGCGGCGGGGATCTTTTTGAGGTGGCGGCCGGTGACCAGGTCCGTCTCGTCCATGGTCAGGTAAAAAAAGCGGTCCTCATAGCCCGGCATGCGGCTGATCGCGGAGGTATTCCTCCCGCAGCAGCCGGGGGAGACGATCAGCATGACCGAGTCCGGCACGGACAGGCCCGCGCGCTTGACTCCGTAGCCCTCCGCGCCCGGCGAATTGAAGGCCAGGGTCGCCGGCGAACTGTAGATCAGGTGGGTCGTGGAGACCAGCTCCGGCGGGATGTCCCCGCTCCCCCTGGCGGCCAGGTCCGCCGCCGTGTAATACCGCGCCTTCAGCGCTGCTTTCTCAATAGTCATTCCTCTTCCTCTTTACAGGTTCCTCTCCCGGAACCGCTCATCTCTTTTCACAGGGATCAGATTCCGGAGATCCTCTCCGGCCGTTTTCTCACAAAGGGGATTCAGTCCTCTTCCTTCTCCAGGAGCCTCGCGGCCAGGTCCAGGAAGGTCCTGCTGACGGGCAGTCCGGGGTCCGCCTCGACAGTCGTCATGCCCCGGTCCTCACAGCGGGTGATGTCGTCGCTCCTGGGGACCTCCCCGACGATCCTCAGGCCCCGGGAATCCGCAAAGGCCCGGACCTTTTCATCCTCGCCGACGACATTGCGGTGGTTGAGGATGATCCCCCGGATCCTGGCATAGCTCCTGTCCTCGAAATTTTCGACCGCGCTGGCTATATTGTTGGCGGCATAGAGGGCCATTTTTTCCCCCGAGGTGACGATCAGGACCTGTTCCGCGTATCCCTCGCGGATGGGGGCCGCGAAGCCTCCGCACACGACATCCCCCAGGACATCGTAGAGGACGACATCCGGCTTCCAGGTCTCGAAGAGCCGCAGGTCCTCCAGCAGCTGGAAGGTCGCGATGATGCCGCGGCCGGCGCAGCCAAGGCCCGGGGTCGGGCCTCCCGTCTCGATGCAGAGGATCCCGCCGAAGCCGACTTTGGAGATCTCCTCGATCGTCTCGGGATCCCGGTCCTCTTCCCGCAGGTAATTCATGACAGGCCTCAGGGCCCTGCCGCCCAGCAGGTTGATCGTGGAATCCGCCTTGGGGTCGCACCCGATCTGGATGACCCGTTTGCCCAGTCTTGCAAAGGCCGCCGCCAGGTGGCTCGTGACCGTTGATTTGCCGATGCCGCCCTTTCCGTAAACTGCTATTTTGACCATAAAAAAGACTCCTGTCCGCGCGATCTGACGCAGAAGGAGCCCCTTGCCCGCCGGCAGTCCTGTCCAGATGGATGATCAAAGGTTCCCGATCGATCATCCTTTCCGGTCAGCCCCGGGGCTGACACGTTCAAGACAGGTCCTGTCCGGTAAAAAGACTGTCAGGCTCTTTCGGGTCGAAACGAATGCTTCCCGTCAGATTGACACTATATTACCACTTTATTATTCGTTTTTTTGTATCTGTTCGGCACGCCGCAGCGCCTCTGTCAGCCCGAAGACCGCAGGTACAAAGCAGGCGCAGTATGGAGCTGCTGACCGGTTACGATTCTTTCTGATCACATGACCTGTGCCTTACCTGCGGATCTCAGCGGCGATCCTGGCGGCCAGTACCGCATTGTTGATCAGGAAGGCCTTCTGGGATTCCACGCTGTCCATGCCCAGGTATTCGCGGATGCGGCCCATCATGTAGCCGGTGATGGCCTTGCCTCGGACATCATTTTTCCTGACATCCTGCATGGCGTTGTCGACCGCCTGCTTTGTGCGGGCGGGGTCGAGCTCATATTCCTTCGGGACCGGATTGACGACCAGGACGCCGCCGGAGATCCCCATTTTGGCCTTGATCTGCATGACCTTTGCCAGCTCCTGGGGGGTATCCATGCGGTAGGTCAGGCGGAAGCCGCTGCCCCGAACCATATACTCCGGCATGCGGTCCGTCCCGTATCCGATGACGGGCACACCCTTGGTCTCCAGGTATTCCATGGTGATCGGCAGATCGAGGATGGGCTTGGTGCCGGAACATACGACCATGACGGTATTGTCAGCGACGGATTCCAGGTCGGACGAAATATCCATGGTCTTTTCCGCTCCCAGCTGGGCCCCGCCGATGCCGCTCCCGCAGGCGACATAGAGTCCCACCATGGCCGCCACCTGGACCGCGGCGGAAATGGTCATGACCCCGTCCGCGCCCTTGGCCATGAGGATGGGAATATCCCTCGTGGAGGCCTTGAGGATGGATCCCCGCTTGGTCTCCAGATAGCGGATCTCATCGTCGGTCAGGCCGACATGGATCCTGCCGCCTATGATGGCCGCGAAGGCCGGCGTCGCGCCGTGCTCCCGGATGGTATTGCGCATGCGGAAGGCGAAATCCGAGATTCCCGGATAGATCATGCCGCCGAAGGTCGCCGCGCTCTCGATGACCACGACGGGCCTGGATTCCTGGATGGCCTCCTGGACCTCGGGAGAAAAGACGATATAGCTCTTGGTCGGATCCGTCTCCGCCTCCCGGACAGCCTTGCCGTCGTCCGCCGCCGAGGCCTCTTCGTGCACAGCCGAGAACATGTCCACGAAATCCATCCATGCTTCAATATCATAGCTCAGATCCGGCGTCGCGACAAGGTCCCCCTCATCGGAAAAGAGGTAGCTGGAGGAAGTCTCATAGCTCTCCTCTTCCGCTCCCGCCCCCTCCTGCCAGGAGGTGTCAACGGGACATTCGGTCTCCACGCCGAACCACCCGTTGGCAAAGACGTAGATGGCGGACACTCGCCCCCCTCTGCCTGCCAGGGCACTGCGGATGCACATGGTCAGATTGTCCTCGTTTTCCATAAAGCGGAGGACATTTTCGGCCGCGTCCTCCTCACTCAGACCCATCCTGCTGATATGGCCGGTCGTAAATCCCATGGTGATCCCGCTCAGGACTACATATTCCCCACCATCCCGCATTTCCATCAGGCCCGCGAAAAAGGCCCGGTCCTGCAGGAGGGCGGTCAGCACCTCACCGGGGATATAGCCGGACAGATCGTCGTCCGCCTCCATCCATCCCGCGTACTCCTCCTGTACATCGACCGAGGCCATGCGCAGAAGCTCCTCCGAGCTGAACGGCATCTCCGGTATTTCCATATCCGCAAACGCCTGATAAAAATCCGATGCGATCTTTCCCATATCCGCCCCTCCGTTTGTCTGTGACAATAAGAACCGGCGCCCTGAAGGCCTTGAATGCTTTTTATTATAAGGTTTCGGGCATGGATTTTCAATAAAGCAGGGCCCTGATCTGTCATTTAATTAACAAAAAAGGCAACAGTCCACGCCCCCTCGAAGGACGCGGACATGTAACGCTGCGTTGACCGATCACAAAGCCTCGCATTGTCAGTGCGCTCACGCAATGCGGAGCTTTGTTGACGCCTGACCGCCGTTCAGCCCGGGGTTTCGCGAAAAAAAAGCGAAAGCCTCCGCTCCCGCCCTGCAATTCAGATTTTTAAATATCCAGGTAGTAATACCCGCAGGCATTGATGATCCTGGTCCCGCAGTCGTGCCGGCGGACCCGCTGAAAATGCCCGTAGCTTTTGTGCACATGCCCGTGGATCATATAGGCCGGCCTGATCAGCCGCAGGAAGGAATTAAAGCAGGCGAAGCCCCTGTGGGGCAGGTCCTCCATGTCCCCCCAGCCCCTGGCCGGCGCGTGGGTGACCAGAAGGTCGACACCACCCGCGGCCAGAGCGCGCAGGGCCGCCTTCCGGGTCCTGAAGCGCATGGCTCTCTCTGTATACATAAAGGGACCCTGCTTGTAGCGCATGGATCCGCCCAGACCCAGGATCCGGATGCCCCTGTACTTATAGACCCGGTCCTCAATGCACAGACAGCCCTCCGGGGGACGTTTTTCATAGCCCCCGTCATGGTTTCCGTGCACATAGATAAGAGGACAGTGGCCCAGGGTGACCAGAAATTCCAGATACCCGGGGTCCAGATCCCCGCAGGAAATGATCAGGTCGACATCCTCCAGCATTTCAGGCTTATAAAAGTCCCACAAGGCCTTTGCCTCGACATCCGCCAGCACCAGTATTTTCACAGCTTCCTCCCTGCAGCCCGCCGGACCGGCTGAACCAGGTTCACGGCTTCCGGATCCGGCCCTTCTGCCGCGCCCGGTCTTTACGCCTGCCCCACCTGATCCAGGTCCACGGCTTCCGGATCCGGCTCTTCTGCCGCGCCCGGTCCATGCGCCCGCTCCGGCTAGTCTCCATCCACATTTTCACAGATCCAGTCCATGGTCATGATCTCTTCCCTTGACAGGACCCCGCCGTCCGTGCCGTGAACCCGGCCGTTCCTGTCCGTGACCGCGCCCTCAAAGGGATGGATCCCTCCGTTTCCGATTTCCCTCTGCAGGATGGCTGCAAGCTTCCTGGAAGGAGCAGGCAGGTCCTTGGAATAGATGATATCGATGATCCCGGAAGAGAGCCCAAACCAGTAATTGAGGGCCCGGTCCTTCTGGTCGGAGGTCGTATTGTCGTAGGTCCCGTCCAGGACCCTGCGGGCCACCAGCTCGTAAAAGCTCCCCCAGTTCCAGATGGAGGCCGCCAGTCTCCTGTATCCGCCTCCGTCCTCCCGCAGATAGAGGCCGTATCTGCGGTCTTCATCCGCGGGCCGGATCATGTCCAGGTCAGAGACCAGATGGATCCTGCTGCTCATGTCCCTGTCAGGTCCGTTTCCGCGGTCCGTGTCCGGGTCAAACCAGCGCAGGTCCACCCTGCAGGAGGGGTCCGTCAGCTGGGCTCCCAGGGCAAAGGCATTGAGGCTGCACAGAGCTGCCGGGTCCCTTTTGCCGGCCAGATAGCCGATCCGGTGGTCGTCCGTGAGACTGGCCGCCAGAGCCCCCATGATATACTTGGCCTCGAACATCTTGCCGTAATAGGAGCGCATGGCGTGGTCGGTCCGATTGAAGCAGCAGGTCAGGACCCTGATCCGCGGATTCTCGATCGCGAAACGCAGGGCATATCTGGAGAGGTTCTCGCTGGTCACAAAGACCAGGCCGCAGTTTTCCGCCCTGACCGTGGAAAACGCGTCCAGGATTTCCCCCTCCTCTCTGCAGTTTTCAAAATGCATGGTTTCCACCAGGCTGCCGAAGTTCTCCTGTAGGTGATTTCTGCCCAGCTCATGGCCATAGACCCAGCCCGAGCTGTCCGCGTCCTTCTCGTGGATAAAAGCGATCCGCAGAGGGTTTTCGGCAGAATAGCCCGGGGAGTGGAGGACGGTCGAGAGACCGCTGCGGACAACATTTCTGGTCATCTGCGCGGCTCCGGCCCCGACCGTGATCCCGGCGAAGGCCCCCGCCAGGTCAGCCGCCCCGGCAATGCCTGCCGCCCCGGTCTTTTCCATGAGTCTGGCCGCCTTTGTCAGTGCCGGCTTTTTGTCGGGCGCACCGACCTCCTCCCTCTTTTCAATGAGGGCGATCCCGTTCGCCCTGTCCGCGGACACAAACTCGCGCCAGAGCCGGAGCAGGCGGCGGCCGATCTCATCGTCCCCCTCCCGCAGAAGGCTGTCCAGACTGTAGATCCCCAGATAAATGAGCAGGGCATCCCCGGCGGTCAGGCTCATCTTGAAGCCGCCCTTTGCCCGGTAGACAGAATTGAAAGCCGTAAAGCCCGAGCGGAGCTTCTCCAGCAGGTCCTCCGGCCAGGGGTCACGCAGATTCTGCTCCAGGATCGCCGCCAGCTTCGCGTAGCGGCCCGGCTCGGAAAAGGTGATCTCGAACATGCCCGTCACCCGGAAAAAGTCCAGATACTCATAATAGACCCTGCTCTGGACCGAATCCGTCCTGGGAGGCCTGATCCGGATGACATTGGCCGGGATCGTGACCGCTCCCAGAAAGCGCATCACCGAGACCCGCTTGTTGCCCTCCTCCACATAGAAGAGGTTCATAAACTCATAGGCCTTGACGGGTTCGCGCAGCCCCTCCCGGACCTGGGAGTCATAAAGGTTACTCCACTTGGAGGCAAATTCCGTGTCCTCCTTCATCAGCGGCATGAAATTGGCGGCAAAGGCGTTCTGCCTGCCGCTGGTCCTCGTTCCGGCGATCATATCCAGCGGGATCTCCCTGACCCCCAGAGGGATCTCCGGATACCGGTCCACATCCCTGACCATGTCCTCCAGAGACGGCAGATAGGGGTACTGCCCCCTGGCCACAGCCCTCCTGTATTCCTTCTCCCCAAGCTTCTTTGCCCTTGCGTAATCAGTGATCAAGCGCTTTTCCTCTTATCGTCTTTTTACTCTATATATTAACTGTTTATCGACTGTCCGTCTGTCGTTTCCGGTCCGGCCCTGTCAGGACCAGCTGCCACATGCTCCGATCCGGCCCTGTCAGGACCAGCCCATCTGGTCCGAATCCAGCACGAGGGTGAAGGGACCGTCATTGACCAGCGACACCTTCATATGGGCGCCGAAGACACCTGTCTGCACCGGCATTCCCAGCCCCCTGCACTTATCCACGATATAATCGAACAGAGGCTCCGCCATATCCGGCAGCCCCGCGTGGACAAAGGAGGGCCGGTTGCCCTTTTTGCAGTCCGCATAAAGGGTGAACTGGGAAACCAGCAGGAGCTCCCCGCCCACAGCGGCAAGGTCCAGATTGGTCTTTCCGTTCTCGTCCTCAAAGATCCGGAGCTTGTGCATCTTTTCGACCATCCTGTCCGCCAGCTCCTTCGTATCCGTCTGACTGATCCCGACCAGGACCAGAAAGCCCCGGCCGATCCGGCCGGACTCATACCCGCCGTTCTCCGGGATCCTGCCGTCCGCCTCCTCAATGACCCGCACCGAAGCCTCTTCGACTACCTGTATAACAAATTTCATACTTTTTCTCCTTATATTGCCGCGCGGATCACATCTGACCCGCATTGTATCCGCCTCTTCTTGTTTTGTCTATGTTCCAATGTCCTGTTTCCGGCATAAAAAAGCCCTTACCGCGCACCTCCAGTCAGATCGCGATAAGGGACAGAATTCAGCAGGGGAAGAGGGATTCGAACCCCCATGAACGGTTTTGGAGACCGTGATACTGCCATTGTATGATTCCCCTATATAGGATTACAAAGCCGGTTTTCTCAACCGACTTTGCCATTCTAACACATGTAATAGTGTTTATCAACCACTATTTTAAATTATTTTCCCTCGATTTTTTTCGTGGTTTTTTTTCTGACGCGCGATGAGGACAGCGGTGGTTCTGGGACCCAGGGTGATGCGGGTCTGGTCGGGGAGGGGCTTTTCCTCTCCCGGGGCTGCGGATGCGGCGCCGGGCATGAAGGCCAGGTGCCAGCGCATTTGTCCGGGAATGCCGGGAAGCTCCCAGGTGTGTTCCTCCCAGTGGGCGTTGACCGCCACATAGATGAGGCAGTCACAGGGGGCCTGGTGTTTTTCGTGGTCTTCGGCGTACATCCAGGCCAGGCACAGGGAGGGGGCGTTCTGGTCGTATTCCCAGGCTTTGAGTCCGTGGAAGGAGAGCTCCGGATATCCTGTCCCGTTGTGTGAGTAGTCGTAGGAATTGCAGCGCAGTACCGGGTGGGCCTTGCGGAAGGCGATGAGGTTTCTGGTGTATTCGTAGAGGTCTCTGTGTTCTTCCAGCAGATCCCAGTCGAGCCAGGAGATCTCGTTATCCTGGCAGTAGGCGTTGTTATTCCCATACTGGGTATTTCCGAACTCGTCTCCGGAAAGGAGCATGGGAACGCCGCGGCTGGTGAGGAGGACGGCCAGGAGGTTTTTGGTCTGGCGGTCTCTGAGGGCCAGGATCTCCGGATCTGTGGTCTCGCCCTCCGCCCCGCAGTTCCAGCTGTAGTTGGCGTCAGTGCCGTCCCGGTTTTCCTCTCCGTTTATCTCATTGTGCTTTTCGTTATAGGAAACCAGGTCCCGAAGGGTGAATCCGTCGTGGCAGGTGATGAAATTGACCGAGGCCTCGGTTCCTCTTTTGGGATAGAGGTCCTGCGATCCCCGGATCCTCTTGCAGAATTCGGGGGCGGCATCGGCGTCTCCCTTCATGAAGCGGCGGACACAGTCCCGGTATTGTCCGTTCCATTCCGTCCACCTGACGCCGGAGGGGAATTTCCCGACCAGGTAGAGGCCGGCGGCGTCCCAGGCCTCGGCGATCAGTTTGCACCTGCTCAGGACGGCGTCCCTGCTCAGGACATCGACCAGAGGCGGGTCCAGCATGGGTTTCCCGTGTTCATCCCTGGAGAGGATGGAGGCGAGGTCGAAGCGGAAGCCGTCTATGTGGTAGGCGCAGACCCAGTAGCGCAGACAGTCCAGGATGACGTTTCTCACGACCGGGTGGTTGCAGTTCATGGTGTTGCCGCAGCCGCTGAAATTGAGATATCTGCCGTCCGGGGTCAGGAGATAGTAGGTCTTGTTGTCGATGCCGCGATAGGAAATGACAGGGCCGCCCTCTCCTCCCTCGGCCGTGTGGTTGAAGACGACGTCCAGCAGGACTTCGATCCCGTTCTGGTGAAGGTGGCGGATCATGTTCTTGAGCTCGTCCGCCTCCATACCGAATACGCCGGTGACGGCATATCCCGCCTTGGGGGCAAAGAAGCCTATGGTCGAGTATCCCCAGTAATTATGGACCCGGATACCCTCCTCAGTGCGGCAGTTTTCAAATTCGTCAAATTCGAAGACGGGCATGAGCTCTACGCAGTTGACCCCCAGGTCCTTGAGGTAGGGGATCTTTTCGATCAGGCCGGCAAAGGTCCCCCTGTGCTTTACTCCCGACGAGGGGTGGCAGGTGAAAGACCTTATATGCAGCTCATAGATGACCAGGTCGCCGATCCTGTTTTCCAGAGGCTTGTCCCCCTGCCATTCGTAATCCTCCCGGATCAGCCGGCCCCGGTGGGGAAAGGGGTTGGACAGGTCAGGTCTTTTCCCCCAGATCGTCCTTCCCGAGATGGATCTGGCGTAGGGATCGAGAAGGACCTTATCGGGATCAAACCGGTGCCCTTCAACCGGGTCATAGGACCCGTCAAACCGGTATCCATACTCGGTCGTCTCCGTATTGAGCCCGAAGACCATAATGGCATAAACATCCCCGATGCGGAATTCCTCCGGAATCGCTATCTCGATAAAGGGCTTTTTGTGGCCCTCGTGATAGAGGACCAGGGTACAGCTTTTCGCATGTTTTGAAAAAATACTGAAATTGACCCCTTTTCCGACGATCGTGGCGCCAAAGGGCAGGACGCGGCCGATC
This sequence comes from uncultured Lachnospiraceae bacterium, assembly GCA_946536955.1. Lineage (GTDB taxonomy): Bacteria > Bacillota > Clostridia > Lachnospirales > Lachnospiraceae > CAG-791. Next base: position 46,381 of record CAMNFJ010000002.1, read on the forward strand.
CGGTACTTCAGGGCTCCGATCTTGTTAGTAGGAAAGGTATCGACCAGGATCATCGGAGCACTCCTTTCTCAGCTTTTTTTGTCTGCCTGTTAAGTATTGTGGTGTAATGATCGGGCACCTCGCTGGAAGGTGGCGCGCACCTGCTTCCTGTGTGCGTCCGAAGCGGCTTCGCCGCTGACAAACTGCTCACGGTTCGTTTCCGCCCCGGTGAAATGATCAAAA
>CAMNFJ010000003.1:0-38528 GCA_946536955.1 uncultured Lachnospiraceae bacterium
GACGCAGGCTGGCCGGAGGGCGAGGAGCTTCATGAGCGGGTCTATGAGCATCTGCGCGATATGGACAAAAAGGGAAAGCTGCCCGTCTATATTGACGGAACCTATGCCCTCACCCATCCGAAAAAAGTGATGGAGGTCGTGGACCAGGTAAAGCGTTTCAGGAGCAAGTTCAACACAGACCACCTCAAGATCCATACCTTTAAGGTCTTTATGGACGGCACCCTGCGGATCGAAACGGCTGCCATGGTAACACCCTATGAAGATACCGGCAGGAAGGGCGCCACTACACTTAATGCGGAGCAGGTGGCGGAGCTGTTGAAAATCCTCAATGAGGAAGGCCTGGATTTCCATGCACATACCGTCGGGGAGCAGGCGTCACACACCGTGCTGGACGGCGTTGAGCTGGCCAGGAAGGAACTGGGGGACAGCTTCCGTGTCCGGGTGACAAGTGCACATCTGGATATCCAGGATGACGCGGATCTGGACCGCTTCGCAAAGCTGGGTGTAAATGCCAATTACACACCCTGATGGCACACCGGATGCATCGGCGGAGATCCCTATGAGGTGTGGAGCGGAATCCTTGGTGGGGAACGCGCGAAAAAGATGTACCGCTGCAGAACCGTCTGGGACACCGGCGCAAACGTAGCCTGGTCCAGCGACAACATCGCCTACGGTGATTTCAGCAGATGGAACCCCTATCTCGGCATGGAGGTCGGAATGACGCGCTGGATCAACGATAAGACTCTTGCTCCGGAAACCTCAAAGACCATCAGGAGATTCCCGGCTCCGGATCAGGTGATGAACATCGAAGAGATGATCCTGGGCTATACGATCAACGGGGCAAAACAGCTTGGCATCGAGGCCTCCAAGGGGTCCATCGAAGCCGGCAAGGATGCAGATTTTCTGGTCTTCGACAATGACCTGCTTACGGCAGAGCAGGAGGGATTCAGCCATAACAGGCCGCGGGATGTGTATTTCTGCGGAAAGAAAATGAATTAACGAATGTCAGACCTGTTATCTCTCTGCTGCTGACGCCGGTACTATAAACTGACATACTGTAAACTGACATAGAAAAGACCGGTAAACTGACATAGAAAAGACCGTTTGCAATTCATGCAGCCGGTCTTTTCTTTTGCCCGCTTACTTTTACCTGTTTCCAGATTGTGGCTGAAGTCCCGTTTTGTTACAATGGCCATAACAAAAAAGCTCAGGCCCTAATGATCCCAGGGTATGCTTAGGGAAAAACGGTTAATCTGGTTTGGGATAACTCTGTAAATTTCTGTTCGCTGATTTGTGGGGGCTGAATTATATTCTCAGATCGAAAAGGCAATCATGGAGGCTTTGGACAGTGCGTTATTTGACAGACAAAATGAATCGATTCTATGACATGCTTCTTTTTTTTATCCTCTCAGCATTCATATCTTTTTCGCTGGTAATGAGGGTACCTGCAGCTACCTCCGGGACTCCGGATCCTGTGCCGACGGACGGGACCTATATAGAGGGAAGCATCACTCCGGTTGATGAAAGCAGCTTTTCAGGAGAGAGGCTGGAGGGCGTATATCCTTTCACTCTTTCTGATGCAGGGCTTGTGGAGATGCATTTTATTACCCATACCAGCCAGAACCTTCGAGTCAAAGTCATGGACGCTGATGAGAACCTGCTCTGTGATGACTGGGTGAGTACCATGTCAGGCCCGCAGGACCGCAGCTTCTATCTGGATCCCGGTTCCTATTCCGTCTGTGTTTATGTTTCATACGCTGATACATCCGGTGACTACAGATTTTTTCTGAAGGAGACATCCCTGCACATGCCGCCGGAAAATATCGTATGTGACCAGACCTACGAGGGATTCTTTCACAGTACCCCTGACGATACCGTCCATGAGCAGCATACATTCAGGCTGACAGCTTCTGCTCCTGTATCCTCCATCGAGTGTTCTTCCACTGCGGGGTTGGAACTCACGATCAGGGATTTCAACGAAAACATCCTTTACTCCATGATCACGGATAATGGCCGGCAGGAGGAACTGCAGATGGTACCCGGCGAATACCTTCTGATGGTGGAATCCTTCGGTATTGCCGGCGAATACAGCTTCCGTGTTCATACAGCCGGAACATCAAATGAGGATGGAGCCGTTCCTCAAGTATCCACAGATGAGCCCGGTCCTGACCAGTCAGGCAATACTCCGGCAGCCGGTTCAGAAACAGGTTCGGAAACCGGAGGCCAGACAGTTTCCCCTGCCCCGGACCAGTCATCCGGAACAGATTCCGCAGCGGACAACAGCGGCGATGAATCGTCCGCCTCTCCAAAAGCAAAGGGCCCTCTCTTGTGGCTGAAAGAAAATATCCTCAGTCCTGAGACTTTTATCGGTGCCCTTGTCATCGGTGTTCTCGTCAATAAGATATCGGACTTGTTGTCAGGGAAAAAAGATTAAAGCACTTGTTACTGACATTCGCCTGCGGCCGGAGCAAGGATGAGCGTGGATGATCATCTGAAGAAGTTGATTTTGTGCTGCATGGCAATGATTCTTTTGCTGTCAGCAGTGGGCTGTAGAAAGAACACTGGAGTTATGAAGGATAATCAGGGCAAGCGGAGCTCGTCGAATTTGAAGGGGCCGGGCATGGATTTGACGGAGATGATAAAACAAGAGCCGCTCAAATGTCTGTCGATTTTGTAAAAGAGCACATTACCTGAGCTTATTCTCGAATATTTCTACGATCGTCTTCTCGGTTCCGATCATGCCGGGAGACGCGATCAGTCCCATGTTGCGCATGGTGTCCTCCGGGGTCTTTTCATTGATGCTCATGTCACCTGCCCTGAGTCCGGGCAGGTAGGTATAGGTATCCGACATTGAATTGAGGCCTCCCAGAAGAAGCAGCACACATCCGCTGTAGGGCAGGAAGAAGGGGAAGGAGCAAATGGTCGTTGCGAGGATGTTGGCTCTTCTGTGCGGATGCAGGCCGTTGTTTTTGCCGATGGCATTGATAAAGGAGGCAACGCAGATGTTGGCAATCGTATTGATCGCTGCGATCAGGATACCCTGCGCTGTTGCCGTGATTGTAAAGACTTCAGTATCTTTTGTGTGATTGTTTTATGGCTTTCCCTGTGCGAGAATAGAATCAAAGATAAGGAAACATCAATAAAACAAAACATAAGGAAACTTTAATAAAACATAAGGAAGCACCAATAATCCGAAAGCATCAAGGAGGTGCGTATGGGCATATTTTCAAATATTTTCAGATACCGCGAAGCGGGAGAGGGACCGAATGCCGATAACGTAGAGCGCTTCGGGGAGCCGGCCCGCTCTCTGTTCACAAGCTCCAAGGTCCTGACTCTGCACCATGACATCGAGATCACAGACGATGCGGGTAATGTCGTCTACCGGGCAAAGAGTGAATTTCCCTCGATCCGCGATAAGACAGATCTCTTCACCGCGGACGGGAAGCATGTCTCCCACATAGAGAGAAAGATCCTGTCGCTCCACGAGAAGCACTTTATCAGCATGGCGGACGGGACCGAGTTCGAACTGTCCAATGAACTCTTTCACCTGATCAAGGACATCACCAATATCGAGGGCCTGGGCTGGCAGCTCCGGGGAAACATCCTGGGGCTGAATTTCGAGCTTTACGATGAGCACGACCGCATCATCGCCGTGATCGCTCAGAAGATGCTTTCCCTGCACGACAAATTCTGCATCGATATTTACAGACCGGAATATCAGGATACTGTCGTCACGATCCTGATCACGCTGCAGCACATGATCAGGGACCGCGAGGCCTCCTCATCCGCTTCGGCCGGATCGTCGGCAGGAGAGTAAGGCCTGCGGCCTCAGCCTTCTAAGGGTCCGCCTTCTGCTATGCAGTAGCTGCGCTCCCTTGCTCCAGCCGCTGTCTGGAATACCTGAGGCAATATTTTTTGACGGGGGACAGAATTACTGGTGGTCTGAAACAATGATTATGGAGGAGGGAGATTTCCTATGCATATCGCTCACATCACGATCCACAGCGCGAAAAAAGAAGAGTCCGTTGCCTTTTTCGAGAAGTTCTGCGGACTGAAGATCCAACGTGTCGTCGGAAACGGGATCACATTCCTTGCGGACTCGGAAGGCGCAACCAATATTGAGATCATACCTGACCCTGACCACGCCGCCGATGTGAATAACCTGTCCATCGGCTTTGTGGTGGAGAATGCGGCGGACTACAGAGAACAGCTTATCAAAGACGGCCTGGAAGCGAGCCCTATCGTCTCCCCGAATCCCTCCGTACAGTTCTTTTTCGTTAAAGACCCGAATGGAGTGCAGATTCAGTTCGTCGAGAATAAATAAGGTGACATTTTGTCCGGCCGGGAATAAGGTGACTTTTGTCCGGCCGTGAATGACGGGCGCGAGGTGGCGTAAGAAAATATGCCAACAGGAGATAAAGTGGAGAAAATAACAGTCAAACTTGACAACACGGAGGACTGCCGCAGCGTTTTGGAGGCGCTTCAGCGCAGAGGGATAGACCTGAATGTGAACTGCGCCGGCATGGGCAGATGCGGAAAATGCAAAGTCCGCTTTGTCAAGAATCCGCCTGCGCCTTCCAATACGGACAAAAATCGTTTTACTGAGTATGAGATAGAAGAGGGAATCCGCCTGGCGTGTACCGCGCGCCCCCAGGATGGGATGATAATAGAGATTTGACATGGGAAAGACCGAATGCAATTCATGCAGTCGGTCTTTTTTAGAAGGAGTTCCCTGGTAGTAGCCAGGAAAAGCTGTAAAAGGGATTTCAGGTGATGGTATTACCTCGGATGGAATTACCTGAAATATGCATTCTGGAAAGAAGGAACTGGGATGATTATTACTGAAGCGGAGAAGATTACTACAGCCCATGGGGTTGTGCCGTAGCTGCGCTCATGTTTTCCCACCATTATGGTGGAAACAAAATCGAAACTGCATTGATATAATGATTTCTAACACATTGATTATTATACTTCGCTCACCATTTCTGTGGAGGTGATTTCAACGTAATTTGTGAAACACTATGTATTCTTCTGTCAATTTACACAAAAACGTGTTGAACACCACGGCCTACGCTAGTAAATTGTTACAAACTATACTATACTTCATATATTGGAGGTTTGCTGCACATGGCGCAGAACCCTCCTATAATGACATGGACATATGGAATATCTCCAATTGCCCTGTAGAATAATCAATACAAGTCAGCATTCGATTAAGAAAGGGATATAGAACAGATATGGCGAGGGTTGCATATAGTTCATCAAAGAAACAATTCATATATGATTGGGACACAAATCAGTTTATGGACTTGATATGCGAAGGTGCCGCATTGAATCATATAGGGGGGAGCCTCTCGGAAAAGAAATCCTGGGAAAGCAATGCGGCTAAGATCCGAAGTCTTCTGTCTCTGTCCAACTTGCCTGATGACGTTGAGATTGCATTTGAGTACAAATGTCCGCTGTCCGGCCGCATAGATTGTATGTTGTTCGGCTATGGGAAAGATGGACAGAAGCATATCGTTCATATAGAACTAAAGCAGTGGAGTAATGATTCTGTCAGACAGATTTACAACACTGGGGTTTTTGAAGTCTCAGCTTTTGTTGGAGGTACATATCGGCTTCTCTCACATCCTTCGCAACAAGCTCTAAACTATCAACAGAATATTTTAAATTATGTCGCAAAGGCAAACGATGAAGAATCGGAACTTAATGGGTATGCATATTGTTATAATTACAAATATAAAGGAAAGCCCAATGACTTATATGCCAATCAGTATAAACCTGTCATTGAAAAATGTCCCCTAAATGGCTCAGATCAGGTTCTTCAATTTGCAGAAGAGTTGGATCAACTACTATCAGGCGGAAGAGGAAATGAAGTTTTTAGAGAATTCATCTCCTGTGCCATAAGACCTACAAAAAATCTGATCAATGCTGCTGCGAACATCTTTAAAGGTCAAGATGACTTCGTCCTATTAGATGACCAGTTAACAAGCAGCAATATTATCTTCGGAATGATTGAGGAATCGATCAGTAATCCGACAAAGAAAATGGCACTAATTGTAAAAGGCGGCCCGGGAACAGGAAAGACTGTGATTGCATTGAAGGTGATTGCAGAACTGGCAAAGAATTATCCGCATTTGAATTCTTTATATACTACAAGATCAAAGGCATTACGGAACACATTAAGAGCAAAACTTAGAAATGTTTCTACCGTTGCGACTTCGAGCGCCGATGGATTGATAAGAAACATTTATGATTTCAAACCGTCTCATTTTGTTGAAGGCGAAGTTGACGTGCTTTTAATTGATGAGGCACATCGTATTCGCAGGTCTTCAAACTTTATGACTGATAAAAGCGATGAACAGACATATTTGACGCAGGTGATGTCGCTTTTATACTGCGCAAAAGTTTGCGTTTTCTTTATCGATGACCATCAGGGAATCAACAAAGAAGAAATCGGACGTTCAATAACAATTGAAGAAGCTGCGTTGAATTATGCTGAACGACTCAAAGCGGAAACAAATGATTTTTCCTTGATGCTCGACAAAGAGAAAAAGAAGGAAGAAAAAGCGACGTCTGAGTTGGAATTATTGATTGAACAGCAGAACTCCATCAACAGTGATGACTATTTAAAAAGATTTAACCGCCTGAAAAAGAGGATATCAAACTATCAAAAAAAACTCTCCAAGGCCTATCAACTCAATGATGTGAAGTCGTCCGTTTCCATCGTAGATGTTAAGTCAATTGAACTCGTCTCCCAATTCAGATGCAACGGATCAGATAATTATCTTGATTGGCTGGATGCAGTTTTATATAAACATTCCGAAGAAGTCAGAGATATAAGGATTAATCCAGAAGATGAATACTATTTTGAAGTATGCACGTCTCCACAGGAACTTGAAAAGAAAATCCGACAGTTGAATATGCCTCCTGATAATCCGAAACAAGTAGCCAGGCTGGCCGCGGGCTATTGTTGGACCTGGTCTGAAAAACTGCAGCCGAATGGAGACTTATACAAAGATGTCAAAATCGGTGACTGGGAAATGCCATGGGAAACAAACAATATTCAGGCAAGGCCCCCGTTCAATCAGAAATATGCCCCAAGCGCAGATTTATGGGCCTCTCACCCAATGGGAATTAATCAGGTTGGCTGCATTTTTTCAGCGCAGGGATTCGAAGTTGATTATATAGGGGTTATATTGGGTCCTGATATTTGTTTTAATGAAAAGAGCGGTTGGATCACCGGCGTGAAAGGACATACACATAGTGTCAGCAATTCTGATGACGCTTTCGATGAGCATATAAAAAACATTTATAGAGTTCTGATGTCAAGAGGACGTAAAGGATGTCTGATTTACTGTGTTGACAAAGCGCTGGAAAGGTATTTCCAGTTACTTTTAAAATCCCATACTTCTGGAAAATAGATAATCTGCTCTCTGAGGCGAAAAGAATCGCCCAGTGCATATTTGTTTTATCGGATTTCTGGTGGTGTGTAGCCATCCTTTTTGCGGGGAATCAATAATCAGGAGGAAAGAATATGGTTCGAGCTGAACTGGAGTATAATCCATATCTATTGGAAACGATCGTGCGGTTTAATGGCAATCCGCCCAGAATAAATAGTTTGATTGAGAGATATCAGGAAGATAAGCTCCAGACATGGATTGGAAAAGTACCTGATTTTTTCTATGATGAAATGAATGGGTACTATTTTGAACTGGATTTTTCCGGAACAAAATTGGATTTTGAAGAGCTGCAAAAATCATTTAAGCAGGCTGGAGTTGGTAAAAACTTAGTTCAGCTCTTTCATAAAGGGGAACTTGGGAGTCGCCATGAAAAAACAATTGCTATTTCGAGCTTTATGAAGTGGCTGGAAGAGAACCCAAACAGAAAATTTGATTATTCTGATTTCCTCGAAAAGAATAGAAATATCTTTGATAATTCTTATCCATTTGTTGTCATAGGAGGGACTGTAGCAGCAGGTGACTTGTTTGCTGACATAGAGGTGTCTATAGATAATGTCGAAACTGTTGATGAACTTCAAAAGACTGACCTGCACAGCACTCCGATTCTGTTTTATTTGGATAGAAAATCAGCCAGATTGCTACAGCATAATCTGCTTGGATTATTAAAGAGAACAGATGTTGTTCAGGAACAATTATTCTTCCTTATTGAGCCTGCTCTTTTAGAGAAACTTAGAAGAGTAGTTCAGGATCTTGGTGTCAAAACCCCAAAAATAGTATCCGCCGTAAATGACAATGACATAAGCAGATACATAGAGCTGTTCCCTATTTCGGAATACATATATGAGGCGATAAAGGCTTTTGAAATTGAAGCTGAAAATTTGGGAAAGATTCTGGAAGAAGAAAATCTGCAAAGTGAAATTACAAATAAGGATATTTATGAACAGATCCAGACTCTGGATGACATTCTGACCAGGCTGAAGACTTCAAAAGATATGTTTGCGGGCAGGGGAAAGCTTGATTTTCCAACAGAATTTATCTCAGCTAAACAGTCCCTGATAGAGGGGATTGATCAATGGAAAAAGAAAAAAACGAAAATCACAAGGAGTGAAGAGGCATCTACTTTATCATCGGAACTACAGGAAGAAGTAAACCGCTTGTTTGAATCATTCCAAAAAGAAGTTAAACAGACTTATGCGCTGGAGTCTGCATCAATTTTGGGAACATGTGATGAATGTTTCCGGAATGCAAAGTATCAGGAAGATTCTATACAAATTGAGGATGACATCTTACCTCTGTCTGAGTATTCAGTCCCGGAGATGGTCTCTGAGTTGATGAGCATTAAAGACGAAGAATATGTTATGCCAAAGGAAGATTTCTTTGGAAAGTTGTTTAAAACATCTTCTATAGAGCCTGAACAGCAGCCTGTTCTTGAGACTACGTTTTACTGTGAAAAGTGGCGCGCTCACGCTGTCAGTATTGTGGAACCTATTGCAGAGAAGATGATTCAAGAAGCATATTCTTCTTTGAGTCAGTATTCCGCAAAAATATCTGCAATCTATATGACCAGAGTTGATGTTCTTATTCAGGAAGTGACCAGCAAAAGAGAACTGACTGCGGCACAATTGTCTAAAGATGAACAGCTTCTGCAGGCAGATAACAACTGGCATACAGCATTCTGCGACAAACTCCACGAGATAGAAAGGTCCTGATAAATTATGAATGAATTGCAAAAACAGGAAACAACGGAAGTTCTCGTACAGGAAATGACAATGGAAAACCGTCTTGCAATCATTGAAGATGGAATCCGAAAAAAATATCTTGCAAGATTAAGTGAAATGCAGATTGTACCTGCAGGACAATTGCTGCCTCTTGAGGAGGATCTGATTCAGAATATTCGTCTGTATCATGTAACAGAAATGGTTTATGAGAAGGGTGAACCGGTTACAGATAAGTTCACAACGGTGTTCAACACATTGTCCACTTACAATGCAACTGCATTCATTATCATGGATTCAGACGGACGTAAAACAGATTTTTATGTAGGCGTCCGCAATACAGAAACTGATGAATCGCAGAAACGTTCGACAGTAACATTGGGAGACACATTAAAGAACACTTTAATAGGTCATTTTCCCGGCATGAAAATTGAAAGAAGGGACAGAAGACATATTGCAGTTTTATCTGACAAAATCCTTCGTCAGCAGAACGTTGCTTCAGTAAGTGTGGTCGGAGACAATAAATCAGCTTCGGACCAATCAAATGAACAGTTTGTTCAGGGCATAGAAAAACTGGCTTTGGCTATGAGCGGCAGACAGTTCATAGGGATTATTCTGGCTGAAAGTCAGTCTCCTCAAATGGTTCAGATGCTTCGTAAAGAGTACCAGGATCTGTATACAAAATTGTCTCCGCTCCAGAGAGTTCAGCTTTCGGAAAGTACTTCTCAAACAACTTCCAGAAGTAAATCGTTTGCGGAAATGAATGGGAAGCAGCGTGCTGCTCTTCTTGGAGGGGTTATGGCATCCCTCGGCGGAGTGATTGGAGGAGCTATTGTCGGCGCACCTGCCGCAGGAATAGGACTTACAGGCGGCGCGATGGTCGGCGGACAGATTGCCGGACAGCTCAGTGGATTTCTTAATACGCTGGCACCCAGTGAACAGCAAAGTGACGCTTATAGTACTTCAACCTCTACTACAACAGAGAATAAGGCTATTACAGACATGCTCCAGATGCTCGATGATTCTTTGAAACGGACCAGGGAGTTTGACAGCTATGGGATGTGGAACATTGCTGCTTATTTTTTATCTGATGATATGTCTGCGGCAGAAATCGCCGCAAGTAATTATCGTTCACTGATGAACGGCGAGAATTCAGGAAGGGAAGTATCAGCAATCAATTCCTGGAGAAGCAATAATCCCGGAACAGTCGGGAATTACTATGATCTGACCACTTATTTATCACGTTTCTTACACCCTCAATTCTATTATGGGAGAAATGGAGATATCAGCGTTCTGACAAACGCCGCAACAACTATAACCGGGAAAGAACTTGGACTTCATATGGAGCTTCCCAGAGCAACCGTATCAGGTCTGCCGGTCATTGAACATGCTGAATTTGGGAAAGAAGTCACCACCTATCATCTGTTCTCCAGGGACGAGGAGAACCGCCCCGAAGAGCGAATGACACTTGGAAGAGTTTTTGATCTCGGGCAGATTACGAACAAAATAGTTGAGCTGGACAATAAAAGTCTGAACATGCATACCTTTATTACGGGATCAACAGGGTCCGGAAAAAGTAATACAGTATATCAGATGCTGGCGGAACTCCACCAGGATCGCATTCCTTTTCTTGTCGTTGAACCGGCAAAGGGAGAATATAAGGATGTATTTGGACATTGGAGCGATGTAAATGTTTATTCAACTAATCCAAATGTTGCAGAACTGGTTAACATCAATCCCTTCCGTTTTCCAAAGTCTATACATGTTTTGGAGCACATTGATGGTCTTGTTGAGATTTTCAGTGTCTGTTGGCCAATGTACGATGCTATGCCTGCTTTCTTCAAGGACGCAATTCTGCGTTCGTATGAGGCAGTGGGATGGGATCTCGGCTCTTCAACCTTTGAAGGAGGTGAACCTGAGTATCCTGACTTCGAGATCCTTGTTGATCAGCTAAATGAACTCATAGAGAGATCCGATTATGCCTCGGATATCAAGTCAAACTATCGAGGTGCACTGATCACGCGTGTGAAATCCCTGACAGTGGGACTGAATAAATTTATCTTCACAACTGAGCAGACACCATATCGGAAACTGTTTGATGAAAACTGCATACTTGATATCAGCAGGATTAAATCAACTGAGACGAAAGCTCTGATTATGGGGCTGATAGTTTATATTCTGAATGAATATCGTGTTGATCAGAAGTCAGGGAATAATAATGGACTAAAACATGTTACAGTTCTGGAGGAGGCACATAATCTCCTAAAGAATACTACAGGGGGCGGTGAGTCTGCCTTGATTGGAAAATCAGTTGAGATGCTGACTCAGACTATAGCGGAGATCCGTACATATGGAGAAGGTTTTATTATTGTTGATCAGTCCCCCTCTTCTGTCGATATAGCTGCTATAAAAAATACAAACACAAAGGTTGTACTAAGAACGCCTGAAGCGAATGACCGGGAAGCTGTCGGACGTTCGATAGGTTTGACCGCAGATCAGGTCAATGAGATAGCGAAGCTTCCGAGCGGGGTGGCGGTGGTTTATCAGAACAACTGGGTAGCACCGGTCCTTACAATGATCAATAAGGCGAATGTGATTGAGAAACCATATATTCCGCAGAACAAAACTATAATCCGAACGGTTGGCTCTGCCAGGATGCTTTTGATTCGTATGCTCATGCAGCCTTGGATGGGGAGAAAGAAGATTGGTGAAAGAGAACTTCGTGATTCTTTAAAAGTTTTACCTGTAAGCCGGGAGACAAAAAAACAGATCAATACACTTATCGATAGTTACTCATTATGTAATGGGGTGCTCGCCTGGAAAGAATCGGAATTGCCCAGACTTCAGAAACTGGTTCAGGATGTTATAGGGATGCAGGATAATGACTTTACTAATATTATGACTTCGGAAGAATTGCAGAGATATGTCAAAAGTAAGCTTAGAAAATGCACGCAGAGAGAATTGGAAGATGTCTGCTATATTCTGACTTCAAAGGAGTGAACGGATATTATGAATTTTGATATGTTTGAATCCAGTTCATTGGATAATGTATCTTTTGATTTACACGATCGTATGTCTGCTCTTCGAAGTAGTTTCGATAGCAGTGTTAAATCACAATATGGAACGTATATGGATGTACCAGACAGCTTTGACGGAAATATCGCTAACTGGCTTGGAACTAATATGACCGAAGCTGTGACAGAGATTGCTTCAATCAGGTCAGCGGTAATGGATTCCGCACAGCGAATGTATAACGGGATTGATTTTGGAGATGGGAGTACAACACTTGGGCTAAGAGATATTCATAAGTGGAAAATACACAATGATTATAAAACACAGAATATAAATCAACATGCAGGCTATGCGGCTGAAGTGATTAGTACAGCGAAGGAGAACATGTCTGCAAAGCTGGAAAAAACCGGTATTAAAACTTATCGAGCAGATGACCGGCCTGATTTATACCCAAGAAATGACCAGTATGTCGATAAAATCAGAGTCAATAGTGAAGGAGATATCATTGAAAGAATTCAGGTGAAATTTGTAGGGGATTCCCCTGAAAAGTGCCTTTCTAAAATGATGTCCAAAAAGTTCGATAAATTTTTTAACGATGGAAAAGTTGATAAGGTTGAGGTTCCTAAAGATTTCTATGATAGGATGAAAGAACTCAACTCGGAAAAAATGAAAAGTCTTGAAAAACAAATTCAACATCTAAAAGAGAATGGAAATCAGGAGGCTTTACAGAAGAGAGAAAATCAGCTGGCCAGATGTCAGAAGATAGACAGCATGCTTGAAAAAAGTACTGTTACAAAAGCTGAAGCACGAGAGGCAGTGCTGCATCCACGCAGATATACCTCAAAGCTTTTTGCTCCAGATACTTTTAGGAAGAGTCACGAAGCCGGTATGGAAAGCGCTGTTATAGCTGCTTCGATTACAGCAGCAGTATCTACAGTTGATAATGTCTCAAAGGTTATGGAGGGCGAAATAACTCCCCAGGAAGCTTTCATTGATGTCGCAAAGGATACCGGAGTTGCAGGCGGTATTGCGTATGGCACGGTATTTGTTAGTACTGCTGTTTCACAGACTATGTCTGCTTCGAGTCATCAGTTAATCAACTCGCTCGGTAATTCGGGCGTTCCTGCAGTAGCTATCTCTTTCGGAGTTCAGTCCTTTGATTCAATTATTGATTACTCCAATGGCACAATTGATGGGAAACAATTGGCCTATGATCTGACCGAAAACGCTGCTCAGGTAGGAGGTAGCATTGTTGGATCCGCTCTTGCAGGGGCTGCTGTCGGATCTGTCGTCCCTGGTGCTGGTACAGTTGTTGGCTTTGGAGCAGGTCTGGTGGGCGGAATGGTAGGCTGTGCTGTTGCATCGGAAGCATACGCTTCTGCAGTTGAATTTGGAGGCGAGCACGTTGATGTTATTGCAGACAAAGCCCAGGAAATGGCTTCACGAACAATAGACATTGCCAAAGAGACGATTCCGGATAAGGTTCCTTCAATTGCCGCCTCCTTAAATGATTTTGCCGTAAGCAATAATCTCCCTTTCAGAGTATAGTTACATGACTCTGTAAGCCTGTTATTTGCTCAAGTAATATATGCCTTAATAAAGGGAGTATGGTGTAAGGGGCATTTCGTCAGGTCCCTATAATCCTGCAAGTGTTGAACGCCGATTTGCCTGCGCCGAATGCGTCAGCCCGCATGGACTGGTAACGTGGATTAATCAATGAAAGAAGAAATTGAACGCATAAAAAAGATGATGGATTGATTTCTATAGTGCAAATTGAGAAGGTTAAAATACTGATAATCCCTGACAGCTGGATACAGCAGAATGTGGAGGCGAGCCATGTTGAACATAAATGAAGGATTATATCTCGGTGTCGACGGCTGCAAAGGCGGCTGGATCACCTGTGTTCTGGATCATGGTGATCTGCGCATGGAGCGCCATGATTCTATTGAGGCATTGGTAAAAGCCTATCCGGAGTTTGATGCCTTTCTGATCGACATGGCGATAGGACTTCAAAGCAGGACGGACCAGGTGAGACCGGATAAACAGGCCCGCAAAGAACTGGGGCCGAAAGCATCATCGATCTTTCCGATTCCCTGCCGGCAGGCTGTATATGCTGATACGGAGGAGGAACAGAAGCTGGCCAATCTCAGGGTTCTCGGTAAGAGCCTTGCGAAGCAGACTGTCAGTATCATCCCGAAGATCCGGGAGCTGGATGAATTCCTGAGGAAGCACCCGGAGTACAAAAACAGGATTCTGGAAAGTCATCCGGAAGTGGCTTTTGCAAGGCTGAAGGGGTCTGTTGTCCTGACCCGGAAGAAAGAATATACGGGTTTTTCGGAGAGGGCAGGGATCCTGAAAAAGTATCTGCCTGAAGAATCGCTGCTAGGTATGAGAAATCAGGCCAGGCAATTCGAGTGCAATCCGGATGACCTTCTGGATGCAGCCTGTCTGGCAGTGACAGCTGCGTTGTCTGCCAAAGGCATGTGTGAAACCATCCCCGGGAATCCGGAACCGGAACAGGACGATGAAGGCCTGTACATGAAAATGACAGTCCCCAAAAAGTGCATCGCGTCTTCTTCCAATGGCGCGAAGGCTGCTGTCGTGACCGGCGGGGCCAGCGGGATCGGAAAATGCATTGCGGAAGAATTCCGGAAGCAGGGCGTAGAGGTCTATGTGATCGATAAAGCAGCCGGCAGTCATTACGTGGGCGATCTCTCCGATCGTGCGGTCCTGGAGGCCTTTGCGGAGAAGGTGATCCGTGAGTCGGGCGGCGGCGATTACCTCATCAATAATGCTTTGCCGCTGATGAAGGGAATAGACGAGTGCAGTTATGAGGAGTTTCAGTATGCCCTGGCAGTCGGTGTTACTGCGCCGTTTTACCTGTCCAAGCTGTTTGCCCCGTATTTCCGGGAGGGGGCCTGTATCATCAATATCTCCTCGTCCCGTGACCGGATGAGCCAGCCGCAGACTGAGAGCTATACGGCGGCAAAGGGCGGCATTGACGCGCTGACGCATGCCCTGGCGGCCAGCTTTGCCGGCAGGGTCCGGGTAAATTCCATTTCCCCGGGCTGGATCGATACAGCTTACACGGTCTATGAAGGGCCGGACGCTCTGCAGCAGCCTGCCGGCCGTGTCGGCAATCCGATGGATATTGCCAGCATGGTCCTGTTCCTTTGTTCTGATAAGGCAGGATTCATTACCGGGGAAAATATCTGTATCGACGGGGGGATGACAAAGCTGATGATCTACCATGATGATCAAGGCTGGACTTATACACCGGAGCGATAAGGAAGGCAGGTAAAATATAATTCCCGGTTTTCAATGCGATATTTCCCACTTCCCACTTTTGGCATGCACCACTGCCGGATTCTTTCCTGAAAATAGAAAAACCCTTCACCACAGCTCTGATCCGGTCTGGATCCGCTTGTTCAGCGCCATGGTGAAGGGTTTTTCCACATAAAGGGGGAGTATGAAAATCTATTTTGGAAAGCTGGAAGTTCGCTATGAAGGAAACCGTCATCATCCTGCTTTCTGACTGCCGTTTCCTGTCTTCCGCTTACAAGTGATATCATACACGATGATTCTAAAATGCCGATTTATGATTTATAAAGAAATCATAAGAAATTCGGAAATAGTTTTGGAAAATGACCTGCGAATGTTTTTTCAGCATAGTGCCGGGCTGTTGACCACACTTGTAAACACAAGTTCATGGCTGGATTTACAAGGCTGAATGTTTGCCTGAAAGGTCTTTCTGCAAGGAAAGGGGCCTCCTTTATCGTGAATAATGGGCTGTACGCTGTGTCAATTATTCCGGAATGGTTTATAATAGTTTATGGAAAGCTGTTTTGCAGAGCGAGTGCCGGGGGATCCCCGGCACAGCTGTTATCAGGAGCTGTTATTCAGGAGGATAAGGATATGCTGGAAGTGGGAAGCAAGGCACCGGAGTTTTCTCTGCAGGACCAGAACGGGGAATTCCATTCTCTCTCTGATTATAAGGGGCAGAAGGTCATCCTCTATTTTTATCCAAAGGATATGACCGGAGGCTGCACGAGCCAGGCATGCAATTTCCGTGACCTGTATCCCCAGCTGCGGGAGAAGGGCGCAGTGGTGCTGGTCGTGAGCAAGGATACGGTCGAGTCACATAAGAGGTTTGAGGAGAAGCACGGGCTGCCTTTTACGCTGCTCTCCGACGCGGACCTGTCTGTCATCACAGCCTACGATGTCCTTCGCCCGGGCAAGGATGGCAGGCCGACAAAGAGTCTGATCCGCTCAACCTACCTGATCGACGAGAATGGCGTGATCGCCAAGGCATTTGGCGGAGTCAAGCCCAAGGAGAATGCTGCCCAGATGCTGGAGGAGCTCTAAAGGAAATTATAACCATGCGGGTTTGGATCTCAGGGTGAGGCTGTATGAAGGAAAAGATCATTTTGGCGCCGGGGCTGAACGGCAATGAGCTGATGAGAAGCCTGGCGCTCCATGGAATAAACTGTATCGGTATGCGGATCTGCGGAGCGGCGGAGCTGGCCCGTCTGGCACTTATGCGGTCCGGGATTCCCGTTTCCGGGGACTTTGTCAGCGCAAGGGAGGAGGCCGCGATCGTCGCGGATGCGGTAAACGGGGAGCCTTACTTCGGTAAGACTTCCTATTCTGACATACAGGAAATCGCGGCGGCCATCCGGCGGATGAGAAGCCTGACCGCTGATGAGGATGAGGAGCAGAGCATTCAGGAAAAGCTCCCGGCCGGCATTTTCAAGGAGAAAAACGAGGCGCTGCTGCATGTCTGTCAGCGGTATATGGCCCTGCTCAGGTCCAGAGGGGCAGCGGATGCGGTGACCCTGATCCGCAGGGCGGCAGCGGAGAGCAGGACCATCCATGCGGATTTTATGACCCTGGAGGAGTATCCGTTGAATCCCCTGGAGAAAAAGCTGCTGGACCGGGTGTCCGGCGGGGCGGTCACCGGGACGAGCCTGCAGGAGCTCTTTGGAAAGCAGAGCCGGCCGCTTCAGCTCCGGGCTGTCCGGAACTGCTATGGGGCCCCGAACGAGGTGGAGACGATCCTGACGGATATCTACTCCGGCAGGCGACTGGACCAGTGCACGGTGGCTGTAGCGGATGCCATGACCTACGGGCAGCTCTTCTTCGACTATGCGCTGCTCTATGACATCCCTGTCACATTCGGGTGCGGGATCCCGGTCATGAATTCCAATCCGGCGAGGCTCCTGGCAGTCTATTACAGCTGGATCACCGGCGGATTCTACGGGGCGGCGGCAATCGGCGAGCTCCTTTCAAGCAGGGCTTTTGACAGGTCAAAGCTGTATGAGCTGTTCCCGGAGAAGGATGAAAACTTCAGCTGGACCACCTTTTATGAGGTCCTGGGAGACCTGCGCCTCACAAACGACGCCGCGGTCAACGAGAAGCGGATCGCCGGTTTCCGGAAGGCGGTAGAGGAAGAGCTTGCGTTTGCCCGAAAAGAGGATTCCAGGGGATATAAGGCCATCCTCAGAAAGAAAAGCTGCATTCCCTGTCTGGAGATCATGGGAAGAGAGCTCGGCCTGCCCGCGGAAGACTTTATCTCCAGATACGCCTATATCCGCAGGGGGAGCGGTACGAATGCCGAGCGCCTGCTCATGATGCTGGATATTTCCGCAGCAAGGGCAATCTACGAGGAGCTGAAGGTGATCCGCAGCTCCGGGCTCGACAAGTCCGCGGATGACATCATTCCCAATGTACTGAAGATCACGGTCTGCTCCCAGCGGAGCGAGGCCGGAAAGCTCCATGTGACGGGGATCGAGGGTGCCTTCGGGTCACTGAGGCAGCACCTGTATCTGGGGGGCATGTCGGCGTCGAATTATCCGGGATCCCCCAAGGAGAACTATCTGCTCCTGGACGCGGACCTGGAGCTGTTCGGACCGGACGCAGAAAGCTGGACGGCGGATGGCAGGATCCTGCGGAAAAGAGAACAGCTGCTTTCTCTGGCCAGGCTGGCTTCGGCGCTCGGAACAGACCTGTCGGTATCCTACGCCGGCCTGAATGTCTCTGAGCTGAAAAAGGACAATGCCTCCTCCCTGATCTTTGAGCTGTTCCGGGAGGCCTGCGGGCGCGACGCTTCTGCTCAGGAACTGGAAGACCACACCGTCAGAGTGGGATATTTTGAGCCCGCCATCTCCGCTTCAAGACGGATCGGAGAGGCCTATACAAGGGGAGATATGGTCTGCCCCGATGCAAAAGAAGCCAGGACAGAGAGCCCCGCTGTTCCATGGAACCTGGACAGGGCCTGGTCGCCCACGGCGCTGGACACCTTCTTCGGCTGCCCGCGCCGGTTCATGCTGGGCTATATCCTCGGGATCCCGGAGCCGGAGGAATACGATCCCTTTGAGGTCATGAACGCCCTGGATACCGGCACCCTGGCGCACTCGCTGATGGAGGAGCTGGGCGGCAGAGATATGGGCATGGAGGACTTCCTGTCCCTGTCGGAGGCGTATTTTGACCGCTTTATCCGGGAGCATCCGCCCCTGATCGCCGAGAATGTACCTCCGGTAAGGAACCAGTTCCTGGACATGATGGAAACTGCCTATGGCATGGACCCGCACAGGGAGATCGCGCTGGAGGAAGAGGATATTTCCTGCACGCATGAGAGCGGCGTCAGGATCCACGGCTTCCCGGACCGGGTGGAGAAGCTGGAGGACGGGACCTATCTGGTCGTGGACTTCAAGAGCGGAAGAACCGTGGGGCATAAACAGGACGATATCGGGACCTGCCTGCAGGTCATTCTCTACGCCTATCTGATGGAACAGAGAGGCTTTCATGTCTCCGGCGGGGAATACCGCTATATCCGCCTTGGCGAAACTGTCACCTGCCGCTACGACGATGATATGAAGAGGCAGCTTCTTGAGAGGCTCACGCTCTTTAAAAAGAGTATGGAGAGCGGAGACTTCCCGGCGGCACAGAAGGCGGAGGACGGTGACGACCCGTGTCGTTTCTGCAGGTATAAGGCCATTTGCGGAAAAGAAAAGGAAGAGGGGGCGGTGAGCTGAAATGGCAGAAAATATGACAAGCCTTGAAAAAGATAAGCTGTCCCGCAGCAGGATCGTCTCCGGGATCAAGGAAAACTTCTTTGTGGAAGCGGGAGCAGGCTCCGGCAAGACCACGATGCTGGTAAACCGCATGGCGGCCATGGTGGAGGCAGGCCTCGATATCAGCAGGATCTGCGCCATTACCTTTACGAAGGCGGCGGCGGGAGAGTTCTACGACCGCTTCCAGAGACTGCTGATCGAGAGGAGCAATCCGGCATTTACCGGCGATGAGGAGAGCAGGCCGGGCTCGCTCCCCGCGCCCACGGATGAGACCAGGGAGCGCTGCCGGATCGCGCTCCGGAATATCGACCTGTGCTTCATGGGGACCATTGACTCCTTCTGCGGCATGGTCCTTTCCGAGCATCCGTCCGAAGCGCAGATCCCTTCGGATGCCTCCATCGTTTCCGACGAAGATGCGGCGACCATTTATAAGCAGCAGTATGTGAAGATCTGCGGCGGAGAATACGGCGGGGAGCTTCAGGGCCTTGCCAGGACCTTCCAGGCCCTCCACCGCAATGCCCAGGATGTCTTTGTGCAGGGCATTTCCTTTGTGATGAACAACCGCAATGTTCATTTCAATTTCCATGAGAATGCGGTCGTGGATATCGACAGGGATTTTGCCGCGGAGCGGAGCGAACTGATCGATGCGGTCAGGTGCCTCCTGGATCATCCTGAGCTGAAATACGATGGAAATAAGGGCAGCCGTGAGGCCTGGGACAAGATCGGGACGATCTATAAAAATATCCGGGGGCGCTGGAGCCATAATTACACGAACCTGATGTTCGGCATCAGGGATCTCAAGGATATCCGTCTGATCCCGGAGGCCCTGGACCGGTACGCTGTTTCCCTGGGGGACGTGTTTGAACCTGGCGGAAAACAGGGGAAGTGGCTGGAGTGCACGGCCGGCCGGGAAGGCGGGCTTCTGGAAAGGCTGCAGAAGCTCCAGTATGATGCCTCCATGACCTTCCTCATCCGGAGCATTCCCGTGATGGAGCAGGCGCTCCGCGAAAAGGGGAGCCTGACCTTTTTTGATTATCTCTATTATCTCCGGAACATGCTCAGGCGCGACGCCGAAGCGGACGGGAGACTGATCCGCTATATCTACGACCGGCACAGCTATTTCTTGATCGACGAGTTCCAGGATACCAATCCCATGCAGGCGGAGGTGTTCTTCTATCTGGCGGCGGAGCATCCGGTCCCGCAGTGGAGCGCCTGTGTTCCGCGGCCGGGCTCGCTCTTCATTGTCGGAGACCCCAAGCAGTCGATCTACCGGTTCCGGAGCGCGGATGTGACCTCCTTCCTCAAGGTCAAGAGGCTCTTCGAGAAAAATGGCGGTTCCATCCTGACCCTGTCCAGAAACTTCCGTTCCACCAGGACCCTCTGCCAATACTTCAACCGGGTATTCACGGCGCTCCTCCCGGAGGAAACGGAAAACCAGAGCAGGTTTGAGGAAATCCCCCTGCCTGAGGAGACGGAGGGAGAATTCCAGGGCGTCTATACCTATAAGGCCTATAGCGGGCAGGCGGAGGCGGAGCATCCGGATATGACGGATCCTGTCCAGATTGCGGGTATCATAGAAAGCCTTGTCGGCAACGACCGCTTTCTGATCCGGGGCGAGAAGGAGAAGGACCTGCGCCCGGTCCGCTACAGCGATTTCATGGTCATCACCTACGGCAAGAAGTGGCTGGGGCCCATCATGGCGGAGCTTGACAGCAGGAAGATCCCCGCAAGGGTGGAGGGAGATGTCCCCTTCGCGTCCAATCAGGCCCTGTACGAGCTGAGCCTGATCTATGCTGCGGCCGCGGATGCCGGGGATTCCCTTGCGCTTTACGGGGCCCTGACCGGCGGGCTGATCGCCCTGACAAAGGAGGACATTCTCCGGTTTAAGGCCTGCGGCGGGACCGTGTCCTTAAAGGCTGCCTTTGACATAGGAGCCTGTGCCGATGAAACGGCCCTGAAGGTGGCCGGTCAGATCGAAAGACTGAAGGAGCTGCATGCCATGGCGCTGCGGCTCTCCCCGGCGGCCCTCTACGCGAGGATCATGGACGAGTACTGCCTCTACCGGACGGTTCCGGCAGAGAATCTGGAAGTGGTCTACTATGCCCTGGAGCTGATCAGAAATGCGGAGAGGTCAGGACTGGTGATCTCGCTCAGGGACGGCGCCGCCTATATCCGGGGGCTGATCGAAGGCGCATCGGGCGAGGAGCGCTGCCTGAGCCTGACGGCGGACAAGGACTGTGTACATATGGCCAACCTGCATAAGGTCAAGGGCCTGGAGGCACCGATCGTCATTCTGGCGGCAGCGTCGAACAGCAGCTTTTCGGGAACCTGCCGGATGATCCACGGAGACACCGGATCAGAGGGCTACATTTTCTCCCTGGAGGGGGAGCGGGACGGGAACGGCAGAGCAAAAACATATTTCTCCACAGCCGATTATTCCGACGAGAAGGATGCGGAGACGGAAGCGCTCAAGGCGGAAGGGCATCGGCTGGTCTATGTGGCCGCTACAAGGGCCCGGAATGTCCTCATTCTCTGCAAGAGGGTCCAGGTCAGAAGCGGGAAGGAGAGCATAAACTCCAAATGGGGCCCGGTCACGGAGGCGGGGCTGTCTGACATCTTTGAAATCATAGGTGACAGCACAGGGACCGCGGCAAAAGCCGGTGAGGAGATCGGCGCCGCAGCCCTGTATGAGGCGGCAGACCAGGAGACGGTTCTGAACGACCGCTCAGCTGAAGAGGCCACATTCAGGGTGGAGAATCCCAGCCGCCTTCATGTTCTGTCGAAGCTCTCGGAGTCCCCAGAGGCCGGCGGCGGGGAAGAGGCGCCGGAGCCGGCAGCCGATGCAGAGGAAGAGAAAGAGGGCCCTGCCGGCGGCCGCAGATTTGCGACCCTGCTGGGCACCATGACGCACAAGCTGATGGAGATGCTGGTGACGACCCGCAACAGCGTGGACGCGGGAGCCGCAGTCGGGGAGATCATCCGCGAATACAGCGCACCTGGCACGGAGGACTATGAGGGCGAGCTGACAGAGACCCTGCTCAAGGCTGCGGACCGGATGCGGAGCGGAGGCTATGTCCAGACAAACGGGCTGCCTCAGGATATTCTCGGGACCCTCCTTGCCGCCGATGAGGTCTACTGCGAGGTCCCCTTCAGCTATAAGGACGAATCGGACGAAGCCACTGTCTGGAACGGAGTCATGGACGTGATCTATTCCAGGGACGGCAGGTGGCACATCATAGATTACAAGACCAACGCCGACGGCAATGACCTGGATGTGAGATACCAAGCCCAGCTGTCTGCTTATATCAGGGCCTTCAGGGCAACCACAGGTCTTGATGCGGACGCGCTTACCTATCACATCGACATCTGAAGAATCATTGCCGCCACCGTGATCAGCCCGGGACTCCTTGTTCCGCTGATCCCGGTCTTCCATATGGGAACAACATATGGGAATAATGGGAATAAAAAACGCCTTTGGCTTTGATGTGCCAAAGGCGTTTTTGCGTTCCGGCGCGGAGGCGCGGTCATTATGCCATCAGGTCTGTCAGGGTCTCCAGCATTTTCGGGATATCGTACGGTTTTGCCAGATGCCCGTTCATACCGGCTTCCAGAGCAAGCTTGCGGTCTTCCTCGAAGGCGTTCGCCGTGACGGCGACGATCGGGACTTCCGCCTTTTCGCGGTCCTCCATGGCCCGGATCAGGCGGGCCGCTTTATAGCCGTCCATGACAGGCATTTGAATATCCATCATGATGATATCGTAGGTTCCCGCAGGCGCTTCCTCCATCAGTCTGACAGCTTCTTCGCCATTGTTGGCGATCACGACTTCCAGGCCTGACTCCGTGAGAATGGCCACCGCGATCATCTGGTTCACTTCGTTGTCTTCCGCCAGCAGGACCTTCTTGCCTGTGAGGTCGACTTTCTTCTCCTCGGGTTCGGCCTTGTTCTCACCGGCATGGGAGGGCGCTGACAGGACATTGCGGAGCTCCGACATGAAAATGGGCTTGGAGCAGAAGGCTGTCACGCCCGCTTCTGCAGCTTCCTTTTCAATATCCGCCCAGTCGTAGGCGGTCAGGATGATGATCGAAGCCTCTTCTCCGGCTATCTGCCTGATCCTCCTCGTCACCTCGAGTCCGTTCATGTCGGGCATCTGCCAGTCAACGATATAGACGCTGAAGGGGTCTTCCTGCTGCCTGGCTTCTTTGCAGCGGATGGATGCCTCCTTGCCGGAGCTCGTCCAGTCTGATCTCAGCCCGAGCTTTCGGAGCATGGAGCATACGGACAGGCAGCTGTCTGTGTCATCGTCCACGACCAGGGCCCTCTGTCCCTGAAGCTCAGGCATGCTTTCGATCTCGTTGGCATCATTGCTGAGCCGGCAGGGGATCGTCACGATGAACTCGGTCCCCAGGCCCTCCTCGCTGTTGACGGAAATGGTGCCGCCCATCATATCCACGATACTCTTGGTGATCGCCATGCCCAGGCCTGTGCCCTGTATTCCGCTGACGGTACTGGTCTTCTCACGTGTAAAGGCTTCAAAGATCGTCTTCTGGAATTCCTTGCTCATGCCGATGCCTGTATCCTTGATGCGGAATTCAAATACGGCGTGCTCGGGGATGGGAGAGTTCTTTTCCGATACACAGAAGCTGATCGTTCCGCCGTTTGGCGTGAACTTTATGGCGTTGGACAGAATGTTCAGGAAGACCTGGTTCATGCGCAGCTTGTCGACGATGATATCTTCATTTTTGACATTCTGCGTCTCGATATTGAGGTTCAGCTGCTTGGATGATACATTCGCGTGAATGATCGTCCGCAGGTCGTGGATCAGGTCGGGCAGATGGACCGCTGTCTCATCCAGCGTCATTTTGCCGCTTTCGATCCGGCTCATGTCCAGCACGTCATTGATCAGGGACAGCAGATGCTGACTGGATATCGTGATCTTGCTCAGGTAATCCTTTACCTCTTCCTTGTTATCTATATGGGAGGTGGCAAGGGCCGTAAACCCGACGATCGCGTTCATCGGGGTACGGATGTCATGGGACATATTATTGAGGAAGGCGGTCTTGGCCTTATTGGCATGCTCCGCCGCGACCAGGGCGTTGGCCAGCGCATCTCTCTGGTTGCGGTCCTCGCGGACGGATTCCGTTACATCGCTGTAATATCCGCGCAGACTCTGCCTTCCGTTTTCATCGGCCACAACGGTACCGCCGAATCGTGTATACATCTCATGGCCGTCCGGATGGATCCAGAGGTTGATGCACTCGGACAGTTTTCCGGAGAGCATCTCCTCGATCCGTTTCATGACGCCCGGTCTTTCCGATTCGGGAACATGGGAATACCACGCGTCATAGATTTCCTCCTCTGTCAGATCCTTGCCGGCGATCCCGAGGAGTTCTTTCATCTTGTCATTTGCGCGCAGCCGGGAGGCCTTGCCCTCCTCCAGGGTCATATGCCACATTCCGAAGCCGGCGTCGGCCATGATGCCGTCTGTATCAGCCAGCTCCTGCTTGCTGTATTCGAGTTCGAGTTTGCGCTCTTCCTGCTCCAGCTGTTCGAGACGGACTTCTGTCGTGTCTGTTTTCAGAACGATGCAGTATTCGGATTCCGGGTCAACAGAATAGAAGTCAAAGCGTTTATAAAAATGCCCGTCCTCCATGTCCACTTCGATATCCACCGAATAGGGTTCCTTGATCTTGAACATTTCGAATACGGTTTTCAGATCCATCGCTTCGCGGATCCGCTGCCGGTAGGCTTCGTCTTCCGGCAGGGCGGGAATGATCTGTGTCTCCAGATATTCCCGGTAAGACCCGTGCTTGATCTTGGGGAAGATGTTGCCGTGGGCGATCATGCTGGCATCACCGATGGCCACGTCGTAGATATCGCGGGCGATATATGCCACCAGGTCAAACTGCTTGGCCAGGATCTTGCCGTTTATGGTGGTGGCCAGCTTCTCGGGGTTATTCGATTCCTCTGTAATGAAGGCGATCAGATTGCCGGACATGGGATGCCGGGTGACATTGGCGGTGATCTTCACATAGAAGACCGCGTTGTTGGGAAGGCGGGAGTAGAGCACCTTGTTCACCGCCACTACGCCGTCCATGTAGGATTTTGTCAATGCGTCAATACTGAAGGTGTCAAGGAAGAGCTGACGCTCCTCCGCGATCGGCAGATAGGAAGACCGTATCTCAAGATAATCCGTATAGCTCTTTTCACTGCGCTCCGGGATGAAATTTGAAGTGCCGTTCGCTTCCTCAACGTAGTTTTCAGTCAGGTTGGCGCGCACGCGGGCGAGCAGATCGTCGTTGGTCTGATGAAAGCTTTCACCCAGGCTGGTGTAAACGCTCTGCAGCTGTTCCTCATACCGTTTCCACCGGGTGATGTCTGTAAAAGTCGCGTAAATATACTGCTTTCCGTAATTGTCAATGAAAGCAAAGTGGATCACGCACCAGATCAGGTTCCCCTTCCAGGTGGTCCGGCGGATCGTGATATCATGCTCACCGTTCGCACTGACATGGTTGGTCAGAATATTCCGGAGGATCCCGCGGTCTTCCGGCCAGGTATTTGAGAACAGGTTGTCTCCGTCCATAAGCTCCAACGCCTGTTCCTGCGTGTCGCATTCCATCAATGTGACGAATGACGGTGTGACATATACGGCGGAAAGACTGCCGTCGTCATTCTGGCTGAACAGGCAGGCAATATTATTTACCTGGTATACGACCTGCAGGAAATTCTGGTGGGACTCATTTTCATTAGAAAGGTTTGCAACCGGCATTTCATGGTCCATCATCTTTGGGCTCCCTTCTTATTTTTGGGGAAATTACAGAAGCTATTCTGATTATATTTGCTGAAAAGCAGATTTTCAATATGCCGGATTGAAACGAGCGGGTTTCAGTTTTTTTGTTGAGTGGAAAAACGGAGAATCATCCCCGGGGGCCTCTTTTGCTGTCAGCATCCCGTGCTGTCAGAATCGGGAAACAGGTCACTTTCTATTTGACAGATGTCGTCTGAATGGATCCACTGGTCATCCAGGAGGATGGCGTTTGACACGGGGTCGATCTTTTTGACGGTTCCGGTCACGGATTCGTATCTGCCCTGTTTTTGATAGGCATCGTGGTCCGGGTCCTGGCAGGGAACGTAGTATGTGATCCTTGCGGACACACAGTTTTCCCTCGCCATCCGGCTGTTGAGGGTGAGGCTGTGAAGGATGCCGATCCTCCTGTCCAGTTCCTCCTTTTCGCCCTCTGTCAGGATCCGGCGGTCCTCGTACCGGGCCCTTTTGCCGGCGATCGCCTCCTGGAAGCCCCGCAGGGCATCAAATGGAGCGAAGAGCTTGGCGCGCTGCACGGTGCTCATGGGCGGATGCTTTCTGTAAAAGGCATCGTAGGTCTGCAGTCTGCCGGCCAGCCCGTGTCTCGGCCGGCCGCGCAGAAATACGTCGGCATAGGGGAAGCCTGCCGGCATGGTCATATATCCGATCGCGGGTACCATAGCAGCCTCCTTTCTTCGTGTCCTGCCTTTTCCGGTCCTCAGGCCTTGTGGCCGCCGATCTGTGTATTGCGCTCCCTGGTCATGGCGCCCTTGAGCAGGTTCATGCCCTTGAGGACGGCGTTGGGGCCGTAGCGCTGGCGGATCTCCTGCATGGCGCCCTGGATCCTGCGTTCCCTCTCCAGGGCGTCATAGTCTGTGAAGAGGTCCAGCTGGTAGCTGCCTGTGTCCTCGCCGAGCCGGATGGCGTTGACGCCCAGGCGCCGGTAGAGGAGGCGGTGGTCAGTCTTCAGGTCAAACTGGTCCAGCAGGCCCGCGCGGATGGTGGAGACGCTGTTGGTCGGGACGGACAGGCGCACGGTTCCATTGCTGTGGCGGGGGTGGAGTCTTCCGTAAAAGTCACAGGTGACTTCGCCGTCGTAGTCCGGGCAGTGGTCCAGGCTCTTGTAGTCATAGCTGACCCACCAGGTGACGCCCCTGCAGACCATATTTTTCTTAAACATCTGGGCGCAGAGGAGCTCGATCATCTCCGCGAAGGCCACTCTGGCCTCCTCGTATTCATAGGGCCTGGGCAGGACCTGGCCGTTGGAGATGCTGTGGTCACTGGACCTGTACTTTTTGATGTCCGCCATGGTGACCGGCTCGATCCCCCAGGCGTGGTCGATCAGGATCTCGCCGTCGATCCCGAATTCCCGATAGAAAACGGCCTCGTCCCACTGGGACCTGGCGGCGATGTCGCCCATGGTGTAGAGATGCATCCGGTAGAGATGACTGGCCTTGCCGGGGCCGATCTGCCAGAAGTCCGTCAGAGGCCGGTGGTCCCAGAGCAGGAAGCAGTAGGAGGATTCGTTGAGCTCCGCGATCCGGACGCCGTCCTGGTCCGGAGCCGCTTTTTTGGCCACGATGTCCATGGCGACCTTGGCCAGATAGAGATTGGTCCCGATGCCGACGGTGGCCGTGATCCCGGTGGTCCTCAGGACATCCCGGATGATGGTCATGGCCATGACGTGGGCGGGGTGGACCGGCCTTCCGTCCTCCCGGGACTGCCTGTCCGCGGCTTCTCTGTAGAAGCCCAGGTAGGGTGTGCAGTCGATAAAGACCTCGTCGATGGAATAGACATGGATGTCTTCGGGCGCCGCGTATTTGAGGTAGACGGAGTAGATCTTTGCGGAGACGCGCTCATACTCGGCCATGCGGGGGACTGCGGTCTCATAGTAGATCTTTGTGTGGTGGCGGCGCTCATAGCGGCGGATGGCCTGTTTGGCTTCGAAGAGCCTGGGCCGGCCGGGGACGCCGATGGCCTTGAGGGCCGGGCTGACGGCCAGGCAGATGGTCTGGTCGGACCTGGACGGATCCGCGACCAGGAGATTGGCCTTCAGGGGATCGAAGCCGCGGTAGACACATTCCACGGACGCGTAAAAGGATTTCATGTCGATCGCGATGTAAACGCTGCTGTCGGGCGGCCCGCAGCCGGTATTCATAGGGGTCACCTCCCGCGGAAATCATTTTTTCCTATTCGTTTTCCGGCCGGGAACGTTTATGCAGAACAGCCGCGTTTTCCGGCCGGGAACGTTTATGCAGAACAGCCGCGTTTTCCGGATAACGTTTATGCAGTATAGCCGCGTTTCCCGCCCGGGAACATTTATTCAGAATATCTGTTCGCTGCCGGATCAAAAAATAAAAAGGCATAAAGCCTTTGGGGTCATGCAGGCATGCGTTCGGGCAGCAGAAAACCGCGGGGATCAGTAGCCGGCATGATCCCCGATGGTTCCCAGAAAGCCGCTGCCGGGCATGCAGGGGAGATTCTCGGGGTGCTCCATCCGGTTCTGCATGGTATGGAGGCGGATCGACAGCAGGTTGACATTGGTGTCCATGGCCCGGGCGGTCTCGAGCAGGCTGTATCCGCTCTTCAGGTATTCCAGCATCTCATTGTCATCGATCAGCAGGCCCGCGGCGAAGATATTGGCCTCCCTCTCGGCGGGATCCTTCATGTCAAAGAGCATCATCTCATAGATCGCCGCTTTCCGGTTCTGCCTGCAGAGCTGCCTGTGCAGCAGCGCATGTCCCAGTTCATGGGCGCATACGATCCGCTGCATCTGCCGGGACAGGTTTTCGTTGATCAGGATGAAGGCATTTCCGAGAACGATGACAAAGGCCCCCTTCTGCCTGACAAAGTCACTTCTGGGCATCACTGTGATCTTCATCATTTTCGCAATGTAAAAGGGGTCATTGCTCCAGTATTTTCTGATCAGCTCTCCTGGAAGATCATAGGGATTTCTCTTCATATAACATCACTCCCTTCGGAAGGACGATGCATTCGCGGTGTCTGTCATTCGGCGTCCTCATCCGGTTCCGGGCGGTATTTCCGGGGGACATACTTGCGGTTGATCTTTTTTGCCTCCCAGTAGGCGTCCTGGATCGCTCTCATCATGGCGTCCATGTCTTCCTCGTTGAGTTCTCCGCCCGCGTACAGGGCCTTGACATCTTCGACCAGCTTTTCCGCCTGCCGCTGTCCCCGGCTGCCGAATTTCTCGGAGGCCTGGATCACGAAGGCCGCGTTGTCATCCATGAGCGAGTGGAGGTCGACGTCCAGGACTTCGGCCAGAGCAACATAGCTCTCCCTGCGCTTGGGGCGCCGGGCGCCGGTCTCATAATTGACGATCGTCCGGACAGCGATGCCTGTCCTTCTGGCGAGTTCCTTCTGGGACAGGTCCCTCTCGATCCTGGCTGTACGGACTTTTTCTCCGAATGTCATGGCGTAACCTCCTTGCACATGTTGTTACAGTTCACGCCCCCTCGAAGGGCGTGAACATGTAACGCTGCGTTCAGCGATTCCAATGCGCTTACACAATGCGAAGCATTGTTGACGCTTGAACGCCGTTAAACTCGGGTTTTTTCGCTGAAAACCGCTCAAAAACGCCTCGCGTTTCAGGTGGGTCTGAACTGTAACCACATGTCACTGGATTTTCTCATGTTGCATGTTGCATCTTGCATATGTGCAACATTTCGGGTATCATTTCTATTGCGCGGGGAAAAAATATCGGGCCGGCAATGGATCAGGTGCATGTCCCCGGAGAAAATCAGGAAAAATGTTTCATGTGAAACGCAACTTACATCTTTATAATAGTGCAATATGCAATGTCCGTCAAGCGGTTTTCACAAAAAATCCATTGCCTTCTATACAGGGCCGCTGAACACGGCCTTACAGGTGCATTTCCTTCGGGGGGACGTGAGCTGTGATCTGCGGCCCTGGCCGCCGGAAGGGAGATGACAGCCTTTTGTTGCGCATGTTGCACATATGAGGGGCCGCAGGGGGCAGCATTGAGTGCGGTTCATTCTTCATCGCGCAATACCCGTAACTTTAGTCGCGGGATACGCGCGCAGGACGCGCGGGCGAGTCCCGGGTCAGCAGCCGTACTGCATCGATAGTCTCCGGATCTCCGCCTTCATCTTTTCGACGACCGGTTCCGGAGAGACGATCCTCACGCCGGTCCCCAGCGCCATGATCCATCCCAGGAACTGGTTGCTGACGGCCACGTCGACATGGGCGCGGAAGCGGTCTTCACCGACCGGCGTGATCGGGATATCCTTCCCGAAGCGGTCGATCAGGACGCCGACCATGGAATTGTCTCCCTCGATCGTGACCCGCGTCTCCTCGCCGCCGAACATGCCGAAGAGGCTGCGGGCGTAGCGGGGCATGTTGAAAGCCTCGAACTGCTCTTTGCCCTCGCGCCTGTCCCCGGTGACAGAAATGCTGACCATCTTGTCAACGCGGTAATGCTTGATCTTTCCTTCTTCCGCGTCATATCCGACCAGGTAGTAATTTTCATCGTCCCACATCAGGCCCCAGGGGCTGATCTGATACCATGCGCCGTCCTTGCGGAGCTGCATTTCCTTTTTTACTGTCCACTGGAAATACTTGAACCGGATCTGCGCGTCAGAGCTGATGGCTTCATGGAGCTTGTCCACGTTGTAGTAGATGCTCTCGTTCATGGCCTTGATGCGGCCGGAGATCACGACCTGGCGGTGGAGCTTTTTGGCTTCATATTTGCTGACACAGGACTCAAGCTTTTTGATCAGGTCCTGGGACTTTTTGTCCGTGATGAATTTGGCGGACTGGACAGAATCCACCAGAAGCTTGAGCTCCGGCAGTTCAAAATCACGCTTGCCGATATGGTAGCAGTAGTCCCGTCCGTCTCTCAGGGAGATGATATCCACTCCGAAGTGGCGAAGCTCCTCGAAATCCTGGTAGAGGGTCTTGCGATTGGCGTTGACGCCGCAGGCAGACAAGTGATCGATGATCTGCGGCATCGTGAGAAAATGCCCCTCGTCGGTCTCCTCTGAAAAGATCTTCAGCAGATAGAGCAGCTTCAGCTTCTGGTTCTCACCTTTGCGTTCTTCTTTCGCCATGGGACGCCTCCATATGTTAAAGTAATCTTTGGCATTGCAATGTACGTTGATTTTAATCTTCTCAGACTTTGGCAGAGGGGTCAAGCGTGACAAAAACGCCCGGCAGCGTTTTTCGCTCTGACGAGCGGCATGGTCGGAAAGAGTGAACCGCCCGGTGTGTGCGGGGGTGAACTCTGTTGTCACAAATACCATGCAATTACCATTCAATTGCAGATGGTTTGACGGATTATTTATGCCGGCAGCTGTTATAATGTTATCTGTACACGCCCCCTCGAAGGGCGTGTACATGTAACCTTGCGCGCGGTGATTCCAATACACTCCGTGTGCACCGCGCGCCGTTAAACTCGGGTTTTAGGTGGGCCTGAACTGTAACGTTATAATCATAGAAGATTAGTCTGTGTGATCAAAATGACAGACATAACATTTTTCATGAACAAAAAAGAACTTTCATAGATAGAACCGTTTTACAGAAGGAGTGAGAAGTGAAGAACTGGACGGGATTTTTCAAAAAACATTTCAAGAAGATGCTCCTGCTGCTTTTGGCAATTGTGATCGTGGCTTCCTATAGCCTTTCCAGATCTTCGGACAGGTCGCTCCGGGCAGGCGGGTTTCCCGGGGAAGAGCAGGGGACGGATGGAGAATTCGGGGAGGATTTCCCCGGGGAAGGCGCGACGTCGGCCGCACCTGTGGAGCTGCTGCTCGATGAACAGGAGGGAATCGGTGAGAAGACTCCGGAGGAGACCCCTGCGGAGACCGGGACTGACCAGGAGGGATTCGGCCAGGAGGCTGTGAAGGATGACTCTGAGAAGGAGGGATCCCCGGAGTTTCAGAAAGGAACCTCTCCGGAGGAAGCTTCCCCGGCGGAGTCTGCTTTTGGTGGGGAGGCTTTTGTACCGGAGGAGTCCTCCGGGCAGGAGCCCGCTTCCGGCGAGGAGGGCTTAAAACCCGATGAATTCCAGGACGGAAGCTCTGAGGAGGTCTCCGTTTCCGGCGAGGAGGAGTTTAAGCCCGATGAATTCCAGGATGGATCCTCTGAGGAGGGGGCTGTTTCTGGGGAGGAGACTTCTGAATTCGGTGAAGTCCGGGACGGGACCGCTGAGGAGGGGGGCATTTCCGGAGAGACGGAGTTTGTTGAGGGCGAAGAGGATGATAAGGCCGGGAATGTCAGCGCTGATGAAGGGCATGATTCCGGTGCTGAGGAGGATTCCTCAAATACGGAGGAGGAGTCCGGGAAGACCTTTTTTACCACGGAGGATGAGGACGCTGAGCAGGATCCCGGACAGGAGTCTGAGGAGCCCGCGGGAGAGGGCCTGACCTCCGAGGAGGAAGCCGGCCGGGGCAGGACCCTGATCACTATGGAGGCGGAAGAGGAAACTTCCACAGGGGAGACCGGAGCGGCGGCAGAGGCCGTGGAAGCGTCCTCCACGGGGGAGACCGGAGCGGCGGCAGAGGCCGCGAAGGAGGCATCCACAGGGGAGACCGGCGCAGCGGCAGAGGCCGCGGAAGCGTCCACAGGGGAGACCGGCGCAGCGGCAGAGGCCGCGAAGGAGGCTTCCACAGGGGAGACAAAAGAGGAGGCCCGCCCCCGCGGGGTCGCGGACACGCTGGTCTTTAAGGGACCGGATTATACAGTGACGGCAAGTTACGGGGAAGACGCGGGCATTCCGGCCGGCGCCTCCCTTGTGGTGGTTGAGATCAAGGAGGATTCAAAGAGCTATCAGGCCTATTGTGACCAGGCCCAGGCAGCGGTCGCGGAGAGTCAGGCGGGCGGTTCCGGGTCCGGTCAGGCCGGCAGTCCTCAGGCGGAGAGCCCGGAAGCGGGCGCTAAAGCCGCTGCAGGGACCGGCGGGTCAAAGTCCGGGGAAGCGGAAAGCGCAGCCGGCACAGGGACCGACGCCGGAGAGTCCGGGAAGAAGTCCGGAGAAGAGTCCGGGAAAAAAGAAAACGATCCGTCTCCCACAGACCAGGGGGGCGCGGAAACAGCAGGGAATACAGGCAGTACTTCCGCGGCCGCGGAAAATGCGGGCGCTGCTGCCCCTGAAACGGATACAAATGTGACAGTCTCCTGGGTGCGTCTCTTTGACATCACCATCGAGGTGGACGGTGTGGCGGTCGAACCGCAGGGACCTGTGGCGGTGCAGATCGATTACGGCCAGGCGATCGAGAAGGCCGGGAACGAAGAGGTGAACACGGTCCATTTTGAGGGGAAGGAGGAGAAGCCGGTTGTCCTGGAGACCCGGACAGAAGGGGCCGGCGAGACTCTCGAGCAGGTGACCTTTGAGGCGGAGGGCTTCTCGGTCTTTGCCGTCATGGGCACGACGATCACAAAAAGGATCCTGGCCAGTGACGGAGTGGGTTATCTGATCACCCTGACCTGCGGGCCTGAAGCCGCTATTCCGGCTAATGCGGAGCTGGAGGTCCGGGAGATCCTCCCGGAAAGCGAAGAGTACGGAAAATATCTGGAAAAGGCAAAAGACGCGATCCGCAGGGAAAACCAGGCTTCCGCGAAGAAAAACGATGCAGAGACCGATCCGGAAACCGGTGAGGACGGGAAAGAGGATACCTTCGGGATCAGCTTCGCCAGATTCTTTGATATCCGGATCCTGGCGGGAGGAAGGACGATCGAGCCCGCTGCGCCCGTGCAGGTGAAAGTGACCTATGCGGACGCCCTGGAGATGGAGAAGGAGGACACTCTGTGCGCCGTCCACTTTGCCAAAGGCGGGACCCAGGTGATTCAGGCCTCCCCCGATGAGGACCAGAAGGTCGTCACTTTTATGCAGGACAGCTTCTCCGTCACCGGAACGGTCGTGACGAGCAGCGGGACCTGGCCGGCTGCCGGCGCCGCCTATGTGATGTATCTGAAGTCGGGAAATGATTACTATGCAGTCGCCCATGACGGAAACCTCCACCAGGTCTGGCTGAGCGGCAAAAGCCTCATCTTCCCGGATGACGCGGAAGGCTTTGACATAGGCCGCTATGAGTGGACCTACGAACCGCTGTCCTACTATGGACGGACTTACCATTACCTCTCCTGTACGGACAGCCGGGGAGTGAAACAGTACCTGGACCCGTCGGCCTCCGGCGGCATCAGCAGCAGTGCTGTCAGTCTGTCCAGGGACAAAAACGGCAGGATCTATTCCGGGAGCTCCTATATCGGAGCAGGCAGCAATACCCTGACTGGCAGACAATCCAGCAGCAAGGGCGCAGCCATCCAGTTTGCCACCGATTTTTCTCTTCCGCGCAAGGTGACCATCCACTTCGTGGACCGGGACGGAAATGCCCTGTCCGGCGTCTCCTATAAGGGGCCGGAGGACTATCCGGTGATCCAAAATGATGACGGGACCTTCGCCCTTCCCTATCAGTGGGGGCTGGGGAACTCTTCCTTCACCCTGCAGCTGGACAGGGATTTTTCCAAAGACGGCTACACCTACGCCAGCACCCATCTGGCGGGGACCCGGGAGGGGAAGCAGCTGACCCATGAAGGGCTCACCATGGACGCCGCCCTGGTGGAACGCGGCAACTCCCTGTATTACTATGCGGACGCGGGCCAGTCGCTTGCTTACGGTTCTCTGACAGAGCGGAATCTCAATGATGCTCTGGAGGTACCCAATGAGAACGGGACAGGCATGACGGGCTATTCGGGCACCAAGGTCGACAAGGATATCTATGTGATCCTGGACCCGGTCCCCACATACACACCGGCCCAGACCTCCGAGGGACTGGATATTGAAGATCCGGAGTTCAGCAAGACCCTGGAGGACAACGGGGACGGGACCTACACCCTCTCTCTGAACGTGACCGGCCGCGGGATCAATGCTTCGACCAACCCCAAGGCCAACGTGATCTTTGTCGTCGACACCTCCTCGAGTATGGATAAGTCGGAGGGGACGGGTACAGGCCACAGCCGCCTGCACGATACAAAGCCTGCCCTCAAGACCCTGGCCCAGGACCTGCTGCTGAGCAATTCCATGGCGGGCAAGGACCCCGACACGGTCGAACTGTCCATGATCTCCTTCGATGGAGGCGTGGTGGATGAGATCGGCTGGACCACGGATTATAACGCCTTTAAAAACCAGGTGGATAACGGCCTGGCCCTTCACCGGGGCACGGACTGGGAGGATGCTCTGAAGCGGGCCTATGAGCTGGGTCTTGCCAGGCAGGCCGAGGAACCGGACCAGAAGGTCTTTGTCGTCTTCTTTACGGACGGCGAGGGTTCCCAGTACACCAGTTTCCACGGCCAGGGAACGTATCATACCACGGTCAATCCTAATTACAACAAATGGTACAGCTACTTCCTCTGCCGGGAGTCCGCCAAGGACGAGGCCAGGGCCATTGTCAACGCGGGCATGCAGTTCTACGCGATCTACGCCTTCAACGAGGACAAGGACAAATATAAGGGAGAGGCGGGAAGCGACCTTCTGCGCAACCTGGTCCGGCACGCCTATAACAGTGAAGAGCTGGGCAACAGGAACTTCTTTGCCAGGGCCAGCAATACGGCGGAGCTGGAGGCCGCCTTCAATTCCATCCTGCTCTCTGTCAGGGAGTTCCTGGGCGTCTCGGATGTGGTCCTCAACGACGATATCACCAGCCTGACCAGCACGGGCATCAACCTGGTCAGCAGCGCGGTGGGAGGATTTTCCTACAGCCGGTCCGGCGGCCGTTACGGCAGCGGGACGGTCTGGGAGGACGCGCCCGAAGCGGCCCATGACGACAGAGAAGACGGCGACGCGGGGAGCGTCACGTGGGACCTGGGAAGCATGGTCCTGGAGGAAGGGGTCACCTATACTGTGAGCTTCAAGGTCTGGCCCAGCCAGGAGGCCTATGACTGGCTTGCCAACCTCAGGAACGGGACCCGGACCTGGGACGATGTGGTCAGGGCCGGTTTGGACGCGCCGAACGGGGAAAATCCCCAGATCGAAAAGAACGGGGATTCCTATTCTCTTTTGACCAACAAACCCAGTCAGAACAGCGATGGTCAGATCATAAACAATGAGATCACCTACAAAAAGACCCATTCCGTGACGGTGACGGAGGCGGACATACCTGCAGGGACGAAGATGGGCACCCCCATCGAGGGCACAGACGAAGACGGAAATCCCACGACAACGACCTACACCCTGGACAAGGGTGTCTATACCAGAACCGTCCTGACGGAAAAGAAGACCTGTTTCAAAAATCCCGATCCCATGCCCATTCTGCCGGAGCGCATGAGCGTCATGAAGAAATGGGAGACCGCCATGAACACAAGTCATCCCGCGGATGAACTGAAGTTCCGGGTGCTTGTGGACGGAGCATACTACCAGAAGGACGGGACTACGAAGCCGGGCGAAAGCGGACAGGCCAATGCAGAGGAGCTGTCTGTCAGCCAGGCGAACGACTGGACAGACCACATCAACATCGCGCCGGGCATCGTCAAATACTACGATGACGACGGGAATGCCCTGTCGGAGGCCCTGGTCCTGGAGACCGGCCACAGCTACAGTGTGGAGGAGTTTGACCTCAAGGAAGGCGGAAGCGGCTTCCTCTACTACACCAGCTACGAATTCCATTCTCAGACGGTCCGGCCCATGATCGTCGACGGGACCCTCCGGTACCTGGTCCTGATCGACGCGCACAACCCTGCGCCGGCGGGGGCGAAGACCTGGCAGATCGGCGATCAGACCTGGTATGCGGCAGACAGCGGAAGCGGCAGCGGGACCCTGACCGGAACCAATTACAGAACGGCCGAACTGGATGTCACCAAGATCGTCAAAAACAGCAGCGGGGCTGACCTGACGGAAGAGGACCTGGACGCGGAGACCTTTACCTACCGCATCACCCTCTCCATACCCGACGGAACAGACCCTGCCGGAATCGTGGGCTATGAGTATGTTCCGCGGACGGGCAGCGGATCCTTCACTCTCTTCGGCTACCAGGAGGGGGAGACCGCCTTTGCCTCGGATATTGAACGTTTCAGCGGCAAGACCTTCAAGGCTTGGAACACCCTGGTCTACCGGGACCTGGTCGAATGGGAAAACGTGGACGGAAGGATCATTTCCAAAACAGACGCTGACGGCAACATTATCTGGAAGGTCCCCGTGGATGAGGAAGGATATCACTCCATCACCTATGACATGACCCTCAACAGAAAGGAGATCATCCGTTTCACCAACCTCCCGACCGGCACCAGATACAGCATCCGGGAGATCTATGCCAACTATTATCAGGCGGACAATCGCGATGACTCTGCCGGCCACGCCCCCATCGAAAAGGCCTGCAACCTGGACGCGGAGGGCTATGAGATCGCGCAGGTACGGACGACCGGCGGAACCGTGAGCAAAACAGTGATGGAAAACGACACGGTCACCGGCACCATCGACCGGCCCAATGTCCGCTACTACAACCAGTTCACCAACGACAAGACATCCGTGACGACGCAGGTCTCCATCCTCAAGACCAACGACGACGGCTCAAAGCCCCTGCCGGGCGCTGTCTTTGACCTCTATGACAAGGATGGATATGAAGCCGAGCCGCAGAAGCCCCTGCAGAAGGACCTGACCTCCTCCGGGGAGGCCGGAAAAGAAGGGACCATTGACCTGGGCAGGCTCAGGGACGGGACCTACTACCTTGTGGAGACAGCCGCTCCCGATGGCTATATTGCCCTGACAGAACCGGTCGTGATCACCGTGGAGAGCGGGTCTGTCCGGTACAGCATGGTAGACAGTAACCTCGATGACAGCAGACGCGGGATCAGCGGCGACTTCCAGGTGGGCTACCAGCTGAAAGTCATCAATCACGGAGGCTATGAACTGCCCGCGACAGGCGGCCCCGGCACCAGCCTCCTTCTTCGCCTTATGACTGCTCTGGGTGCTGTCCTGGTCGTCCTGGCCGCCGCCAGCCTGGCCCGGGAATGAGTCACCGGGGACGTGAGTCACCGGGGACGTAACAGTCTGACTCATTTTTCGATTCCGGCCGGACCAGCAGCAATCGGCCGGAAAAGCCTCGAAGGTAAAAGCAGCATATAAGCAAATAAGTAAAAGCGTATCACACAAATGATACGCTTTTACTTATTTGCTCACGCGATTATTTATCAGACAGAAGCCTTTCCTCTTATCGGAGGCGCTTTTAATGGTATTACCGTAAAACTCAGGTCTTGCATTGAAATTCACGCAAAAACGCCTCGAATTCGAGACGGTCTGAACAGTTACTGGCGGTCTGAACGGAAGAGATCAAAGGCGGCCTGTGCTAGTAAATGCGTTCAAACTATACTATACTTTATATATCAGTGTTAATAAATGAGGGCTGTTTCGCACAGGACCCAGTGACAGTCATTGCCGGTCACATAAAGGAACAGCTCCCCGGGCAGGAGGATCTTCTGATTCCGGAAACACCGAAA
>CAMNFJ010000004.1:0-36676 GCA_946536955.1 uncultured Lachnospiraceae bacterium
AATCATATCGCACCCTTCATTATAGCCTCAGGAAATGTAAAAAGCAAATAGTTAGTCAATTCTAATGCATCGTCTCCAGCACAGTGTGTTACTGTTCACGCCCCTTGAAGGGCGTGTACATGTAACGTTGCGCGCGGCGATAACAGGACTGGCATTGTAACAGTCTGGCATTGACAATGTGCTATGCAGTGCGCGACAAACTGGTTTCACAAGTGTGTCCGCTTCGTTCAAACCGGGTTTTCAGTTGGACCTGAGCCTCAGATGATCCAGGATCTTCCGGAAATAGGCGGGAAGCGGAGCCTCTGTCTCTATATAGTCCCCGGTGACGGGATGGACAAAGCCCAGGATGGAGGCGTGCAGGCACTGCCCGTATGTCACAAAGGGAGATTTCTTTTTGCTCCAATATACGGTGTCTCCCAGCAGGGGATGCCTGCACCAGGCCATGTGGACCCGGATCTGATGGGTGCGGCCCGTCTCGAGCCGGCACTCTATGAGGGTGTAGTCCCCGAACCTTTCCAGGACGCGGACGTGGGTGACGGCCCTCTTGCCGTCGGGGCGGACTGCCATCTTTTTGCGGTCAGAGGGGTCGCGGCCGATGGGTTCGGAGATGGTCAGGGTGTCCTCTTTGATATTGCCCAGAACGATCGCGTGGTATTTGCGGACGATCGAGTGGCAGGCCAGCTGGTCTGCTATGCTCCGGTGGGCGGCGTCGTTTTTGCAGACAATGATGCTGCCGGTCGTGTCCTTGTCGATCCTGTGGACGATCCCGGGACGCAGGACGCCGTTGATGCCGGACAGGCTGTCGCCGCAGTGCCACAGGACCGCATTGACCAGGGTCCCCGTGTAGTGGCCGGCCGCGGGGTGGACGACCATGTCCTTGGGCTTATTGATTACAAGGACGTCCCGGTCCTCATAGAGGATGTCCAGAGGGATATTTTCCGGCAGGATGTCCGGAAGCATGCGGACAGGCAGCAGGACTGTGACCTCCTCTCCCACCGCCGCGCCGGCGCTTGGCTTTACGGCCTTGCCGGAAACCCTGATGCACTCCTCCTTGATCAGCCTCTTGAGATAGGACCTGGACTGGCCCGGAATGCGGGCTGCCAGGATCTTGTCGATGCGCTGTCCCTCCTCTTCCGGCGAAATAATAAAGGAAAAACGGTCTCCTGCCTCCGCGTCCTCCCGGTCGTCCCCGCTGTCTTCCGAATCGGCGGAAAGGTCAGATCCTGGATCTATGGGAAGGTCAGAATCTGTCTCTGCAGAAAAGTCAGAGTCCATGTGAGCGGAAGGCCCTCGATCCATATCCGCAGGTAGGTCAGAATCAGTATCTGTGGGAAGGCCAGAATCTGCATCTGCGAAAAGGCCGGGATCCGCTCCAAAAGGATCTTCCTGGCTTATTTCTTTGCAGGCAGGTGCGTTTTCAGGGGTCATCATGAAGGTCAGCCCTCCTTCCCGGTCAGGAATGAAAAGTCATTTTCATCCTTGTAATAAACCAGCGTCAGGTAGATCAGGGCAAAGGCGGAGCAGGTGATGTAGATGTCCGCCACATTGAAGACCGGAAAGTCGATCAGGGAAAAGTAGATGAAATCGCGCACATAGGCCAGGAGGATCCTGTCGATCAGGTTGCCTATGGCCCCGGCCGCAATAAAATACAGGCAGATCCGCAGGGGCCGGTAATGGCTGCTGCGGGGCATTTTGATCAGGGCGTATGTGATAAAGGCCAGGGCGGCCGCAGTGGTCGCAAAAAAGAAGATGCGGCCGTTCTGGAATATGCCGAAGGCGGCCCCGGTGTTCTTTACAAAGGTCAGCTCCAGAACGCCGGGGATCAGGGGAATCGAGCCCCCGCCTCCCAGGTATTTTACGGCTAAGTACTTGGTCACCTGGTCGAGCGCGACCAGCAGGCAGATCAGAAGGATCGCGGGGCCCGGACCGGGTCCCGGAGCCTTTTTTGCGGCATCGGTATTGGTCATTTTCTGTTTCCTTAATTGCACGAAATCGTTTTTTATGGAGTTACTTTACAGCAAAGAAGCCATGACAGCATTGCTGCCATGGCAATCGTAAGTCTGTATGAGCCGGGCTTTACCTGCCGGTAAAGGGCATGTCGAGCGCGGCGCTTCCGTCCTGGTCAGCTCCCGCGGGCGTGGAGATGTCTCCGCTGATGTCGACCGACGAGGGAGTGATCACAAAGATATAATGGGAGATCTTCATGACATTTCCCTGGACCGCGTAGCAGGAGCCGGAGGTGAAATCGATGATCCGCTGGGCGATATCGACATCCAGACCCTCCAGGTTCAGGACAACGGTGCTGCCTGCCAGGATGAGGTCCGTGACGTCACGGGCATCGTTGACGGAGGTGGGCTTGACGATGCAGACCTCCATGCCGGACTCATTGTACTGCCGCTTGACAGAGGGGCGG
This sequence comes from uncultured Lachnospiraceae bacterium, assembly GCA_946536955.1. Lineage (GTDB taxonomy): Bacteria > Bacillota > Clostridia > Lachnospirales > Lachnospiraceae > CAG-791. The sequence goes on from CAMNFJ010000004.1 coordinate 2,414, forward strand.
GGAGCAGGGGCGCTCTCCCTCTCGGGGGCAGGACGTCTGCGGGAATTTCTCATTGCAGCGCTGTTTTCAAGTTCTTCCATCTCATCTTCCTCTTTATCGAATGCAGGTTCCTCTTTTTCCGGGGCTTCGTCGAAGTACTCTCCTTCCTCGCCCTCATTTTCTTCATCATAGGGATCGTCATTAAACTTCATGGCGTTGATCAGTTTATCCATTACACTCATATCAGATTCCTCCGTTACAGGAAAGTATTTATTCTATTTTCAGATCACATTACCGGGTCAGACCGCGTAATTCCGCTTTCCGAAGATCGCGGTTCCGACGCGGATGTGGGTGGCACCCTCTTCGATGGCGACCTCAAAATCACCGGTCATTCCCATGGAAAGGATATGCATAGACACATTATCAATGGATTGGCTGGTGATGTCAACAGCTAATTCCCGCAGTTTTTTAAAAAACGGGCGGCTGGTCTCGGGGTCATCCGTGTAGGGAGGGACGGTCATCAGGCCGCAGATTCGGATACCGGGCAGGGGGGCGATCTCCCTGATCAGGGGAAGGACGTCCTCATAGCCCAGGCCGAATTTGCTCTCCTCTCCCGCCGCGTTGACCTCCAGCAGGATGTCCATGACACGGCCGGCCCTGACCGCCTCGCGGCTGATGGTCTGCGCAAGCGCCGCGCTGTCGACGCTGTGGATCATGACTGCCTTGTCCATGAGGTAGCGGACCTTGTTGCGCTGCAGATGTCCGATCATATGCCAGCGGATATCCCGGGGAAGCTGTGGGAATTTTTCATTGATCTCCTGGACGCGGTTTTCCCCGAAGGACCTCTGGCCGGCGTCATAGGCCTGCTGAAGGTCGGAGACAGGCATGGTCTTGGTCACACAGATCAGGGTCACATCCTCCCGGGACCGGCCGGACCTGGCGCAGGCGGCCTGGATGCGCTCTTCTACGGAAGAGATATTATCAGCTATCATGAAATCAAATCTCCTTTACAGTCCGGCTCCGGCTGCCCGGCCGGGGCCCTACTGGTAATTGTTGAAGTGGACGGAATCGGCATGCAGGACGATATAGTCATATTCCTGCAGACCATAGAGCTCGTTGGGCTCGACGATCGCGTACTCCTTGTCCTGCATGTTGACGTTGACCTGGCGGAAATCAGGGTAGCCCTTGTTGATGTAGTATACGCCGATCATCTTTTCCTTGCGGCTGAGCGTGTACTGGTCCTGAGAGTCCTGTTTTTCCAGGATCATGCCCTCCTTGAGGACGGAATTGTCCAGATAATAGTAGTCCTCCGTTTCACTGTAGGGGACGGAGGCGACAAAGCGGGTGCCGCTGCTGGCGGCGTCTCCGGCGTCCTTGTAGAATCTGACCAGGACTCCTGTCTGCCCGTTGGTCCCCTCAATGACATAGTCCTTGGGCACAAGGAAAAACTCGCCCTCGGTGATCGAGGAGGCAGGGACCTTGAGTCCCTTCTTCTGGTTGGAAAGGATCTCAATATCGATGAATCTGTCCATGCAGAAGGCTTCCATGGAGTTGGAAAAGGTCAGGCTCACAAAATAGTTTCCGTCGCCGTCCTCCTTGCTGCCGACCGAGGCCCAGGACTGGAAACCGTTTTTCAGGAAACGGACCTCAACGTACTCTTCCTCCAGGAGCTGGCTGGCAGTCTCCTGTGAATCCACCTTGATGGCGATCGACCAGTTTTCATCTGTGACGATCCGGTAGGCGGGCTTGCCCTCCCGGATCTTCTGGCCGTTTTTGAGCTGGACCTTTTTGCAGGAGGAGCTGTCAAAGTCCTCCGCGGTGAGCTTTTCAAAGGTCTTTCCGTTGTAATTGTCATAGGAGTATACGATCGAACCGGTATCCCTGGCGGCCACGGCGTGGAGCGTCGTAGACTTGAGATCCTTGATCCCGGCCAGGATCGCCCGGTTGCTGATCTTCTGCGCCTGGCTCGAGGAGGCGCTCTTGAAATCGTAGACCGTATAGAATCTGGCGGGATCAAAATCGGAGACAAAGCTGATCACCTGGCCGCGGAACTGGTCCAGATCGGCGCGGGAAAAATAATCCATGGCCAGCATATCCGCATCGGCATAGTCAGCGATCTCTCCCTTCTCATCGACTGAATAGGCCAGTCCGCCGACCTTGATCCGGTCACATTCCCGGTTGTAGTAGTTGACTGTGCCGGTATATTTGCTCCTGACCAGCGATTCCTGGCGCAGGGCGATTCCCCGGTAGACTCTGTTGTCCGAGAGAGTTCCCATGCGTACCTCATAGAGTTCTGTCTTTCTTGAGGTCACATACATGAAGACACTCAGGAGTATGTAAACCAGAATGATGAAAAAAATGATCATACCGATATCAATATTTTCCACCCTGGGTAAACGGCGGCGCCGCTCGCTTTTTTTATTCTTCATAGCTCAGTTCCATGACTTTGTGCATATTCATTCTCGAAGTCCTGCTGAAGCCTTTGAACTATCCCTGACCCTGTCAGAGAAATCACTTCCCTGAATCCGGGGAAAATCACTTCCCTGAATCCGGGGAAAAAGCAGGCAGGGGCGGTTGAACCCGGCCCCTGCCCGTCCCTGCTGTATTGATCCGTCCAGGCTGTCCACAGGCGGACAAATGCCTGAAAATCAAAGCGCGACAGTGATGAAATCTTTGAGTTCTTCCGGAATTTCATGGTCATCGAGCGATACGCTGATATAGAAATTCACTCCGGAAGCCTTACTGATCTTCTCCAGCTTGAGCAGCGCTTTGGTGATGTCCTCACCTTCAAGATGTGCGATCTTGAGAAAGCTGTCGAAATACATCTGTTCCAGATCGTGGTCCTGAGAGATGATACCGCTGACAAAGCCAAGGAACTGATCACAGTTATCGATATTGTAATCAGGTACGATGACAAGGCGGATCCTGTTGTTGAGTTCATACATGTGCTGCGCGCTCTTGTCCAGATAGCAGATGCTGCCGAGGATATCCTTGATATCGGTGTTGGCTTTGTCCAGCATCCACTTCGTCTTTCCTTTGCCCTTGTTGCCGGTGATCAGATGAACCATTTTGATGAAACCTCCTAAAATTTTTAAATTTACCACGCAGTCAGAAAGGTACTCCTGCGTCTGCGTGAAATTTTACGTTATTAACGATTCAATTAGATTATAGTTGAATCAGGTCAAAAATACAACTGTTGTTATCAGAACAGACGCTTCTGCTCAGATCCCGGTTACAATTCATCCCGACGGATTTCCGGGATTTTCTGTCTGTTACTGTCCCCGCTCCTTTTTGAGCAGGCGGTTCATGGACTTGTAGAGGGACCCGGAATCGGGAGCGCCCATGACGACGGAGACAAATTCTTTTCCGCTCTCATTGGTGGAAAGGATGATCAAACAGCTGCCGGCCTGGTCGGTCGTGCCGGTCTTTCCGCCGATCACGCGGATGTTTTCGGGAGCTTTTACAGACCCCAGCAGGTAGCTGTCCGTCGAGGGGATCTCGATCGCCCTGATATTGCCGTCCTTGTCGTGAAAGACTGTGCTGTAGTAGTCATACCTGATCAGTTCGCGGAACTCCTCGTATTTTAGGCACTCCTGAAAGATCAGGAAGAGATCATAGGCTGTCGTATAATGATTTTTGCTGTGGAGACCGTGGGGATTCACAAAGTGGGTCCGCGTCGCGCCGATCCTGGCAGCCTCTTCGTTCATCATCTCTATGAACCTGTCATAGCTGCCGCCTCCGATCTCCTCCGCGATCATGACGGCGGCGTCATTGGCGGAATAGACCATCAGATAGTGGAGGGCCTGGTCCAGGGTCATCCTGTCCCCCTTTTCAATCCCGATCCTCTGGGCCTCCCACTCCAGATTGGCGACCCTGGAGGAGGCTTTGAGCATGGTATCCATTTTTCCGTACTTAATGGCCAGAAGAGCGGTCATGATCTTGGTCGTGCTGGCCGGATAAATCTTTTTGGTGATATTGTTCTCTATGAGGGTTTTTCCATTCTCCAGGTCAAAGAGACCGGAGGCTTTATTGCTGCCGATATCCAGGGCCGCGCCCTCTCCGGGGACGCAGATTTCAGCGGCGAACAGCGGCACCTTTCCGATATAATCGGCGGAAACTTCCGTCAGGGAAAAGCTGTTTCTGTTGATGTTGTCATTATAAGAAGAAATATAGCCGCGGCTGCAGCCGGAGGCGGATATCGCCACAAGGACTGTCATGACCGCACACAAAAACCTCCCGTACAGAAAAACGCTCTTTCCGCATTTGTCTGTACGGGAAGTGATCAGAGTTCGCTTGTTATTGTTCATCAGATTCCTTTTTTTCTGCAAATCTGTTTTATACCAGGTCTATTATTTATAGATTTCTCTCCACTCCATGTCGCCCCGGTCAAGGGATTTGATCAGGAGCTCGGCGGTGGCAAGGTTGGTAGCCAGAGGAATGTTGTGCATATCGCAGAGCCGGACGACGATATTGACGTCCGGTTCATGCCTTTTGGCTGTCAGCGGATCGCGCAGAAAGATCACCAGGTCGATCTCGTTGTGCTCGATCTGGGCGCCGATCTGCTGCATACCTCCCAGATGTCCCGCCAGCTGTTTGTGGATGGTGAGGTTGGTCACCTCCTCGATCAGACGGCCGGTCGTTCCGGTGGCGCAGACATCATTTTTGGCGAGTATTCCTCTGTACGCGATGCAGAAATTCTGCATAAGCTTTTTCTTTGCGTCATGTGCGATCAATGCGATCCTCATATGTTCACCTCTCCAGTACGATCATGATGTCAAATAAGCAGGAACAGCCTGCCGTCAGATTATTATGTCCGGAACCTGTTCGCGAATCCTGCGCGCCGCATCCGGCAAACCTCTGGTTTGCTGCCTCCGGTTTGCTGCGGAGCGTTTACTCCTGCATGCGGACATTGAGTACGAAGCCTATCCCGGCATAAAGACAGACCAGACTTGTCAGTCCGTAGCTCACAAAAGGAAGCGGGATGCCGGTATTGGGTAAAAGACCGGTCGCGACACCGATGTTGAGAAAGCTCTGGAAGCCGATCCAGGAGCCCATGCCGGCCGCAATGATCCTGCCCTGGCCGTCGGCTGCCCTGGCCGCGATCAGAAAGCACTTGAACGTGATCAGGAAAATCAGAAGTATGACAGCGCAGCAGCCTATGAAGCCGAAGGTCTCTCCGATCACGGTGAAAATAAAGTCGGTCTGTGATTCGGAAATATATCCTGTGTTGAGCAGGGAGTTGACCTCCTGGCTGCCCCGCCCGTACAGGCCGCCCGACCCGATCGCAGTCATGGAATTAATGGTCTGATAAGCAGTGGAATCCGCGAAGCTCTCCGGATGGAGCCAGGCCAGGATCCTGTTCTGCTGGTATTCGGACAGGATCCTGCTGTCCCCCTGGACTGCCTCATGGATGACCCAGAGGAAGGAGGGGATGACAGCTGCCAGCGTCGCCACTACGATCGGCCACTCCAGCCCGCCTGTAAAGATCATGACACAGAAGATCAGGATGACCATGATACTGGTGGACAGGTCCGGTTCCTTATAGATCAGATAGACCGGAGGCAGGATCAGGGCGATGCAGGCGGCCAGATGCAGGGGAAGGACCATCCTCTGCCTGTACCGTATTATGAACTCTGCAAAAAATAAAATCAACAGGATTTTTGCGGCTTCGGAGGGCTGAAAGGTAATGCCGAAGAGTGAGATCCATCGCTGGGCCCCGCCTCCGGAACTGCCGACGGACAGGACCAGGACCAGCAGGGCGATCGCGGCGGCATAGAGCAGCCAGTGAAGCTTCAATATGTAGTGATAGTCGAAAACGGATACGACCAGCATCAGGGCCGCGCCTATGATAAATCCCAGCAGCTGCCGGCGGTAGAGGTCCGGAGCGGCGTGGCGGATGGCCAGCAGACCGCAGTAGTTCAGAGCGCACACCAGGGCGATCAGAAGAAAATCAAGTTTTTTGAACGAAAAGGTATCAAGCATAATTGTCTTCTCCAGTCGGACGATCAGGTAACTGTTCAGACCGTCTCGAATTCGATCAGTTGCCCGCGCCTTCCTTTTCCAGAACGATCTGATCAACGATCTGATCCAGCTGATCCGGATAGTAGAAATATCTCATCACATCAGCCGCCAGGGCTGCCGCGTGGTCGGAGGTATATCCGTTGGGGATGCGGACGGCCAGGGCGATCTTGTCCTTTTCAGCCATCTCCTCGGCATTCCATGCATCCGGTTCATAGTAGGGGGCATATCCGACGAAGAGGGCATTGTCCGGCATGTCCTTCTGCTGGGCGGTGCCGGTCTTGCCCGCGACCGGATATTCCCAGAGCACATTGAAGGCGGAGTAGCCGGTGGCCACACGGCGCATGCCCCTGTGGATGCTGTTCCACTGGTCTGTCTCCAGGTCAATGGTGTGGCTGATGTAGGGCTCGTGTCTGGACTGCCTGCCGTCCTCTGTCTCGATACTTTTGATCAGGGTCAGCTGGTAGTCGGTCCCGCGGTTGGAAACACCGGTGATATAGCGTGCCAGGCTGGCCGTGGAATAGGCGTTTGTATCCTGACCGATCGCGCCGCGGATGGGGTCGCTGGACAGCATCTGGGGATCCGATTCACTGATCTCCACGCCGGAAGGCGAATCGAGGCCGTACATGGCAGCGTATTTCTGGATGCGCTCGATACCGAAGAGGTTGTCGTAGGCGCCGCTTCCGGACTCGCTGTCCTCGTCGTCGTCATCGTCCTCGTCGTCCTCATCGTAGTCGTAGCTGTAATCGTCTTCCGCCGGGTTTTCATTGTGGGTCGCCAGCCGGTATCCCATCTCATAGAAATACATATTGCAGGAATTAGCGATGGCGCCCTCCAGATTCTGTTTTTTATGTCTGCCGGGATAGATCCAGCACTTGGGAGGATTGGGATCATCCTTGACCTTTGTGAAGGTCCCCTTCTTTTTGCATTCGACAGTATCCCGGATCGTGACGACCCCCTCGCTGAGGGCGGCCGTCGCCGTGACCATCTTGAAGGTGGAGCCGGGGGCCGTCAGCTGCTGGGTCGCGTAGTTGAGAAGGGGCTTGGCGGGGTCATTCATCAGCTGGCGGTAATAGGACTCGTCCCTGATCCTGTTGGGATCATAGCCGGGATAGGAAACCAGGGCCAGGACATTGCCGGATTCCGGATCGGTCACGACAGCGGAAGCGGTGGAGGGATAGAGGTGGAGCTGGGCGGGGGTCAGGTCCATGTCCCTGATCCGGTTGTACATAAACTGGAAGGCTGTCTCGCCCCACTCGTAATCGAAGCTCTCCCGCTCCTCATCGGAGATCTCGACGATCTCCTGGTCCAGCAGAAGCTGGCAGACCTGGTCGCCTGTGACCTCCTGATTGATGATCAGATACTTGTAGAAGGCGTTGCGCATATCCCTGTCATTGAGGGAATGGCTGTCCGCCCCGATCACATTCTTGAAGAAGGTGGTGATCCCTTCATAGAGCTCCTCTTCATCCGGATCTGAGTCTTCGAGCTCCAGATACTGGCAGGAGCTGTCGACCCAGCCCTTCCGGATCGTCTCCTGGATCAGGTCGTAGAAGGAAACCTCCTCCTTGTCCCAGGATTTGAAGACCTCGTTGGAGGCGTAGGATTCATTTGCCTCGGCGGTCAGGACACCGTAGTCGAACATGGCCTGCGCCAGGAGCTTCTGGTAAAACCGCATTTCCAGGCTGACGTTCTTGAGGATATTCCTGCCGTTGGAGATCTCGTCCAGGATCTCCCGGCTCCGGTGCAGGCGGAAGCTTTGGAAGCTCTCCGCCACCTCCTTCTCCGTATCGCTGGCCTCCTTGGACGTGAAATGGGTGCTGTCCAGGATGTTGCACAGGCAGGATGTGTAGACATTGCTGACCGGGATGGTAATGTTGTTTCCGCTCTCGTCCTCCGAGATCACCTGGTCGATGATCGAATCCCGGAGCTTGTTGAGGATGATCGAGCGCAGGTTGTCCTCAATGATCAGATAGGTGCTTTTCTGCAGGTCATAATCGATGGTCAGGCAGACATCCCTGCCGTCTGTCGGACTGTAGCTCTGTTCGCTCACAGAGACCTCTGCGTTGTCGACCGGCTCGTCCGTGATGCGGCCGATGTTGTCGACGTTGAAGGTCTCCTGGCCGCTCACCGCGTGCAGGATCTCCTCCTGGGAGGCCTCGATGCCCGCCAGACCGATCATATCTCCGACCTGGTAGAGGGGGTGGCCGTTTTCGTCTGTTCCGCTGTGTTCCTCCTCCGCCAGGAATTCCTCATCCGCCTCACCGGTATAGCCGATGATATTGCTGAAGTAAATGGCGTCATCGCAGTAGCGGCGGACCATCTCCTCTTCGATCTGGATGCCGTCCTCGCTGGAAGAGAACCGTTCCTCGATGGCCTTTTTGGTCTTTTCGGGGATGTCCCTGGCCAGGACGGTCGAGATGTATTTCTGGTAATAATTCAGGCTCAGATTGTAGCGGGCGATGACCAGGTCGAGGAGTTCCTCGCGGTTATCATTTTCGGAGGTGCTGATCCCGTAGCGGTCCGCCAGGTCATTGATGACCTCGTCCGCCTCCCTGGTCTCCTCCTCCTCGGTCAGGTCAGCCGGGTCGGCGTGGCCGTAGATGTCCGCCAGGAAACGCTTTTTGGCGGTCTCTCCCATCTCCTTGAAGTAATAGCTGCCGCCGACGAGCTGGATGCTGAAATCGCGCGCCATGCTGCCGCCGTTCTTCTCGACGATCTCAATGACCTCTCTGATGCGGTCATTGAGCAGGGAGTTGTCCCGGGTGGAGTCCTCCGTCAGGTCATTCATGGTGATATTGTAGGAGGAGATGGTCTCCGCCAGGACCTTTTTGCCGGTGCTGTCGAGGATCCTCCCGCGCTTGCCCCGGGTGACCACGGTCCGGCGTATGCTCTTCTCAAAGTCCGAGAGATATTTTTCGCCGTTGACGATCTGCAGGTTATAGAGCTGAAAAATCAGCGTCCCCGCAAGCACGATGCTCAAAATGGCAAGCAAATAAGACCGGCGGCGGCCCGCTTTCAGGGCCGCCTCCGCCCTCTTATTGATCCTGTTATTTCTCACTGGTCGTTTACTCAAAATACGTCTCCAAAAAAGTCTTCCAGTCCCTCCGGGCTTTCCGGCATGTCATAACCTGTGATGCAGCCGCATTCGCGAAGGCTGGTATAAGAGAGATCGCCGATCACCAGATGGTCGATCAGATGGATCCCCAGAAGGCAGCCGGCCCTGCTGATCCTCTCCGTGATCTGCATATCCATGCTGCTGGGGGTCGGGTCCCCACTTGGGTGATTGTGGAGGAGCATGATGTTGACAGCGCCCCATCTGAGAGCGCGCACAAAAACCTCTCTGGGAGAGAGCAGGGTACAGTTGACCGTCCCCAGAGAGAGGATCTCCTCCCTGATCAGTCCGAGCCGGTTGTCCAGCATGACGAGCATGGCAGTCTCTGTTTCCAGATGGCGCAGGTCCTCCATATAGTACTCCGCGACGGAGGACGGGCTGCTGAAGACAAGGTTTCTGCCGGCCCGCTCCCGGACGAGCCTTCTGGATATCTCGGCCAGGGACAGGATCTTGACCGCCTTGACCTCTCCGATTCCCTGGATGGTCATCAGGTCCTCCCGGGTCAGCTGGTGGAGGGCAGAGAGGTCGGTCGCCCCCTCCCGGAAGAACCCCAGGATCTCCCGGCTCAGGTCCACCGCGTTTTTTTCCTTTGTTCCGGTCCTGAGGATGATCGCGAGCAGCTCCGCATTGGTCAGGCTCCCCGCCCCGCAGGACAGAAACCGCTCATAGGGCTGTTCCTGTTTTTGAAGGTCTTCGATCTCGGTTACATAAATATGATTCATAATCTATCCTTTCTGTTCTCCGGGCAGAAAAGGATAATCACATTTTATTTTAAATTGTCAGCGGACCATGGTCAAGAAAAAAACAGGGCAGGAACTCTGCAGCAGGTGTTTCCGTTACTGTACACGCCCCTTCTAAGGGCGTGTACATGTAACGCCGCGTTCAGCGATTCGACAATGCGAAGCATTGTTATATGCTACGCGAGCGCTGAACGCCGTTCAACTCGGGTTTTGCGCTGAGGATCGCGCAAAACACCTCGAGTTTCAGCAGGGTCTGAACTGCAACCATTTTCCTGTATCGTGGAAAGAGGGTTGACATGTTCCGCCAAAGTCTACAAGGGAGCCGGGCACGATTCCGCTCTCTTATAGTGTCACCAGGCCCCGGTCCAGGAAATTCTGAACAGTTCTGAGGATGCCGAGTCTGGCGTGGGGCCAGGTCAGTCCTCCCTGGAAATAGACAGCATAAGGAGGTTTTATGGGACCGTCCGCGCTCAGCTCGATGGAGGAGCCGGACACGAAGGCACCGGCAGCCATGATCACGTCGCTGTCATAGCCGGGCATGGGGGCCGGGAAGGCCTGGACAAAGCTGTCGACCGGGGAGGATGCCTGGATTCCCTGGCAGAAGGCGATGACGCCCTCGGGATTGCCGAAGGTGATGGACTGGATGATGTCGTGTCTGGATTCCTGTCCGTCTGGCAGGACAGAGAAACCAAGGCGCTCATAGAGGCAGGCGGCAAAGATCGCTCCCTTGAGGGCGGATGCGGTCACGGTGGGCCCCATAAAGAAGCCCTGGTAAAGGGAGGGCAGGACTTCCAGAGAGGGGCCGACCTCCTTGCCAAGGCCCGGGGAGGTCAGCCGCACAGCGGCGTTCTCCACACATTCCCGCCGGCCGGCTATATATCCGCCGACGGGGGCCAGTCCGCCGCCCGGGTTTTTGATCAGGGACCCGACGACCATGTCCGCCCCCGCATGGGAGGGCTCGATCCGCTCGACAAATTCTCCGTAGCAGTTGTCCGTCATGCACAGGACATCGGGGCGCAGGGACTTGATAAAAGAGATGGCCTCTCCGATCTGGCGGACGGAAAGGGTCCTCCGGGTCTGATAGCCCTTGGACCGCTGGATCGTGACCAGGCGGATCCTGTGGTCCCTGTCCTCCTCCAGGAGGGTCCTGATGCCCTCAAAATCAAAGTTTCCGTCTGCCAGCAGGTCCACCTGCCGGTAGGAGATCCCGTATTCCGCCAGGGACCCGCGGGAGGGCCTGATCCCGATGACCTCTTCCAGGGTGTCATAGGGCTTGCCGGCCGCGGAGACCAGGATATCTCCGGGGCGCAGGTTTCCCATCAGGGCCAGGGCCAGGGCGTGGGTCCCGCAGGTGATCTGGGGCCGGACAAGGGCATCCTCAGTGCCGAAATAGGATGCGTAGACCTTCTCCAGGCCGTCACGCCCTATGTCGTCATAGCCGTAGCCGGTCGTTCCCTTGAGGTGGGCCTCCCCGATGTGGTTTTCCTGCATGGCCCGGATCACGCGCAGCTGATTGTATTCAGCCGTCTCGTCGATGGCGTCGAAGCGGGCGCGGAGGTCTGCCAGGACCGGGGCGGCGAAATCAAGGACCTCCCTGGAAATGCCGAAGGCGGCATACTGGTCTGCAAGTGTCATATCTTTATTGAAAAAATTTGAATCCGTCATACTTCTCTCTCATTGGTCAGCAACTATTCATCCCCCGTAAAAAAGGCAGTATAAGGCGGTGAACAGTTTTTTTAATAGTATTGGTTAAAAGTTCCTGAGGCGCCGCATTCAGGCCTGTCTGTTCCGGCCGGTCCTCCCGCGCAGGGGCTGTTCGGAAGGCGCGGGCCTGCCGGCTGAAAGGTCATTCATGGCCCGGGCCGGGTCACAGGTCCAGTCTGCGGCGGATCTCAGCCTCCAGACTGTCCAGCAGGGCCTCTTCGTTCTCATAGAGATCGAGGTCGATCCAGGTGACCTCCTTTTCCCTGCGAAACCAGGTCAGCTGCCTCTTGGCAAAGTGCCGGGAATCGCGTTTGATGAGACGGACGGCCTCCTCCATGGGGTACTCGCCGTCCAGGGCCCGCAGGATCTGCCGGTAGCCGATCCCCTGCATGGAGACATCCTCTGCCGTAAGTCCCAAGGCCTTGAGCCTCTTCACCTCATCGACCAGTCCCATCTCCATCATCCGGTCCACCCTGGAATCGATCCTGGCATAGAGTCTTTCCCGGTCCATGGTAAATACAAAGAAGACGGCATCATAGGCAGGGGTCCGCTGTCTCTCCCTGGCATTGTGGTCCGAGATCCGGTCTCCCCCGCTTTTCTGGGCAAATTCCAGCGCCCGGATGATCCGCTTGACATTGTTGGGGTGGATGGCGCCGGCGGCTTCCGGATCGGTCTCCTGCAGCCTCTTATAGAGGGACTCAGGCCCCAGCCGGCGGGCTTCCTCCTCCAGGGATTCCCGCAGGGTCCTGTCGCTGTCCATTTCCGTGAAATCGATTCCGTAGAGGAGGGCCTGGATATAAAAACCGGTGCCGCCCACAAGGAAGGGCAGCCTTCCCTCCGACCGGATCTTTTCCACGGCCAGTTCCGCCTCCCGCTGGAAACGGACGACATTCCACTCCTGGGTCGGATCCACCTCGTCGATCAGGTAGTGGGGGATCCCTCTCCTCTCCTCCTTAGTGACCTTGGCGGACCCAATGTCCATGCCGCGATAGACCTGCATGGAATCCGCGGAGATGATGCTGCCGCCCAGTCTCTCCGCCAGGGCGACGGAGGCGGATGTTTTTCCGGTCGCCGTGGGACCGGCTATGATGACGAGGGGCGGTCTGCTGACGCCTGCCCCGGTATTGATTTCATGCATATGCTGCCTCGCGATCCGCCGGCAGGACAGGGCCGGCAGGGTGCGATGAGGATCCCCTGCGGGTCCTCATTGTTATCCTGTGTCAAAATGTGATCCGGTGCCGGAATTATCATCCAGTGCCGGATTTTTTATCCAGTGTAGAATTGTCTATCCAGTGCCGGATTGTTTATCCAGCGCAGAATTGTCTATCCAGTGCCGGATTGTTTATCCAGCGCCGGGAGCGCGGAAAGTGCCTGGTGAAGAATCGCGCACTTTCGCCGCGTCAGACGATCCTGCGGAATTTCCTGTCCATCTCGTGCTGGTTCATGACGATCATGGTGGGCCTGCCGTGGGGGCAGTGATAGGGATTGTCCAGGGTCAGGAGCTCTCCGATCAGGGCCCGGGCCTCTGTCTCGGACAGGCGGTTGTTGCCCTTGACGGCAGCCTTGCAGGACATGGACGCGACCTTGGAGATGATCGCCCTGGGCGTTCCGCTGATCCGCTCGTTCATGATCTCCTCCAGGGTCTCCCGCAGCAGACTGTCCGCGGACCGGCCGAAGAGCTCGGCAGGGACAGCCCGGATCGTGTAGGCCCCGCTCCCGAATTCCTCGATCTCATAGCCCATGGCGGCGAATACGCTCTTAAACTGCAGATAGGCGGACTCCTCCCTGCCGCTGAAGCGAATGACGATGGGGGGAAGAAGCTGCTGGGAGGCCACAAAGACCGGAGAAGCCCCTTGGGGGGCCCGGTTTTCAGGTCCGGAGTCCGTCAGCTCCCCTGCGGATGTCCGGTCCGCGTCCTCCTCCAGGAGACGGTCCAGGGCCAGATAGGCCTCCGGGGAGGCATCGTGGACAGTGCCCGACGAATCGAGCGCGGGATGTTCCCTCTCGATCCTCCGCATGATCCGCTCATAGTTGACCTTTTCATGGGCCGCGTGCTGGTCGATGATCAGCAGCTGCTTTTCATATTCGATCAGCCAGTAGGTTCCGAAAACCTGGCCGATGTACTTGAATTTTTCCGCCTTGCCGGAGCTGAGCAGACGGTCGTCCTCTGTCTGGTCCATGTCCGGAAGGAGGTCTGACAGCCGCATCTGCTCCGTTTCGGTGTGCTCGGCTCCGGTCTCCGCGGCAGCAGGATGACCGGCGGTTTCGGTGCGCCCGGCGCCGGTCTCTTTGACAGCAGGATGACGGGCCTCCTCCCCGGGTCCCTCCTCCGAAGAGACAAGGTCGTGGACCATGGGCTTTTTATACTCCCTGTTCAGATCCGTCTCCGGTCCGGGACCGGCGTTTGCTCTTCTGTCTTCAAATACGAAGGGAAGGTCCGATGCGGCAGAAGCCGGGGGCTTCTGAACAAACGAAGGTCTCTGAGCTGCCTTCGGCTTCTCTGAAACCGAATGGTTTTGAGAAACAGAACGATTCAGAGAAGAGGCAAGGGGTTCTTTTGCTGTTTCCTGAGTCCGGTCCGGGTCCTGAACCGGGCTTTCAGCCGCCGCGGCTCCGGACCTGGAGGGCGGCAGGGGAGGAAGGGCGGCGCGGCCGGACTCAAAGGCCTCCAGGGCCGGCATCTCCCGCAGGACCTTGTTCCTGAGCCGGCTCTCCTTTCTGGCCAGGTCCCGCTCCTGGGCCGCCGTGTTGAGGGTGGCTTTCGGGATCAGCTCGGTCCTGTGGAGGGCCGCGTGCACGCTCTCATTGAGGAAGCGGAAGACCGCCCTGCGGTCAGAGAACCGGACCTCCATCTTGGAGGGGTGGACATTGACATCCAGGTCGGCGGGCGGCATGGTCAGGTGGAGGACGGCAAAGGGAAAGCGGTGCTGCATGAGGTCTGTGCGGTAGCCCTCCTCAAGGCCCGCGGAGAGCTCCCTGCTGCGCAGCATCCTGCCATTGATAAAGAAGGTCTCAAAGCTCCGGCTGGACCGGCTCACCTCGGGCTTGCCCAGGAGGCCGTCCAGGACCATCCCCGTGTCAGGGTCTTCGGCGTGGACCGGAATGACGGCTCCCGCCGTCTCCCGTCCGTAGATCCTGTAGATCAGCTCCTTAAGGTCCCCGTTTCCGGTCGTGTGCAGCTTGTCCTGGCCGTTGACCCGGTAGTGGAAGGAGATCCGGGGGTGGGACAGGGCCTGTTTTTCGATCAGGTCCGTGATATAGCCGGCTTCGGTCTGGGGCTGGCGGAGGAACCTGCGGCGGACGGGGATCTGGCCGAAGAGGTCGCGCACGATGACGGTGGTCCCGTCGGGGGCTCCGATCTCCTCCAGGTCGATCTGGACTGGGGCATCCGGCGAGAAGGAGGCCAGGCGGTCATTGAGAGCCCGGGTCCCTGACAGTTCTCCCCGTACCTTGGTGATCATCTCCACCCGGGCCACAGAGGAGATGCTGGCCAGGGCCTCTCCCCGGAAGCCCAGGGAGGACAGACTGGACAGGTCCTCCGCGTCCCTGATCTTGCTGGTCGCGTGCCGCACAAAGGCTTTGGCGATCTGGTCTCTCTCGATCCCGCAGCCGTTGTCGGTGACCCGGATCATACTGATCCCGCCGTCTCTGATCTCGACGGTGATCGCCGTCGAACCCGCGTCTATGGAGTTTTCTACCAGCTCCTTGACGACATTGAGAGGCCGCTCTATGACCTCTCCCGCCGCGATCCGGCTGATGGTCTCTTCCGTGAGAAGCTTGATTTCCATACCTGCCTGAAAATCCTCCTGATGTTATATGGATGTGAAATGCAGCATAGTGGCACTATGACGAGACGGATTATACCTTACCATTCCCGTAATCATGTTTATTCCGGCGTGTTCCAGCGGTTTTTCAGCCGGCTCTGCAGTCTGTAAAGGGTATTGAGGGCATCCAGGGGAGTCAGATTCTGGATATCGACCTCGGACAGCTCCTTGAGGACATCCTCGTCCGATGTGGTGTCAAAGAGGGACATCTGGGCCAGGTCGACGTCGTCGTAGTGGACCGGCTTTGAGGCTGCTTTTCCTCCGGCGGGAGCGGCCGAGAGGTCCTGGAGCTTCTCCGTGATGTCGTTGTCCGTGAGTTTGGCGACCAGCTCCGAGGCCCGGTCGATCACGATGTCCGGCAGGCCGGCCAGGCGGGCGACCTGGATGCCGTAGCTCTTGTCGGCCCCGCCCCGGATGATCTTTCTGAGGAAGATGATGTCCTCTCCGCTCTCCTTGACGGCGACACAGTAGTTTTTGACCCCGGGGATCTTGCCCTCCAGCTCCGTGAGCTCGTGGTAGTGGGTGGCAAAGAGGGTCTTGGCCCCCAGATAGCGGCGGTTGCTGATATGCTCGACCACTGCCCAGGCTATGCTCATGCCGTCGTAGGTTGAGGTGCCGCGGCCGATTTCATCCAGGATCAGGAGGCTTTTGGAGGTCGCGTTGCGCAGAATATTGGAGACCTCGTTCATCTCCACCATGAAGGTGCTCTGCCCGCTCCCCAGGTCATCGGAGGCGCCGACGCGGGTGAAGATCCTGTCGGTCACGCAGAGTCTGGCCTTGTCCGCGGGGACAAAGCTCCCGATCTGGGCCATCAGGGTGATCAGGGCCACCTGCCGCATATAGGTGGATTTGCCGGCCATGTTGGGGCCGGTGATGATACAGATGCAGTTCTTTTTGTTGTCGAGCAGGGTGTCGTTGGGAATGAAGTCGCCCTTCTGCATCTGCTCCACGACCGGGTGGCGGCCCGCAGTGATCCGGATGGTGCCGGTCTCATTGAAGACGGGCCGGACATAGCGGTTCCTTTCGGCGACCAGGGACAGGGAGGCATAGACGTCGATGTGGGCCAGGGCCCTGGCGGCCCGCTGGAAATCCGTGATCCTGGCTGCGCAGGCCTCCCGGACCCTGCAGAAAGCATCGTATTCGAGATTTCCCAGTTTGTCCTCGGCGTTGAGGATGCTGTCCTCCAGCTCCTTGAGCCGGGTCGTGGTGTAGCGCTCCGATCCGACCAGGGTCTGCTTGCGGATGTAATCGTCCGGGACCATATCCTTGAAGGAATTTGTGACTTCAAAATAGTAGCCGAAGACCTTGTTGTATTTGATGCGGAGGTTCTTGATGCCCGTGCGCTCGCGGTCCTGGGCCTCCAGATCCATGAGCCACTGGCGGCCATTGTTTCTGGCATCCCGCAGGTGGTCGATGTCCCCGTCGAAGCCGGAACGGATAATGCCTCCCTCACGGACTGTGATGGGGGGCTCGTCGACGATGGCCTGGTCCAGGAGCTCCAGAAGACTGCTGAAGTCCCCGATCGACTCCCGCAGGGCCCGGATACCGGCCCTGCTGCCGTCCTCCTCTCCGCAGAATTCCGCCAGGGTGTTTTTGATGGGGTCGAACATGCGCAGGGAGTCCCGCAGGGCAATGAGGTCCCTGGGATTGGCGGACTGGTAGGAAATGCGGGTCATCAGGCGCTCCAGGTCATAGATGGCGCCCAGGTACTCACGCACTTCATCCCGGTCCACGCTGCGGGCGCAGAAGGCTTCCACGCAGTCCAGGCGGTCTTCGATCTGGGCCCTGTCGGTGAGCGGCTGTTCGAGAAAGCGGTGGAGGAGACGGGCGCCCATGGCCGTGCAGGTCTTGTCCAGGACCCAGAGCAGGGAGCCCCGCTTTTTCTTGTCCCGCAGGGTCCGGGTCAGCTCCAGGTTTCTCCGGGTCGAGCTGTCCAGCAGCATATATTTGCCGGAGGCGTAGGCCCGGATCTGGGTCAGGTTGGCCAGGGAATTTTTCTGAGTGTCATAGAGATAGCGCAGGAGGGCTCCGGCCGCCAGGCTGCCGGAGGGAAAGTCCTCAATGCCCAGAGAGAGCAGGGAGGAGACGCGGAAATGGTCCTTGAGGAGGCTGACCGCCGCGGATTCTTCGAAATGGCTGTTTCCGACCGCGCTGACCTGGACGGACAGGCGGTCCCGCAGGTCGGACAGGTCCAGGCCGCTCATGAGCAGGGCTTCGTTGCAGATCAGCTCCGCGGGGCTGTAGCCCACGATCTCGTCGTAGAGCTTGGAGATGTCCGGTACCTCGGAGACCAGAAAATCGCCGGTGGAGATATCCGCCGCGGCGATCCCGATCCGGCCCGTGCTGTAAAAGGCGCAGAAGATGTAGTTGTTCCTGCCCTCCTCCAGGGCGTTCATATCCAGGTTGGTGCCGGGCGTGACGATGCGGACGACCTCCCGGCGGACGATCCCTTTGGCTGTCCGGGGATCCTCCATCTGCTCGCAGACCGCGACCTTGTGGCCGTTCTCGACCAGCCTGGTCAGGTAGCCGTCGACCGCGTGGAAGGGGACGCCGCACATGGGGGCCCGCTCGGGCAGGCCGCAGCTCTTGCCGGTCAGGGTCAGCTCCAGTTCCCGGGAGACCGTGACCGCATCGTCAAAAAACATCTCGTAGAAGTCCCCGAGACGGTAAAAGAGGAGGCAGTCCGGATTCTCGTGTTTGGTACGCAGATAGTGCTGCATCATGGGGGAGAGCTGACGCATGAAACCGTCGTCCTCCGCCATATCGGCGGAGGAGGCATATTTTGTGTAATCGTATAAGTTTTCAGCCATTCATATTTATCCTTGCTCTTGTTTTTCAGGTGCGGTCTGGTCCTGGGGGCTCAGTCCACGATCCTGCCAAAGAAGTAGAAACCCCTGCACTCGTCCAGGCGGACCCGGAACATTTTTCCGATCATGGAGGGGTCGCCGGGAACGTGGACCAGCATATTGTTGGAGAGCCGCATGGTGATCAGGCTCTGGTCCTTTACATTGACCTCCTCCGCCAGGGCTTCCATGGTCCGTCCGGTCAGGCGGCCGGCCCGGCCGTGGGCGGTCTCCTGGACAGCTGCCAGTACCCGGTCAAAGAGACGGTTTTTCTCGGCCTCGGGCACCTGGTCCTCCATCCTGGCAGCCGGTGTGCCGGCCCGTTTTGAATAGATAAAAGTAAAGGCGTTGTCGAAGCCCACCCGGCGGACGACATCGATGGTGTCATCCACATCGGAATCCTCCTCGCCGGGAAAACCGACGATGATATCGGTCGTGATCGACACATCCGGGATCTGGTCCCGGATCTTCTGCGCCAGGGCCATGTACTGGTCCCGGGTATAATGGCGGTTCATCCTTTTCAGGATCCGGTCCGACCCGGACTGGAGGGGCAGGTGGATGTGTCTGGCGATCTTTTCATTGTCGCGGACGACCCGGATCAGATCGTCGGACAGGTCCTTGGGATGGGGGGTCATGAAGCGGATCCGCTGCAGGCCCTCTACCCTGCAGACCTCCTCCAGAAGCTGCGCAAAGCTGCAGGGCTCCTCCAGGTCCTTGCCGTAGGAGTTGACATTCTGGCCCAGCAGCATGATCTCCACGACTCCGTCGGCCGCCAGACGCTCACACTCCCGCAGGATCTCGACGGGTCTGCGGCTTCTCTCCCGTCCCCGCACATAGGGGACGATGCAGTAGCTGCAGAAATTGTTGCATCCGAAGGTGATGTTGGTGCCGGATTTAAAGGGATATTTGCGGGCTGTGGGCAGGGCCTCGACGATCCTGTCGGCCCGGTCCCAGATCTCGATCACCATTCCGTCGGACTCCAGCGCGCTGCACAGGTACTCGGGAAAACGGTAGAGATTGTGGGTGCCGAAGATCAGGTCGACAAAGCGGTAGCTCTTCTGTATCTTTTCGACATTGGTCTTTTCCTGGACCATGCATCCGCAGACCGCGATCTTCATGCCCGGGCGGTTCTTTTTGAGATGGCCGGCCCTTCCCAGCCTGCCGAAGACGCGCTGGTCGGCATTGTCCCTGACCGTGCAGGTATTGTAGATCAGAAAATCCGCGTCCTCGGAGGGCGCCTCGGCAAAGCCCGCGCTCTCGAGGATCCCGATGATCTTTTCCGAATCCCGGGCGTTCATCTGACAGCCGAAGGTCTCGACGCGGAAGGTCAGAGCCCTGCCGGCGGCCTCCGCGCGCGTGCGGACGATCTGCCTGGCACGGGCCAGAAACCAGGCCTGCCGGTCCGGCTCGGTCTGGGGGGCGGGGGCGTTGAGGTCCGCGGACAGGATCAGGTTTTCAAAATTCTCATTTATATTCATAGATCAATCTCCAGCTGCTCTTGGAAGCGGTTTGTTGTTCCTGTTTCAGAAAAGATCTACCATGCCTCTGTGATCCGGTAGAGCCAGGCGTTGCCTTTTTTTCCGACCCGTTCGACGACCCCCATCTCGGTCAGGATCAGGAGGACGGTCGAAAAGCCCTTTTTTCTGAAGCCTGCGGCGGACGCAAAATCCGCCGAACTGAAGGGTTCCGGCAGGCCCTCCGGGACCAGCTGCATATAGTCCTGCGGGCAGGTCAGGAGGAGGCGGTCCCGGATGCGCAGGGGGATCCTGTCATAGCGGTGGGACCCCCGCTTGCGGTCCCGGCTCCAGCCGTCCAGCAGGCGGTATTCATCGATGTCGATCAGCAGAAGCTCAAAGGAGAGATGCGGGTCGCCAAGAAAGGGCCGGATCTTGTAGAGCTCCCTGAAGGCGTGGAAAAAGCTCCCCCGAAGGGGAGACCTGTTTCGTTTCAGAAGTCGGCCGCTTTCGGGGTCGACCCAGATGATCCATTTTTCCGCGGGAATCGGGTAGACGATACGGACGGGATACTGAGGCAGAAAACAGGACAGCTTGTCCCGCATGGCGTTCATATTGGCGGTCTGGATCTCCGTGATCCGCCCGCCGCAGTAGATATCCGCGATGAAACGGTCGATGGGGATCTCCTGGTGGTCCTCATCGGGATCAATGTAGTTTTTGAGGACGGCATGCAGGGTCTTCTCCGCCTGCATGCCGATCCCGATCCTCTGTCTGGGGGCCAGGGTGATGATCTTTGCGCGGGCTGCATCGAAGCGGGCCCCTGCCTCCTCCAGGGTCAGATCCGGCCATGGAAAAGCAGAGTCCGGTCCGGCCCCGCATGCGTGATGATTATCCATTTCCGCAGGCATCTTCACTTGGACAACTTGCTTCTGATATAGGCAAATGTGTAGTCCTCTCCCCTTTCGGCCAGCATGCGCAGCAGCTGCTCCAGGAGGGCCGCGGTCTCGGGATGCATGAATTTGCGGGCCCGGCCGCCGCTGAAATAATTGAGCGGGGCGTCATCCGTATAGGACTCGCCCAGATAGGTCTTGCAGGCCGCGATCCGGTCCATCAGCATTTCGACCACGTAGCGGCCCGGCATCTTGACCGGGACCAGGGGGGACGCCTCTTCCTTTCCGCGGAAATTGTAGTCCACCCAGTATTCAAAATGATGGCGGTTGCGGCCCTTGTGGTGGAGCCAGGAGCTGGAATAGCCCAGTTCCTCCCGCTCCGCGTTGTTGGGGCTGCGATCCCCCTGATAATAGCGGGCGCCGACCATAAATTCCGTCGGGGAATACTTGGACAGGTCATGCATGATCCCCTGACGGTAGAGGCCTACTTTCCAGCAGCCCTCAAAGACCAGGAGCTTGTGGTAGGTGATCGTCTTCAGATGGGCCAGAAACTTCTCCCAGGTGATGGGCGTCCGCCTGTGGCCGGAGATCCTGCCCGTGTACATGCGGACCTGAGAATCCGGAGCGGGAGTGACCATGTTTTCCTTGTTCATTGTAAGTAGTCTCCTATATGTTCCCCTTTAAAAAAGGAAGCCTGATGGAAGTGTCTGTTTTTGCAGTCCAGGCTTTCCGGGCAAAATATCGCAAATTTCAGCGGGACCGGTCTGCGGCGGGCAGGTTGATGAGCCGGAGGACGCGGCGGGGATATTTTTTCCCACTCTTGCCGCCCTTTCCTCTTTTCAGATCCCTGCGGACGGCCCCGACCGGGGGAAGAGTCCTCAGTTTTTCCTTTTTTCTTTCCCGCAGGATGGAATCAATATCCGGTACAGCCCGCAGGAGCCGGATCGATCTGGGGACGACATCCACGCTGTGCTGGTCCGCCGGAGTGAGGGGCCGGTCCAGGAAGCCCTCTTCCGCGGCCGTGTCCATAAAGACCTTCCAGACATAGTGGGGAGGGAGCTTGGGCAGGGCCAGGGAGAGTTCTTTCCAGTACATATTCAGGGCGACATAGGTGAAGGACAGGGGCTGATTTGCCCGGCGCCTGTCCTGATCCTGCATCTCCTGTGCGTAATTTTCACAGAAGGCGATGCCGACGCTGTGGCTGAATTCCCCCAGGTCGGGCTTCCAGGCCTCCTCCCCGTGGAGGGAGACATCCGGATGGCCCATGCCCCGGTAATCGATGTACTGAAAGGGGCGGCGGCTCCGGAAGACGGGATGGTCTTTGCGGAAGGCGATAATCCTGGCGGTGAAGGCAGTCAGGGCCTTCTTTTCCGGGTCCTCCGTCCAGTCGATCCAGGAGATCTCGTTGTCCTGGCAGTAGGGGTTGTTGTTGCCCTCCTGGCTGTTGCAGCGCTCGTCACCCTGGCGCAGCATGGGTGTCCCCTGGGCCAGGAGGAGGAGGGTCAGGAAGTTGCGGACCTGTTTTCTGCGAAGGGCCAGGACCTGAGGGTCGTCGGAAGGCCCCTCCTCGCCGCAGTTCCAGCTGTAGTTGTCGGCGCGGCCGTCCAGGCCGAATTCCCCGTTGGCCTGGTTGTGTCTCTCGCTGTAGGAGACCAGGTCGGCCAGCGTGAAGCCCTCGTAGCCCGTCACGCTGCGCAGGAAGCCGTGCTCCTCCGGAACGCTCAAAAAGAGCTTGAGGAAATCCTTGAGCACGTAGTCGTCGCTCTTGACAAAGCGGCGCAGCAGGGTCTGGAAGTCCTCCCCGCAGGTGATCAGCGTGGGGAAGGAGGCCTGTTCGCGGGAGGCGGCCCCTGACTGGGCGGCGATCCGCACGGGAAAACCGGGGCCGGCAGGGCCTGTACCCGGGTGCCCCTCTTCAGTCTGCGCACACCCAAAGAGGCTGTCGATGTCCTCCTCATAGAGAAGCCTCTCCGCTTCCTCCTGGTCCTCAAATTCCCTGAAGGGGAAGGAGCTGCACAGGAGGGCCGTATCCGCCAGGGAAGGGGCGGACGCCAGGGAGGAGGCCAGCTCCACATTTCCCAGCAGGCGGAAGCCGTCTATCCCGAAGCGGTCAATATAATAGCGAAGGACAAAGAGCTGCTCGGCGGCCGTGACTCCCTTTTCAAAGAAGATCTGCAGCAGGACCCGGATCCCGGCCTCGTGAAGGGCATGGACCATGAGGGCGAAGTCCTTCTGACTGCCGAATTCGGGCCGCAGGGCGAAATAGAGGCCCCTGCCGAAGCCCCAGTAATTGGGTCGTTCCTTCATATCCCGGAGGGGATCCCCCTGGGGGCCGACGGGCCAGGCGCCCAGCGCCTCCTGCATGGTGCGGAAGGTCTTCTTTTTGCGCAGCCCCGGGAGCGGCCTGTAGACAGGCATGAGCTCGACGGCCGTGATCCCCAGGTCTTTCAGATAGGGGATCCTGGAGATGACGCCCGCGAAGGTGCCGCGCAGGTCCTGAGCCTCAGGCAGCTGAGCGGTAAAGCCCTTGACATGAAGCCCGTAGATCACCTGTTTCGTCCAGTCTGCGGGGGGCAGCGGGCGCTCGGGAGCCCCGGGAAAGAAGCCGTCCGCCCGGACGGGCGCGCAGCTGCAGGCCGCGATGGTCTTGTCCCGCCCCTCTTCACGGATCAGGGCCTTCCGGACGGAAAAGGCATGGGGGTCGACCACGTACCGGTTACCGCAACGGTAGCGGTAGAGCCATTCCTCCGCGTCAAAGGGGGAAAGAAAAACAGAATATACCTTACCGACGCGATATTCCTCTGTGAGAGCTATGTCCACCGTTTCTCCGTCCGGAACATGGATCAGCTGCAGTCCATGTTCACCGTTTTCGTGAAATACAGTGCTGAATACGATGCCGTTTCCGTGTGCCCTGATCATGGGCATGACGGCATGGGCCGGGGAATATTCAAACTGAAAAGTCAATGTTTGTCCTCCTCTGCAGGGATGGCTGATCAGACAGGGCAAAGCTGTCTGCCGGCCGGATAAAGGCGCATGAAAACGCGCCATAAAGGGAATGATCCGTATTTAAGGAAAATCAGAATCATTCTATCACACTTGTCAAACTCGTACAATAAAGGGTCTCAGGAAACGGGAGGGGGCCGCGGGCCTGTCTCTTGTCCCCTCCAGCCAGGTCAGGGTCAGAGACTGTCTGGCTCTGGTCATGGCGACATATAAAAGCCTTCTCTCCTCCTCGATCTGGTCCAGGGTCCAGGCCTGCCTGGCGGGCAGGACGCCCTCGTTGAGGCCCGGGATATAGACCGTATCAAATTCCAGCCCCTTGCAGGCATGCATGGTCAGGACCCGGACACCGCCCTCTCCGGTCCCCGGCCTTTTCCGGCCGCTGCCGCCGGGATCCGGCCCCTCTTCCGCCTCTCTTCTGCCCTGTCCGGCTCTTTCAAAAAGGGTCCGGGGGTCCGCTCCCCTTTCCGCCTCCCCCGACAGGTCCTCCAGAAGGCCCAGCCAGGCGGACAGGCTTGTGCAGCCCCGGGCCAGGCCGGCCAGACGGTCCAGGACCGCTCCCCCCTCCTGAAAGCTCTTCGCGGCATAGGCCCGGTAGCCCATATTGTCCAGGAGATAGCGGAGGGAAAAGGCGGGGGAAAGAGACTGGAGGACCTCCAGGTCGTCCACGAGCTCCCGGACCGTCTCCTCCTCATAGCCTGCTCCGGCCACAAGCCCGCCCCCGCCGGAAAGGTCTCCCTCCAAAAAACTGCCCGACAGGAACCGCTCCGGACAGTTCATGATCCGCAGGAGGTCCTTTCTGGCGGCGCCCCCGCGGGCCAGACCGGCCGAAGCCCGGTAGTAGGCGGCCAGGTCTCCGAGGATCCTTCCTTCCGCGGTGGGAACCCTGGGGGAGACAGTCTTTTTTTCGGTCAAAAAGGGGATTCCCTCCCTTTGCAGGACCTGGAGAAAAGAACGGGCGGGACCATGGCTCCGGAAGATCACCGCTGTCGAGGACAGGTTTTCCGGCGGCATGGCCTTGAGCTCCTGCATCAGGAAGGCATACTGGGAATCATTGTCGGAAAAAGGCCTGCAGACAAAGCTGCCCGGCCGTGAGGAGCCCGGTCGGAAGTCTTTGGGGATCCGCTGCCTGTTGTCTCGGATCAGGCGGGCACCGGCCTGCAGGATGGTCCTGCCGCAGCGGTAATTGGTCGTGAGCAGGATCCTGCCGGACCTCTGCTCACGCAGGTCTCTGCAATCTCCGCCTTTCAGGCTGAGGTCTTTTCCACCAGGGCTGCAGTCTTTTCCATTCAGGAAGCGGTCTTTTCCGTCCAGGCCGCTGTCTTTTCCGTTCAGGCCGTAGTCGTCCAGAAAGCGCTGGAGGGTCAGGGCATCCGCCCCCCTGAAGCCGTAGATGGACTGGTCGTCATCTCCCACGACGAAGAGATTGTTGAGGGGGGCGGCCAGCAGACGGAGGGTCTCATACTGGGACGGGCTCACGTCCTGGAACTCGTCGACCAGAAACCATTGAAAGCGGGACCGCCAGTAGGCAAGCAAGCCCGGATCCTCCCGGAGGACCTTTTGGCAGAGCAGGATCATATCGTCGAAATCCAGGCAGCCCTTGTCCCGCAGGTAGCGGTCATAGTCCCGGATCAGGCCGGGAAGCCAGGGCTGTGGACAGGGCAGGCCGTTTTTGCTGCGGCTGATCAGGAGCTGGAGCCCTTCCGGGGTCAGTCCCCGGGGAAAGAGCCTGCCCGGGTGCAGTCCGCAGAGATGCTGCAGGTATCTGTACTTTTCCGCCTGGCTGATGATCCGGAGCTCCTCTCCTGACGATTCCCGCAGGATCCTGTAAAAAACGGAGTGGAAAGTCCCGAAGACGACATCCGCCCCGGCCTCTTGTCCCTGGGTGAACCGCTTTCTCATCTCCGAGGCGGCGGCGCGGGAAAAGGTCATCACAAGGATGCTGCGGGGATCTACGCCAAGGTCTTGGATCAGGCAGGAGACCCGCCTGGTCAGTACATGAGTCTTGCCGCTGCCGGGGCCCGCAATGACCGCGCAGGGGCCCCTTCCGTGGCGGATCGCCTCCTGCTGGGCCGCGTCGGAGACCAGGGAGGACTTTTCCGTCCGGGAGGACCCTGACGGACTGGATATCGATGTTGAGGATACCGGTTTCGAAATGACCGGCCTTGAGGATGTCGATCCCCCGGAAGGAGCTCCCATGACTGCCTCCTGCGTTACAGTTCGCGCCCTGTCGAGGGCGTGAAGTGTAACCCTCCTGCCTCTGCTGCTTACGAATAAAGATCCTTGAATCATGAATGAGAATCCCGCCGGGCGGCATTGCGCCAGGCGGGATCAATGATGGGTTCGGGGTTCTGTCGGAGCTTTTCGCTTTTCGTCCGGCAAAGGGACCGGCTTCCTATCAGCCGGCTCTTTCGCGCAGCGCCAGGTCCCGGGAAGGACTCAGCTGAGCTGGGCGATGGATTTTTTCATTCTGGCCAGGGATTCCTCCCTGCCCAGGATCTCCAGGATCTCCGTGGCCCCGGCGGGGGTCACGCTCCTGCCTGAGACGGCGATCCGGACCGGCCACAGGACATAGCCGTTCTTGTAGCCCTTCTCCTGGATAAAGGCCTTGAGGGAGTCAAAAAGGGCCTCGTTGGTCCAGACCTCCTGGGCCTCCAGAACGGGCAGGACCTCCTGCAGGACTGTCAGGGCAGTCTCGGGCGTGGATTTCATCTTTTTGTGGCGGTAGAGCTCGTTGTCGTATTCGGGCAGGGTCTCGAAGAAGGAGACCATATCCGGGATATCGGGCCAGATCTCGATGCGGGTCCGGACCATCTCCGCGATCTTCTTCAGATCCAGGTCCTTGCTGATGGCTTTTTTCAGCCAGGGCTCGGCCTGTTCATAAAACGCGTCGGGATCCATGGCCTTGAGATACTCGCCGTTCATCCAGCGGAGCTTGGTGTAGTCAAAGACCGAGGGAGACCGGCTCATGCGGTGGTAGTCAAACTCCTCGATGAGGTCTTCCAGGGAGAAGATCTCGCGGTCGCTGTCGGGGGACCAGCCCAGCAGGGCGATGAAGTTGACGACCGCCTCGGAGAGGAAGCCCTGCTCAATCAGGTCCTCGTAAGAGGAGTGGCCGCTTCTCTTGGAGAGCTTGTGGTGGTCTTCATCCGTGATCAGGGGGCAGTGGATGTATTTGGGGATCTCCCATCCGAAGGCCTCGTAGAGGCGGTTGTACTTGGGCGTGGAGGAAATATACTCGTTGCCGCGGATGACATGGGTGATGCCCATCAGATGGTCGTCGACCACATTGGCGAAGTTGTAGGTCGGATAGCCGTCGGACTTGATCAGGATCATGTCGTCCAGCTCCTTGTTTTCGACTGTGACATCCCCGTAGAGCTCGTCGTGGAAGGTCGTCGTGCCCTCCTGGGGGTTGTTCTGGCGGATGACATAGGGCATGCCGGAGGCCAGATTCTTTTCGATCTCCTCTTTGGACAGGTGGAGACAGTGCTTGTCGTAGATGTTGATCTCCTTGCCCTCAATGGTCTGCGTCAGGGTCGCCAGACGCTCCGGTGTGCAGAAGCAGTAGTAGGCTTCGCCCTTTGCGATCAGCTCCTCGGCGTATTTCCTGTAGATACCTGCAGCTACGCGCTCACTCTGCACATAGGGGCCCACACCGCCGTCCTTGTCAGGGCTCTCATCGGGGATGAGGCGCGTCTCCTCCAGAGTGCGGTTGATGATCTCCACGGCGCCCTCGACCTGACGGACCTGGTCCGTGTCCTCGATGCGCAGGATGAAATCACCGCCCTCGTGCTTGGCGATGAGATAGGCGTAAAGTGCTGTGCGAAGGTTACCGACATGCATGCGCCCTGTCGGACTGGGGGCGTATCTGGTTCTGATTTTCATATTCTGCTCCATTGATCGTGACTGCTGAATGAATCTTTTTCAGTTGCTTTGAAAAAATAAAAAGGAATAAAACGGGGCGTCACTGGATGCCTGTTGAGCCGAAGCCTCCCCGGCTCTGCGCATCCAGGTGGTCGACCTCCTCAAAGATGATATCGGGCTGGCGCCGCTCGATGCGGAACTGGCAGATCCTGTCATTGACATGGATGGCCGTGTCGCGCAGTGCGATGACGGGGACCATCCACTCGTCATCATCTCCGCTGTAGGAGTTGTCGATGACGCCGTGGTGGTTGGCCTGGATGATACCGAAATTTTTGTAGGTGCTGCTGCGGGGGACGACATGGGCCTCATAGCCCTCGGGCAGCTTCATGGCGACTCCCAGCCTGATCAGGCGGAAGTCTCCCTTTTTGAGCTCCACGTCCTCCGCGGACCGCAGGTCGACCCAGTTGGCGCTGTTGGTCGGGGGCTGCAACTTGTCGATCCTGTCGCTCAGATAGCGGACCCGGATCGTCTGTGCCGGGGAAAGACCTGCCTTCCCAAAAAAGTCAGGGGCTGTTTTCGAGGCAGTGCCCGCACCTGGTTTTGCAGGGGTGACCGCTGCCGAATCCCGGTCCGGATTTGCCGGACAGCCGGTCTTCTGAGCCTCCACCAGCACATCCGTCGTTCCGGCTCTCCCGGCCCCGGCCAGGTCGGCAGCCGTAGTCGCCAGTTTGTCACAGCGCTCGTTCTCCGGATGGTCGGCGTGGCCCTTGACCCACTGAAAGCGGAAGGAATGCGGCTCCAGGGCAGTCAGGAGGCGGTTCCACAGGTCCTGGTTCTTGACCGGGGCCCCCGAGGCGGTCTTCCAGCCGTTTCTCTTCCAGTTGGCGATCCAGCGCTTCTCAAAGGCGTCGACGACATAGCGGGAATCCGAATAGATCAGACCCCGGCAGGGCTCCTCAAAGGAGGCCAGGGCCTCCAGAGCCGCGATCACACCCATGAGTTCCATGCGGTTGTTGGTCGTTTTTGGATAGCCGCCGGACAGCTCCCGCTCCTGAGGCCGGCCGGATGCATCCTCGTAGCGGAGAATGGCTCCATAGCCGCCGGGACCGTCCGGGTTGCCGCGGGCCGCCCCGTCGGTGTAGATGGTTATGTTCATGTAGGTGGGTCCTTTCTGTTGGGAATCAGCTGTTAGCTGGTAGCTATTAGCTGTTAAGCTGTTTTGTGCCGGCCGGCAGTTCCAAAGCTAAAGGCTAATGGCTAAGAGCTAAAAGCTAATTTTCCTCCCATCTTCCGGTCTGGAGAAAGCGGTCCGCCCGGTCCCGGGCCTGTCTGACCAGAGAGCTGTCATAGCCCAGGGCGCCCAGAAGGGCGATGGCATTGCAGGTTCTGGAGGGGCCGCGCTCCATCCGGTAAGAGAAGCGGACGTCGCCGTCCCGGATCTCTTCGCTGAAATGATAATTGTCGTAGACGTCCTGCAGGAGTCCCGTGAGCTCCAGGTCATGGGTCGCCGCAAGGCAGAGGGTGCCGGCAGCGGCGAAGCAGGCCAGGATCTCCGAGGAGGCCGCAATGCGTTCGACAGTATTGGTCCCGCGCAGGACCTCGTCGATACAGCACAGGACCGGGGGAGCATCCGTCTCCCTGCAGGCCCTGAGAATGCGCTGCAGGGATTTGATCTCCACGATGAAATAGCTCTCGCCGTCCTGCAGGCTGTCCCGCAGGGCCATGGAGCTGTAAATCCTGTAGCAGGCGCCCTGGTATTCTTTTGCCGGGGCCGTCGCGGTCGTCTGGGCCAGGAGGGCACAGAGGGCGGCGGCCTTGAGGAAGGTGGACTTGCCGGAGGCATTGGAGCCCGTCAGAAGGACAGGCCGGTCCGCCGTCAGGCTGTTGGGGACAGGGTCTGCCAGTAGGGGGTGGTAGAGGTCCTTTGCGGCAAAGGGGAAGGCGGAGCCCGGCTGAGCCAGATGACCGTCGTCGTCTCCCATGCTCTCCCGCAGGTCTGGAACGGCATGATAAGGCAGGGTCTCCCTCCAGGAGACGATGCTGATACAGGCATCGATCCGGCCGACTATGGTCAGAAGAGCGTCGATCCCGTCCTGTTTGCCCCGGAGCTCGCGCAGCATGCTGTTGAACTTGATCAGGTCCACATGGAAGAGGATCCTGACATATTCCATGACAAGGCCGAAGGGATCGGAGCCCCCGGCGGCGCTCCCCGTCAGCAGGGAGGATCCCCTGCGGAAGGCGGCGAACTCCTTCAGGATCTCAGGGATCCTGTCCATCTCTTCGGGAAAGGCCGGGCAGTTTTCGTCCTTCAGCTTCTGCGCGCAGGCAAGCAGGCGCAGGACATAGTGAAAGACCTGGAAGTGGGGCGCGATCCGGGCTTTGTCCCTGAAATAGGTGATCAGGTTGACCGAAAGGACCAGGATCAGGGCCAGGATCCCGATCCCCGTGTGCAGGAACATGAGGGCAAAGGCCGCGAAGGGGGCTGCGGCCGCAGCGTAGTGCCTGAAATTCCCTCCTGTCTCCAGCCCCTCTGTCAGGTCCAGATAGTCATAGAGGGAATAGCGGCCGGCATGGCCCAGATCCGAGAGGATCTCCTGCAGGCGGAGCCGCAGCTCTTCGTTGGCTCCTCCCGCGAAAAAGGCATACTGGTCCTGTCTGAAGGCGAGGTCCCCGGGCCTCATGGCAGGTGTGCGGAGCAGGTAATAGAGATATTCCTCTCCGGCCGCGCTGCAGGTCCTGTCTATGGCCCTGTAGACCTGGTCCATGTCCAGGTCATTCCAGGTGATATCGTCGACCTGGAAGCCCTCCCGGTGACGGATGTAGTACCGGGGAATCCGCGCATAGCGCTCGGGAGGCGTCTCCTTGAGGGGCGGCGCCCCGAAGCCTCCGCGCAGGGAGGCCAGGAGCTTTTTGCGCGTCCTCATTCTCTCCTTCATCCCCAGCATCAGCGTGACCGCCCCGAAGGCGGCCAGCAGCCCTATGAAGACAAGGAGCGTCCGAAAGTCTTCCATATCAGCAGCTGCGACCTCCTTTTCTTATGTTGATAACAATTGTTCACGGCTCATTCGCAGGCCCTGCAGGCATTCATTCCCTGACCTTGTCGACCACGTGGTCCTTGTCCTTATAGACATGCCAGGCGGGGACTGTTCCGCGGATCATGGACAGGGGATAAATATTAGTGTGGGGGCCGACCACGCTGCCGGGATTGAGGACGGAGTTGCAGCCGACATCGACCCAGTCGCCCAGGATCGCGCCGATCTTGCGCAGGCCGGTCTCGGTGTGGGTGCCGTCGCAGTGGATAAAGATATTCTTTTTGTCGGCCTTGACATTGGAGGTAATGGAGCCGGCGCCCATGTGGGCGTGGAAGCCCAGGACACTGTCGCCGACATAGTTGTAGTGGGGAACCTCGACCTTGTTGAAGAGGACGACATTTTTGAGCTCGGTGGAGTTGCCGACGGTCGCGCCCTTTCCGACGATGGCGCTGCCGCGGATGAAGGCACACTGGCGGATGGTCGCGTCCTCGTCGATGATGCAGGGACCTCCGATATAGGCGCTGTCAAAGATCTTGGCGCTCTTCGCGACCCAGATGTCCTCTCCCCTCTGTTCGAAGATGTCCCTGGGAAGGGTCGGTCCGATCTTGCGGATGTAATCACTGATCAGGGGAAGGACCTCCCAGGCATATGTGGTCTGTGTGAAAAGGTCCGCCGCGATCGTCTGTGTAAGGTCAAAAATTTTTTCATTGGTAAAATCTGTGATCTGCATAAATTACCTCCTTTTTAGCTTTTGCTGTATTCCTGCAGGGAACATTTTTTACTGCAGTGTCTCTTCCGTTTCCTTTCCGGCCCGGCCGGCTGCGGAGGACCTGCTCTTACCGTTCCCTCTTGAGGAAGGCCGTTTGCCGGTCTTACCGGTTTTTCCTGTTTTTCCTTTTCTGCCCGCAGCCTTCTTTGCCGGCTTTTTTTCGGGATAGAGGGCGGCGTCCGCCTCATAGCGGGGAATCAGGATATTGTGAAAATCGGTTTCCTTGATATAGTTTGTCCTGCGGATGATAAAGCTGTTGAGCTTGCCTGTATATTCCTCACTGGTCACATTGCCGTCCGCCACCTGGGTCAGGCCCAGCTCCCAGCTGGCTGTGAGCCTGGGGTCCAGCAGGGGCTTGAGGGCGCAGCTGCAGGTATCAAAGATCATCTCGCCTGTCTGCGAGGGAGTGATGACCTGGGTCTTGCTGTTGAGGCGCAGGTAGTCGTTGGCAAAAAGCTTTTTGAGGATCTCCGCCCTGGTGGCGCTGGTCCCGATGCCGCTCCCCCGGATCTGCTCCCGCAGTTCCTCCTCCTCAATGAGCTGGCCGGCATTTTCCATGGCCAGGATCATGCTGCCGGATGTATAGCGCTTGGGAGGGGCCGTCTCCCCCTCTCTGATCGAAAAGGGGCCTGCCAGGACCTTAGTCCCCTTGCGGGCGGTCCGCAGGAAATCCGGAAGGGCTGCCTGTGTGTCCCCGTCCTGCCCTGTCCTGTCGTCCGGACTCTCCCCCTCCGCCTTAGCTCCGCCATCAGCGGTCTGCTGCGGCTTTTCCTCTTTTTTGCGGAAAAAGGAATAGCCCAGGACACCCAGATATCCCCTCTCCACACAGGTCTTCATGGAGGCTGTAAAGAGTTCGGTCCGGATCCTGACGGATACGGAGATCCTGTCAAAGACCGCAGGCGGGTAAAAGATGGAGATGAAGCGGCGCACGATCAGCTCATACACATGCTGAGACCTTGCGGACAGGGAGGAAAGAGCCCCCAGCCCGTCGCCGGTCGGTATGATGGCATAGTGGTCGGTCACGGCCTTGTCATTGGTATATCGCGACTTTCCGATCGTTTTCCAGCTGCCGCTCTCCAGGACCGGCACCAGGAGGTCCCTGTAGACCGGAATGGTGGAGATCCCGCGCAGGTTTTTTCCGATCTCTTTGGCCACGGCCGTCGTCAGGACCCGGGCATCTGTCCTGGGATAGGTGGTCAGCTTCTTCTCATAGAGCTCCTGGGCCACGGCCAGGGTCTGGTCCGGGCTGATCTTGAAAAAGCGGGAGCAGTCATTCTGGAGCTCAGCCAGGTTGTAGAGGAGAGGCGGATTTTTCTTCTCCTTTTTGCGCTGGATGGATTCGATGACGGCAGGGGTCCTGGCCCCGGATGCCTTTTCCACAAGGCCGGCCGGCAGAGGATCCGGTGCGGGCGGATCTATTCCTGCCTTCCCGGCAGGATTTCCCTGCGCAGCCCTTACGGGGGAACCTGCACCTGCACTCGTTTTAAAAATATCCCGTTCCGCCATTCCGGCCAGATAGAGGATCAGCCTCTGCGCGTCCGCCCGGTCCAGGAAACCGGAGTCCTTGTAGAGGCGGGGGGACCCGTAACAGATGCTCTGCTCGTCCACCTGCCACTGGGCCGAAAAGGAAGTATCGTCTCCCTCTCTGGAGATTTCCGCCTGGACCCTGAAAAAGGGGGTCTTGACAAAGGACCGGATCTCCCGCTCCCTCCGGACGACCATGCCCAGGACACAGGTCATGACACGGCCGACCGCGATGACGGTGTGGTCCGTGCCCAGGGCCCGACTCATGGCACTGCTGTAGCGCAGGGTCAGGGCCCGGGAGAAGTTGATCCCCATCAGGTAGTCCTCGCGGGCGCGCAGGTAGGCCGCGGCCCCGAGATTGTCGTAGGCGGAGGAGGGCTTTGCCTCCCGGATCCCGCGCAGGATCTCCTCCTGAGTCTGGGAGTCGATCCAGACCCGGAGCTCCTTTTTGCCCTTCACACCGGCCTGGGAGGCGACGAGGCGGTAGATGTACTCGCCCTCCCGCCCGGAGTCGGTGCAGATATAAATGGTGTCCACCTGCGGGTCCGTCAGGATCCGCTTGACGATGGAAAACTGTTTTTTGACGCCGTCGATCACCTGATACTTATATTTTTCAGGGATGAAGGGAATGGTCGCCATGGACCACTTCTTGAGCGAGGCGTCATAGGCGTCCGGATAGGACATGGAGACCAGGTGGCCGACACACCAGGTGACGACCGTATCCTCAGCTTCCATATATCCGTCGGCGTTTCGAAAGTTTTTTCCCAGAGCAGAGGCAAAGGCACGCGCCACGCTCGGTTTTTCAGCAATATATACTGTCTTCGTAGAGCTGCCCTCCTGTCGTTGTGGATATTTTCGTGTGCCGAACAGGCTCCTGTGCCCGGGATTACAAGCCTGCATTCGTGATCTGTTCCAGGATCACAACTCTGTATTCGCGAACAGAAGACGGAACATTTCCGGCGCTTTCGTGTGACAAAGTGCCTGTCCCTCTGTCACAGGTCAGCCGAATCATTTCTTATTGATGTAGCCCGTGGCCTTGAGGAGCTCCGCGCAGAGGACACCGCCGCCGGCAGCGCCGCGGATGGTGTTGTGGGAGAGGCCGACGAACTTCCAGTCAAAGAGGGAGTCGGGGCGGAGTCTGCCGATGGAGACGCCGAAGCCGCGCTCGTAGTTGACGTCCAGCTGGACCTGGGGGCGGTTGTCCTCTTCCAGGTACTGGATGAAGTTCCTGGGGGCGCTGGGGAGGCCGAGCTCCTGGGGGGCGCCGCGGAAGGCGCGGAGCTTCTCGATCAGCTCCTCCTTTTCCGCTTTCTTTCTGAAATTGACAAAGGCAGTCGCCGTGTGGCCGTAGAGGACCGGGACGCGGATGCACTGGCTGGTGATCGCGAGGCCTTCCGCAGGGCGGATGACGCCGTCCTGGATGCTGCCGAAGACGCGCAGGGGCTCGCGCTCACTCTTCTCTTCCTCGCCGCCGATATAGGGGATGATATTGCCCTCCATCTCGGGCCAG
>CAMNFJ010000005.1:0-36210 GCA_946536955.1 uncultured Lachnospiraceae bacterium
ATAAATTATATTAAAATATAAATATATTATTTAACAATATTAATATTTTTCTTTATTATACATGCCCGCACATGTTTTTTTGATGATCCTAATGTTGGTATTTTCTACCCGGATACTTTCCAAAAAGAAAACAGTCCGCGCGGAAGCGGACTGTAATAAGTGTGTGCTTCGGGACAAGTTATGGCTCCCAGTAGATCGTATCCGGGTTATTCCGGTCCGGCACGATCTCGATCCAGTACTTGTCGGGATCCTCGATGAAGTAAATGCCCCGTTTTTTGTTTTCGAAGCAGATACAGCCCATTTTCTCGTGCAGGGCGTGGGCGGCCTGCATGTCGTCGGTCCGGAAAGCCAGGTGGAATTCATCGCCCAGGTCCAGAATCTCCTTCTGATCCCAGTTCCAGGTCAGCTCGAGCTCGTGCTTTGATGCACCGTGGTCTCCCAGCCAGCACTGGGTGTAGTCACTGCCCTCCTTGCGGCGCAGGACCTCCAGGCCCAGGGCCTCCTGATAGAATTTCAGGGATCTGTCAAGATTTGAGACATTAAAATTGTTGTGCGCGAATGCGAACATGCTTTTCTCCTTTCCTTTGTCCAAAGGGAAATCTCTTACGTTTACCATCCTTTCAGGCTCATCATTCATTTTGACCGCTTCCCGATGCAGTTCATGACCACGCTGACCATCATCTCCTTTTCCTCCGCCCGGGATTCCGCGATCATGATGGTCAGGGCGACGAGGGTATGGTCGTCGAGCAGCTTGTCTCCGTTTTCGTCGTAGAGAACCCCGTTCCTGTCCAGAAAATACAGAAACATGGTCGCGGCGATCCTCTTGTTGCCGTCCCAGAAGCTGTGGTTTTTTGTTACAAAATATAGAAGATTGGCCGCTTTTTCCTCCAGAGACGGGTAGATCTCCACCCCGCCGAAGGACTGGTAGATGTTTCCGATACTGCCCTTAAAGGAACCGTCTTTTTCTCTCCCGAACAGATCCGATTCATCTCCGAACCGCATCCGGTCAATGACCTCTCGGCACTCCTCATAGGTCAGCACATAGGCCGCGCCGGTCCCCCTGGGGCGCGTCATATTCTGATGGTCATAGGCATCCAGCAGATCCAGGGCGGAACTGTAGCTCTCGATCACGGAGAGGACCTGCCTGCTGTCCAGTGAATCCTGCGTCCTCCGCATCAGACGGACGACATCCCCCAGTTGCTTCAGGCGGGTTTCATTTGCCGCATAGCCTTTGATGATATAATCCTTCAGGACATTGTTGGCCCATTTGCGGAATGCAATACCTCTCTTTGATTTGACACGGTAGCCAACAGAGATGATCACGTCCAGACTGTAAAAAGCCACCGGACGGTCAGAACCGGCAATTTGCAAAAAATGCAAATTGCTTTCTCTTTCCACTTCCCCTTCCTTAAAGACATTGTTAATATGCCTTGAAATGACGGAAACATCTCTGCCATATAACTCCACCATCTGAGCCTGACTCAGCCATACGGTATCCTCTTCCGGTGATATTGGAACTTCCAGACGAATAGTCCCGTCACAAAACAGTACGATCTCATTTTTCATATTCCTTCCCTTCAGGCTATGTATTCATAGTGAACGTCAAAGATAATATGACTTGCACGATAATTGATGCACATGGCTTTGCCTCCCCGCAGCACCTGATCCTATAAATTTCCACAAACGTTGCCACCCGCTCACGATTTCGTCCTGTGCTCCGTCCTGCCGGAAGCCTTCCGGCGGCCGCGGCGTTTGGCGGCGCGCTCGGCGCTGCGGACGGCGTCGTGCATATTAACGGGCGAGTCACCGGGGACGTTTCTGTCTGACTCATTTTTCGTT
This sequence comes from uncultured Lachnospiraceae bacterium, assembly GCA_946536955.1. Classification (GTDB taxonomy): domain Bacteria; phylum Bacillota; class Clostridia; order Lachnospirales; family Lachnospiraceae; genus CAG-791. Next base: position 1,840 of record CAMNFJ010000005.1, read on the forward strand.
CCGGAAAATGAGTCAGTCTGTAACGTCCCCACTGACTCACCCTGTTTTGCCGCCGCGGGGGCGGCTGTGCCGTTTTCGACCTCCAGCAGGTGCTTTTTGAGGTCCACCATGCGGTCGCGGAGCTCGGCGGCCGCCTCGAAGTTGAGGTCTGCGGCGGCCTTGCGCATCTGCTTCTCGACGTCGGCGATGAGCTTTGTGAGTTCCCTGGCGTCCATGGACTCGAGGTCCTTCTCGAAGCGGACCTCCTCTTTGGAGATCTCCTTGGAGATGGAAATGAGGTCGCGGACGGCCTTGCGGATGGTCTGGGGGGTGATGCCGTGTTCTTCGTTGTATTTCTGCTGGAGGGCGCGGCGGCGCTCTGTCTCGTCGATGGCCCGGCGCATGGAGTCGGTCACGTTGTCGGCGTACATGATGACGTGGCCGTCGGCGTTTCGGGCGGCGCGGCCGATGGTCTGGACCAGGGAGGTCTCGGACCGGAGGAACCCCTCCTTGTCCGCGTCGAGGATGGCGACCAGGGCGATCTCGGGGATATCCAGGCCCTCGCGCAGGAGGTTGATGCCGACCAGGACGTCAAAGACGTCCAGGCGCATGTCGCGGATGATCTGGGACCGCTCCAGGGTGTCGATGTCGGAGTGGAGGTATTTGACCCGGATCCCGGCCTCGGCCAGGTAGTCGGTCAGGTCCTCCGCCATTTTTTTGGTCAGGGTGGTGACCAGGACCTTGTTTTTGCGGTCGGTCTCCCTGCGGATCTCGCCGATCAGGTCGTCGATCTGGCCCTCGACGGGGCGGACGTCGATCTCGGGGTCCAGGAGGCCGGTGGGCCGGATGACCTGCTCGGTCCGCAGCAGCTCGTGCTCCTCCTCGTAGGGGCCGGGGGTCGCGGAGACGAAGAGCATCTGGTCGATGTGAGTCTCGAACTCGGAGAACTCCAGGGGCCGGTTGTCCAGGGCCGAGGGCAGGCGGAAGCCGTAGCGGACCAGGGTCTCCTTGCGGGACCGGTCGCCCCTGTACATGGCCCCGATCTGGGGAATGGTCATGTGGGACTCATCGATGATGATGAGGAAATCGTTGTCGTAGAAGTCCATGAGGGTCATGGGCGGCTCGCCCTCCTTCATGAAGTTCAGGTGGCGGGAGTAGTTTTCGATGCCGGAGCAGAAGCCGGTCTCCCGCATCATCTCGACGTCGAAATTGGTGCGCTCGGCGATGCGCTGGGCCTCCAGCAGCATGTCCTCGCCCTTGAAATATTTGACACGCTCGCGCAGCTCCTCCTCGATGTTGTCGCAGGCGGCGTTGATCTTTTCCTGGGGGACGACGTAGTGGGAGGCCGGGTAGATCATGACGTGCTCCAGCTGGCGGTGGACCCGGCCGGTCAGCTGGTCGACCTCGCAGATGCGGTCGATCTCGTCTCCGAACCACTCGACGCGGAGGATGAAGTCACTGCCCTGGGCGGGGAAGATCTCGATGGTGTCGCCCCGGACCCGGAAGTTGGTGCGCTCCAGGGCCATGTCGTTGCGGGTGTACTGGATGGCGACCAGCTCCTGCAGGACCTCGTCCCGGTCCTTCTCCATGCCGGGCCGGAGGGAGATGGACATGCCCTTGAATTCATCGGGGCTGCCCAGGCCGTAGATGCAGGAGACCGAGGCCACGACGATCACGTCCCGGCGCTCGGCCAGGGAGGCCGTCGCGGACAGGCGCAGCTTGTCGATCTCGTCGTTGATCATGGAGTCCTTGGCGATATAGGTGTCGCTCTGGGGAATATAGGCCTCCGGCTGGTAGTAGTCGTAGTAGGAGACAAAGTACTCGACCGCGTTCTCGGGAAAAAATTCCTTCATCTCGCCGTAGAGCTGGCCGGCCAGGGTCTTGTTGTGGGAAATGATCAGGGTGGGCTTGTTGAGGGCCTGGATGACATTGGCCATGGTGAAGGTCTTGCCGGATCCGGTCACGCCCAGCAGGGTCTCAAACTGGTTTCCCTCCCTGAAGCCCCGCACGAGCTCCTCGATCGCGTGCGGCTGGTCGCCGGTCGGCGCATAGTCCGAATGTAGTACAAAGTGATCCATCTGCTTCTCCTTCCCGCCTGCTGCGGGGTCTGTCGTCTCATTCCGCCTGCGCGAATCTGCCGTCTCATTCCGCCCTCGCGCAGCCGTCTTCTCATTCCATCTGCGCGCAGCTGCTCTCAGCGCGGCCCTGCCCGGGACTCCGCATGTTATCGAACATATGTTGTACAGAGTATCAGTATAACATATCTGCCGGTGCATGAAAAGCGGAGTCCCGGCATGAGAAAATTTTTTCCACCATAGAAAAAGCGGGGTCCCGCACAAGTCGGGATCCCGCATACTTTTTTAAAAAAGATATTCAGATCACGCAAAAACGCCTCGCGGTCGTGGCGGTCTGAACTGTAAGGATCAGTCAAATTTGAAGCCCTTGAGCAGGTCGCCCAGGCTGGTGGTGGCATTCTCCTTGGTGGTGTACTTGGAGATGTCGACCGCCTCCTCCTTGTCCTGGACCGGAGCATCCTCGAGGGCCTTCATGCTCAGGCTGATCTTGCCGTCGGCCACCTTGGTGATCCTGACCTTGACCTTCTCGCCTTCCTTGACCACTTCCGCGGGATTGTTGACCCGCTTCTGGCTCATCTGGGAGATATGGACCAGGCCGCTGATGCCGTCGCCCAAGTCTACAAAGGCGCCGTAGGGCTTGATGGTCTCGACCGTGCCTTCCAGGACGGTCCCGACCTGCATGGCATCGATCCTGCGCCTGCGCTCCTCCCTGCGGCGGTCACGGGCGACCTCACGGCCGGACAGGACCAGACGCTTCTTTTCGGGATCACAGGTGATGATGCGGACATCGACATCCTTGTCGATCCAGTCCGCCGTATTTTCCACATAGGCATCGCTGAGCTGGGAGGCGGGGATAAAGGCCCGGATCCCCTCGACATAGGTGACGACGCCGGCCTTGACCGTCTCCAGGATCTGGACGGTGATGACCTCTTTGTTATCCATCATCTCCTGCAGCTTTTCCCAGGCCAGGACATCGATGGCGGCTTTTCTGGAGAGCGCGATGCTTCCGTCGCCGTTGTCCATCTTGAGGATGGCCGCCTTGATCGCATCGCCCTCATGCACGTCCTGCACTACGTTGAAGGTGGGATCGTTGCTCATATCCTGATTGCGGATAAAGCCCTGTGTATAATATTTCAGATCGACCGTCACGCCGTCATCGCTGATTCCGATCACGGTGCCGTCTACGATATCGCCGACATGGAGTTCGCGGAAGGAAGCCTCCAGCTCCTCTTTGAAATCATTCATTGTTTCCATATATTCCCCTTTCAAAGCGCCGGGACTCCGAAGAGGTCCCGGCACGCGGTTTCAAATCATCTGAAATGGTAACTATTCAGCCCCCCATATTGCAGGTGCTTCGCGCCTGCAATCCTGGGCTGACAGAGGCGCTGCGCGCCTTGTCCGCCCCGCAGGAATGTGCCTCATTTGTCCAAAATGCAAGCATTTTGCCCTGCATGATGCCCATTCCTGCGGGGTGCTGAACAGATATTTAAAATTACGGGATCTGGATGTAGCCGTATGTGGGCTGTCCCTGAAGCCAGACAGAGACTCTGTGCCAGCCATTGCCCTGCTCGGCAGCCTCTTCGATGGCAACTGTCCAGCCTGCGTCTCCGGAGATGTCCATGACATGCTCGGAATCCGTGGAGGGCTCCGCGTACATGGTCATATCCTCTGTGATCGTGTAGGTGTCACCGGCATTCATAACGGTCGTGGAAGTGACAGCGCCTGCCTGAGCGGGAGCGGCTTCAGCCTCTGCGCCCTCGACTGCCTCGGCCTCTGTGCCTTCAACAGCCTCGGCCTCTGTGCCTTCAACAGCCTCTGCCTCTGCGCCTTCGACTGCCTCTGCCTCAACAGGCTCAAGTGCTTCGATCTCCTCGCCTTCACCGGCTTCGATGGTCTCAGCCTCTGCGCCCTCGACTGCCTCAGCCTCTTCGCCTTCGACTGCCTCAGCCTCTGCGCCTTCAACTGCCTCAGCCTCTTCGCCTTCAACTGCCTCGGTCTCTTCGCCTTCGACTGCCTCGGCCTCTTCGTCTGCAGCGGCCAGGGTCTCAGCCTCGACTGCCGTAGCGCCCTCTTCCGCGGGAGCAGCTTCCACAGCAGCGGCTCCGGTCGCTCCAGCTGCAGCGGTCGTCTCGCCATCACCGGATCCGGACCGGAGCCAGATCACAAGGCCGACAACAGCCAGGACTGCGATCACGCCGAGAAGGAGCATGGCATTCTGCCTGTTCTCTTTGCGCTGCTTATCCCTCTCAGACAGAGGCGCTGCAGCCTTGCGGGGCTCCCTGACGGTCTCCTCGACCTCATCGTATTCGTCCTCGACGATCCTCTGGGTCTTGGCCTCTTCCGGCTTCTGGTTGTTATTTCTCTTTCTCTTGTTGTTAGCCATTTTCATCCTCCTGTTGGCCGCTTTTCCGCCGTATTCCCTGCCCGGCGGGATTAAGAACTAATGCGCGCTGATTTCAGGGGCACGCCATGCAGCAGCTGTTCTTGCTGTGCGCCATCGTTTTCTATTGTAACATAAAACAGTGCGGCGGGAACCACCTGTTTATTACTTTTATAAGCCCCGAAGCCCTTCTATTGTAATCCCGGATGCACTGCCGGAATCCGCTGTAAATCAGGTCTTCAGCGCTGCCGGCAAAGATTTCCAGAAGCTCCTGTGCGCCAGGATCCGGCCGGCAGAGAATTACCGGACCTCCTGAGCGGCAGGATCCCGTCATCTTCTCACGAACACGAAATAAAGGATCACGACCGCTCCCAGAATGATCCTGTACCAGCCAAAGACCCGGAAGTCATGTCTGCGGATATAGCCCATCAGAAACCGGATCACCAGCACGGATACGACAAAGGCGACGGCCATGCCGACTGCCAGGATGGCATATTCCATGGCCGAAAAATACAGGCCGTATTTGACGATCTTGAGCAGGCTGGCCCCGAACATCACGGGGATGGCCAGGATAAAGGTAAACTGAGCCGCCACTGTGCGGGAGACGCCGATCATGATCCCGCCCAGGATCGTCGCCCCGGACCTGGAGGTCCCGGGAAAGATGGCGGCGATCAGCTGAAAGAGGCCGATGATGAGAGCCTCGCGGTAGGTCAGGTCCCGCAGCCTTCTGGTGACGGGCTTTCTGCCCGCGTTCCGCTTCTCGATCACCAGAAAGGCGACGCCGACCAGGATCAGCATGATCGAAACGACCATCCAGTTGTAAAAATGGGCGTCCAGCCAGTCATCCGCCAGGATCCCCACCACAGCGGCGGGCAGGCAGGCGGCGACCGCCTTGCACCAGAGGGAGATCGTATCTTTGTCCACCGTGATTTTTCCGGTCTCCGTGCTGCGCTTAAAGGGCCAGATTGTGTTCCAGTACAGGAGCACGACCGCCAGGATCGCGCCCAGCTGGATCACGACCAGAAAGACCTGCCAGAACAGGTCGGAGACGCGGAGCTTCACAAATTCTCCCAGCAGGATCATATGGCCGGTGCTGCTGACCGGCAGCCATTCCGTGATTCCTTCGACAAGGCCGTACAATGCGGCTTTTAACAGTTCAGTCATTCAATCCACTCCTTTTACAGGTCGTGTGCTATATGATGTGACGGAGACAGGCGCCGGGTCACGCCAAAGTGCCGTACCTGTCTCCCGGTTCGTCAGTTTCTCCGGTCACCTGTCCGGATACTCGGTCTCCACGAAGCGGCGGATAGCGGCCAGGGACCGTCTGACCTTGTCCGTGTCCACGCAGTAGGCCACGCGGAAGAAGCCGGGCGCGTGGAAGCCGTCTCCGGGCACGAAGACCAGGTCGTACTTGAGGGCCTTTTTGCAGAAGGCGACCGCGTCATCCTCCAGGGCCTTGGGCATGATGTAGAAGGTGCCGCCCGGACGGGGGACCGTGAAGCCCAGCTCCTTGAAGGTGTCATAGAGCAGGTTCATGTTGGTCTCGTAGACAGACAGATCCGAGGTTTCCTCCAGGCACTCCGCTGCCGCCAGCATGGGAAGGGAGGAGGGGCAGTTGTGGCCCAGTCCGCGGGAGATCTGGCCCATCATGGCGACCATCTTGTCCGCCTGCTCGCAGTCCGGGTTGACCGCCACATAGCCGACACGCTCGCCGGGAATGGAGAGGGACTTGGAGAAGGAGTAGCAGGTCAGTGTGTGCGGATAGAATTTCGCGGGATAGGCCTGCTTCTTTCCGTCAAAGACGATCTCGCGGTAGGGCTCGTCGGAGATCAGGAAGATCGTGTGCCCGTACTGGGCGGACTTCTGCGTCAGCACCTGAGCCAGGCGCTCCAGGGTCTCCTCTGTGTAGACAGCGCCCGAGGGGTTGTTGGGGGTATTGATCAGGACTGCCGCCGTCTTTTCACTGAAGACTGCCTCGGCGGCGTCGAAGTTGATCTGGAAATCGTCCTCCTTGATGGGCACCATGCGGAGCTCGGCCCCGGTCCCCTTGATATAGGGATCGTACTCGGAGAAATAGGGGGCGAAGACCATGACCTCCTCGCCGGGCTCGACCACACAGCGGAGGGCATGGGCGATGGCGCCCGCCGCGCCGGAGGTCGGGAAGATGTGGCCGGCCTCATAGGCCATGCCGAAACGCCTGTTGAGGGACCGGGCGACCTTCTCCTTGACTCTGGGGTCTCCCATGGTCGGATTGTAGCCGTGCAGGGTCAGGGGTTCCTCCTCCTGCAGGAGCCTGACGGACACATCCCTGTAGCTGTCCGGCGCAGGCACAGACGGATTGCCCAGGCTGAAATCAAAGACATTGTCATACCCGATCTCTTTTCCGCGCGCGGTCGCGTACTCCGACAGCTCACGGATCACCGATTTGTTCTCAAGCATGGCAAGGTATTCCCGATTGATCATTTTAGATACCTCCTTTTTCGGGTATGTGGATATGGAAAATAAGTTACATGTACACGCCCCCTCGAAGGGCGTGTACATGTAACGTTGCGCGCGGCGATTCCAATACGCTTTTGCGTGCGCCGCGCGCCGTTAAACTCGGGTTTTGCGCAAAGAGCGTGCGCAAAACGCCTCGCGTTTCAGGTGGGCCTGAACTGTAACGAAAATAATCTTGTCCCCCTGCTCCCCGGCGGGCTCAAAGCCCAGCCTCCGAAGCAGCCGGACCGAAGCGGTATTGTCCCTGCGGGCGTCCGCCCGGACCCTCGTGAAGCCCAGCTCCGTGAAGCCGTAGTCAAGGATCGCCGCGCAGGCCTCCTCCGCGAGGCCCGTTCCCCTGCGCTCCGCCGCGACCAGAAAGCCGAAATCGGCGTCGGCGGCGGGGATCCCCAGGTCCGCGGCTTCTTTTTCCATGGCGGAGGTCAGGGCGGAAAAGCCAATCCGGCCGATCAGGGCCCCTGTCTCCCGGTCCGTGACCGCCCAGTGGCCGAAGCCGTAGAGACTGTAGATCCGGTCGATATAGGCCCTGAGAACCGCGCGCTCATGGTCTCTGTCCTCGGACGGAGGCTCCAGAAAGCGGCGGGCCCGGCTGTCGTAGAGGGCATAGATCCCGTCCAGGTCATCCGGCGTAAATTCCCGAACCAGACAGTGCCGGGTCTGCAGGATGGTCCAGGGAAGGCCGGCCTGCCTCTGGTAGATCTTCACATAGGAGTCGGGATCGATCAGGTGCGGCTCCTGCAGGATGTACCCGGCTCCGGGAAACCTGTCCCCGGGATTGCCCGCATGGGAATAGCCCGCCACATAACAGCCCCTGTCCAGAAGCATCCGGACAAGCTCCGTGCTGCCGCCCAGAAAAAGGATCTCCTCCTTCTTCTCCTCCGGGCGGGGAAGAAGATCTCCGGTCTCCCGGTCAGCCCGGAGGATGCCGCTGGCAAAGCCGGCCTCCCGCAGCATACGGGCCGCGCCCTCCAACTCCGCCAGGACAGCGGAGCCCGGGCCGCCAGGCTCCCGCAGGTCCGGTCCCTCCGGATCCTGGTCCATAACAAAATATACTGCTTTCAACATAAACTCCATTATAACGATTTACGGACAGCTGTGTAAAGAATAAATCATATCCCTGCTGTCCCGTTACCGGCCAGTGCCGGCAGGAAAAAGGCTCCGCCGGGCCGGGCCGGGGGATCCCCCGCCCTCCGGCCCCGGCGTTAAAATTCTGTTCATATTTTATTTAACATTTCTTTAATTGTTTCTCATTCTCCGTCCATTTTTCATCCGTATACTCTCAGTATAAGCTGAACAGCCGGAAAAAAGTGAAGCTTATAAAGATCGTCGCCAATGCAGCAGGCTTACGAATAACTTTTTCATAACTATGCCAGGTACTTCGGTACCTGGCATCCTCCCTTTTCAGGGGTTTTTTTCATTCTGTCCCAAATACAATCGCGTCCGGGAAAAAGCTCTTCCCGGACGCGTTTTCTGTGCGTAAAAATGATCAGCCGTTTACAATTCAGCCGGCGGCGCAGGTCTTCATCTTGCCGGTACAGAGGAAGGCAGCGATCTCTTCCATCGCGATCTCCTCATCCGCTCCTTCGACCATTATGCCGATCGTCTCTCCGGCGGGAGCTTCGAGTGACATCATTCCCATGATGCTCTTGGCATTCACTTTTCTTGACCCGTGCTCCAGATAGACACGGCTCTCATACCTGCTCGCAACCTGCACCAGTTCCGCGATCGGACGGGCTTCCAGCCCCTGCGGACGATTGATAACGATCGATCTCCTCAGCATAAACAACTCCTATCCTGCGGCTTTGCCGCCGTAATCAAGAAACCAATAAACTATGCAGGTTCCTTCCGGAACCATCGCATCCTCCCGGAGCGGCTTCCCCATCCCGGTCATTGATCTGCCTGCCTCTCTTTCTGCGCAAGAGAAGCGATTCTCCTCAGCCTGTGGTTCATGCCCGACCTGCTGACCGGAGGTTCGGCAAGTTCCCCCAGTTCGGAGAGTGAAGCCCCCGGATGCTCCTCGCGGAGCTCCGCGGCCTGACGGATCTGTACAGGCAGCTGCTCCAGGATCCCTCTCTCACGAAGCAGCCCGATATCCTCCAGCTGACGGGCGGAGGATTCCACCGTTTTTCCGATGTTTGCCGTCTCGCAGTTGACGCGCCGGTTCACGTTGTTGCGTACTTCCTTGTAGATCCGCGCGTTTTCCGTCGCCATCAGGCCGACGGAAGCCCCCATCAACTGCAGCAGGGTCACTATATCTTCAGAATCCTTCAGATACACGATATAGTACTTTTTGCGGTGCGTCAAGCCCGCGTGGATTCCCTGGTCCGCGAGCACCTCCCGGAGCTGGTCCGCCTGGGCCTGTGAAAAACAGCGGAATTCCAGGTGATAGCTCCTTCCCGGATCACTCATGAAGCCGATGCAGAGGAAGGTCTCCCTCAGATAGGCTCTCGCGGCCTGTCCCGTCACAAAGGACCGGGGCAGAGTTCCATCCAGTGCAGGCAGGTCTCCCTCCCGACCGGTCAGCTGCAGCCTGCGGACCAGGGACAAAAGCCCCTGAGGAGGCGGCAGGGTTTCCGCGCCTGCTTCAATTTCCCATTTACGTGCCTTCGCGCCGGTCAGCAGGAAGCGCAGATCCTGTCCCGACGCGAATGAGTCAGGACTAATCTTATCGTTTTTTTGTATTAATGTAAAGCACTTTCTAAGAGCCAATCGGTTTCCGGCGGAAAGGGTCAGCAGGATCTCTCCCTCCTCCGTCCGGCTCAGGCCGGCGATATTGACCAGGATCGCGGCCGCGGCCGTCTCTCTGGAGGCGGTTCCACGGGGAATGATCTGAGCCAGTTCCGCCCTCACATCAGCTGAAAAAGACATACCACTGTACCACGGCTTTCATTCATAAATATGTATGAGGTTCCCGGGCCTCTCAGGCCGGTGCGCTTTTTTTCGCGTCGCGGTGATAGAGCTTGAGCCCGTAATCCCCCTGTCCCTTCAGGTCCTCGTACAGACAGTTGGCCATGGTCACGCTCCTGTGCTGGCCGCCTGTACAGCCGATGGCGATCACGAGCTGGTTCTTGCCCTCCTCCACATAGTAGGGGATCAGGAAACGGATCATATCCGCCAGCTTCCGGCGGAATTCCGTCGTCTGCGGGAAGGAGAGCACGTAGTCAGACACAGGCCTGTCGTTGCCGGTCAGGTGCCTGAGCTCCTCGATGTAATAGGGGTTGGGCAGAAAGCGCACATCAAAGACCAGGTCGGCGTCCTTGGGGATCCCGTTTTTAAAGCCGAAGGACATGACCGAGACGATCAGGGAATTGTACTCCTCATTATTGACGAAGACACGGACCAGCTCCTCGCGGAGCTCGCGGACCAGGAGGCTGGATGTGTCAAAGACATAGTCCGCCTTGGATTTGATCTGGCGGAGGATCTCCCGCTCCTTCCTGATCCCGTCGATCACCCGGCCCTGGGGATCGCAGGGATGGGCCCGGCGGGTCTCCTTGTAGCGGCGGATCAGGGTCTCGTCGTCCGCGTCCATAAAAAGGATCTCATAGGGATAGCCTTTTTCCCGCAGGGTCGACAGGACCTCCTCCACATAGATGAAGGGGCGGTCCGCCCGCACATCCAGGCCCAGGACGACCTTGTCCACATTGCTGCCGGGCATAAAGACCAGCTCCATGAACTTATCGATCAGCCTCACCGGCAGGTTGTCGACGCAGTAATAGCCCCCGTCCTCCAGGATCTTGATGGCCGTCGCCTTTCCGCCGCCGCTCATGCCGGTCACAACTACAAAACGCATCTCTGCCCCCTTTCCGTCCTCTGTTCTGTGTCTGCATCTATCCGTCCATTATTCAAAAGAACATTCCGCAGGGCTCAGAAAAGCCTTCCCGTTTCTATCCACAGCCTCCGGCTCCGAGGTGTTTTTGCAGGCTGCTGTCACAGTGCTGAAGGGACTGTGAACAGTAAACGCCTTCTCAGAACTCGCCGAGAAAGATCACTTCCCTCTCCAGCCTGACGCCGGAATCCTCCAGCACCCTGGCCTGGACCTCTTCGATCAGCCTGCGGATCTGGGCAGAAGTGGCCTGTCCGCGGTTGATGACAAAGCCGCAGTGCTTTTCGGAGACCTGGGCATCCCCGACCGAAAAGCCCCGCAGGCCGGCATCCATGATCAGCTTGCCGGCAAAGCAGCCCTCAGGCCGCTTGAAGGTGCTACCCGCGCTGGGATATTCCAGGGGCTGCTTGGCCCGGCGCTCCGCGGCCAGCTCCAGGATCCTGGCCCGGATCTGCTCCGGGTCCCCCTCCTCCAGCTCAAATTCGCAGCCCAGGGCCACGGCCTCTGTCTTTCGCAGCATGCTGGTCCTGTAGCCGAATTCCATCTCCCCGGCCCCGCAGGTCCGGACACTGCCGTCCGGCATCAGCAGGCGCACGGTCCGCACGACCTGCTTCATCTCCCCTCCGTAGGCGCCGGCATTCATGACCAGGCCTCCGCCCACTGTTCCGGGGATCCCGGCGGCAAATTCCAGCCCCGTCAGCCCGGCGTCCCTGGCGGCGAGGGCGGCCGCCTTGAGCGTCGCGCCGGCCCCGGCAAAGACCCGGTTTCCCTCCGTCCGCACACCGCTCAGGGGACCATTCTCCGCGGTCGTCTCTCCGCCCGCCTCCGGTCCGGTCTCTTTCCCGGCCGGGGCCGCGGTCTCTGCCGCCGCCGTGACGATCACGCCGCGGAAGCCCCCGTCCCCGATCAGCAGGTTGCTTCCTTTTCCGAGCAGGAAATAGTCCTCCCCCCGGTCCCTGAGCAGGGCCAACAGGTCTGTCATCTCCTTCTCTGTTTCCACCCGGACCAGGGCATCCGCCGGCCCTCCCGTGCGGAAGGAACAGTGCCTGGCCATGGGCTCGTCAAATCTGATCTGCCCGGAAGGAAGGATCCTCCCGAGTTCGTTCTGTAAACTTTTATGAATCACGTCTCCTCCATCCGGCGAAAACCGTCAGCTGTCCGCGTCTGCCTTCTGCCGGTCCCTTATCCGTCCGCATCCTCCGAAGCTCAGACAGGGCCTTCCTTCCCGCGTCCCCCTCAGGTTCACGCGGGTCTGAGCCGCAGCGCAAGGTCCGCGGTATCATTCCTCGTCGTCATCGTTCTCGCTGTGCTTGCGCATCAGGTTTTTCTGGAAGCGCTGATAGAGCTCCTGGGCCGCATTGTAGCCCATGAGCTTCTGACGGTGGTTGGCTGCGGCGGATTCACAGATAATGGCGACATTTCTGCCGGGACGGACCGGGACCCGGTGGCAGACCACCTTGTTGCCCAGATATTCCGAATAGGACTCCTCCAGCCCCAGCCTGTCATACTCCCTGTTCCTGTCCCACTCCTCCAGGTGGATCTCCAGATCGATGCTCTGGCTCTCGCGGACACTGGAGACGCCGAAGAGGGTCTTGACGTCGATGATCCCGATTCCCCGCAGCTCGATGAAGTGCTTGGTGATCTCCGGGGCCGTCCCGATCAGGGTCACCTCACTCACCCTGCGGATCTCGACGACATCGTCGGACACAAGCCTGTGGCCGCGCTTGATCAGCTCCAGGGCCGCCTCGGACTTGCCGACGCCGGAGTCGCCGGTCAGCAGCAGGCCGATGCCGTAGACGTCCACCAGGACGCCGTGGACACTGATGCAGGGGGCCAGCTTGACATTGAGCCAGCGGAGGATCTCCGCCATGAAGGGGCTGGTCGCCTGGTTGGTCAGGTACATGGGCATCTTCTTCCTGTGGGCGATCTCCAGAATGGTCTCGTCCGGCTCGAGTCCCCTGGTAAAAATGACCATGGGAACGTCCAGGCTGAAGAGCTTCTCAAACATCTCCCGCTCGTCCTTTTCCTCCATCTGGTCGATGTAGGAGTGTTCGACCAGGCCGATGATCTGGATCCTGCCCGCGGCAAAGTGGTCGAAATACCCGGTCAGCTCCAGGGCCGGCCGGTTGACCTCCGACTGCCGCACCTTTCTCCCCGAGATATCGATCTCCGGAGTCAGGTTTTCCAGATTCATTTTTTCAACGACTTCTTCCAGTCTCACATATGCCATGGGATCATTTCCTTTTCTTTAATACGATCGATGTCATTTCGTGCTCATCCCCTTCGACCGAGATGATGGGGGTCACGGAGGCGCGGGAATAGAGGCCCGCGACCTTTCCGCCGTAGAGGTAGACTCCTGTCATATTGCTGAAGGACCTCCACTCCGGCTCCTCCTCGCCGAAAAAGATATTCTCCGTCCGGAAGGGCTCCACAAACTCCTGGAGGATATAATCCGTATCGGCGTGCCGGTCCAGCTGCGCGGTCCACTCCTCCCGGCTGCAGAGGCGGCCGGGGTAGATGCCGTGGGCCCCGTAGGAATCGCGGGGCTTGATGATCCACCTGGACCTGTCGCCGCGGACCCCAGGCCGGGCCGCCTGGTCCCCCGTCAGCATGGCCGTGTAGGGGACATGGGCCGCGATGAAGGCATTTTCCTCCTCTGTCAGAAAGGCCGCCGTGCGCGGGTCGTGCAGGATCCGGAAGAGGACCTTGTCGTGGACGACCTGGGTACAGAAATCCCCGATCAGGCAGACCTTCCGGTCCCGGACCGCCTGCAGAAAGGGTCCGACCTCCTCCCGGTGGGCCAGGATGTCGCTGGTGACCGCCCGCCGGTAGACCGCGTCGACCGGGCAGCCCTCCTCCGTCAGGAGCCTGCCGCCCTCGTAGCGCATTTTGCGGATCTCGGCCACATAAGCCCTGCAGCCGGCCCGTTCAAAGGCCTCCCGGAAGGCGTCGAACTCCGCGGACGAGGACCCCTTTTCCAGAAAATCCACCACGGCGACCGCGGGAAGGTCCCGGCTGGTCCCGGCCTCCTCCCGGCCCTCCGCGTAGATCCTCAGGAAGGTCTCCACCCAGGAGTCAAAGAGTTCAAACATGACCTGGTCGTAGTCCCGGTCCATCTCCCTGCAGAGGAGGGTGTCCCGGTAGGTCCGGTAGAGCTCGGCGTTTTCATTCATCGCGCTGCTGCCGTCGGCGTTGAACTCGCAGAATTTGAAGTCTCCTGTCTCCTCGTTCAGAAAAATATCCAGCCGGCAGACCGGCAGCAGGGTCCTGTAGGCGGGCCTGTTCAGGATCATCTCCTCCAGTTCCCGGGGAAAGCCGAACAGGGCCCGGTAATCCGGCTCCTTCAGGTACTCCTGGATCACCCGGACCAGGATCCTCCAGGCCAGCTCCAGGTCCGCCTTCAGCTTTCCGAAGCCCTCCTCCGAAAAATATTTGGGCAGGTAGCCGAACTTGATGGGCACCCCCTTGTAGGTCGCGGTCCCGGCCCGCATGGCGCGGACCTGGTCCCGGCCGGAGGCCGCATGGGCGGCAAAGTTCCTCTCGACCAGGCGGCGGGGCTCCTCTGTAACAGTCATTTTCATGATATGATCTTCTCCTTCCGGACGTGACAGGGCGTGACAGGGGGACAGGCACTTTGTCACGCGAAAGTGCGTCCTTCTGTGACAGAGGGACAGGCACTTTGTCACATGAAAGTGCTTCCTCTCCGAAGCGCGTCCTTTCCGGCATCAGACGGAAGGCGGCTCCTCCCCGCTCTGTCCGCCGCCGGCCCTCTGGTCCGGATGAAAATATTCCCAGATGGCCTGTGCCTGCTTTTCGGGGATCTCCGGGACCGCCGCCAGCTCCTCGGGCGAGGCCGCGATGATGTCCTCGATCGATCTGAAGGCCCGCATCAGGGCTTTTTTGCGGGCGGGTCCGACGCCGGGGATGGCGTCCAGGCGCGAATTGACCTGGGCCTTGCCGCGCAGGGACCGGTGGTATTCGATGGCAAAGCGGTGGGCCTCGTCCTGGATCCGGGTGATCAGCTTGAAGCCCTCGCCCGAGGTGTCGATGGGAAGCTCCACATTGTTGAAATACAGGCCCCTGGTCCGGTGGTTGTCATCCTTGACCATGCCGCAGACCGGGATGTCCAGGCCCAGCTCCTCCAGAACCGAGGTGGCGATATTGACCTGGCCGCGGCCGCCGTCCATCATGATGATATCCGGGAAGCGGGTGAAGCTCCCGATCTCCCGGTCCAGATTCTTTTCCTCGATCTCCCGCTGCTCCTCCATGCCGTGGCGGAAGCGGCGGGTCAGGACCTCCCGCATACAGGCGTAGTCATTGGGCCCGGCGACGGATTTGATCCGGAATTTGCGGTAATCGCTGCGCTTGGGCCTGCCGTTCTCGTAGACGACCATGGAGCCGACATTGGCAAAGCCGCTGATATCGGAGATATCGTAGGCCTCCATGCGGCGGATGGAGGGCAGGCCCAGGAGGTCGGCGATCTCCTTGACGGCCCCGATGGTCCGTCCCTCCTCCCTGCGCAGGCGCTCGCGGTCCTTCTGCAGGATCAGGGCCGCGTTCTGGCCCGCCAGCTCGACCAGCTTCTCCTTTTGCCCCCTCTGCGGGACAAAGAGGGTGACCTTGCTGCCCCGCCTGGCCGTGAGCCAGTCTTCCAGCAGCCTGTGGTCATCCGGCTCGACGGGCAGGAAGATCTCCTTGGGCACAAAGGGCGTCGCCGCGTAGAACTGCTTGATGAACTCGGCCAGGATCGCACCCTCGGACTGGCCGGCCACATGGGTCATGTAGTGGTGCTCCCGGCCCATCAGCTTGCCGTCCCGAACAAAAAATACCTGGACGACGCCGTCCGCGTCGGCGTTTTCCCTCTCGACGGCAACTCCCAGGATGTCCCGGTTCTCGCCGATCCCCTCGGACATCTTCTGCTTCTGGGCCACCTGGCGGACACTGGTCAGCAGGTCCCGCCAGCGGATGGCCTCCTCGAAGCGCATCTCCTCCGAGGCCTTTTCCATTTTTTCCGTCAGGTCCCGGATCACCGGCTTATAGTTGCCCGAAAGGAACTCCAGGGCCATATCGATCCGCTTCCGGTAGTCCTCCGCGGGGACATTTCCGGTGCATGGCCCGCTGCAGCGGCCCATGTGGAAGTTGAGGCAGGGCCGGTCCTTGCCGAAATCCCGGGGCAGGACCCTGCTGCAGTCCCGCAGGCCGTACATGCGGTTGATCAGCTCGATGGTGGACCGGACGGCCTGGGAGCTGGAAAAGGGCCCGAAATAGCGGGACTTGTCCTTTTTCATCTGCCTGGAAAACAGGATGCGGGGATAGTCCTCCCCCACTGTGACCTTGATGTAGGGATAGGTCTTGTCGTCCTTGAGCATGGTGTTGTACTTGGGCCGGTGCTCCTTGATCAGGTTGTTTTCCAGGATCAGGGCCTCCAGCTCGGAGTCCGTCACGATATACTCAAAGCGCGCGATCTGCTTCACCATCCGGTCGATCTGGGGCCCGCGGCCGACGATCTTGCGAAAATAAGAGCGGACGCGATTGTGGAGGTTGACCGCCTTTCCCACATAAATGATCGCATCCTGCTCATCGTGCATGATATAGACGCCGGGCTGAGCCGGCAGTTTTTTTAATTCTTCGGAAAAGTCAGTCATAGCTTGTCCGGACAGCCCTTTCATCCGCAGTTTTCACTTGTCAAAAAGGTCCATGTCTTCCAGGGAGGCCTGGGAATATCTGCCCCGGCTGCCTGCCGCGCCGCGGGACTTTGCAGCCGTCTGTGCAGTCTGGTCCGCGGTCTCTTCCGCGTGACGGTCCTGAGCGGGCTCTGCTGCCTGGGCGGCCTGGTCCGCAGCCTGGACCTGAACGGGCTCTGCCGCCTGCTCAGTCTGGTCCGCGGTCTCTTCTACTGCAGGAGCAGCAGCTTCCGCCTGGACCACGGGCTCTTTTTCCTGCGCGGTCTGGGCCGCAGTCTCTTCCGCATGAAGGCCTTCGACGGGCTCTTCCGCCTGCGCAGCCTGGTCCGCAGCCTGGACCTGAACGGGCTCTTCCGCCTGGACGGCCTGGTCTGCGGTCTGCTCAGATGCAGCCTCGCCGCCCTCCGCCGGGCCTGCGGCTTCCAGAGCATCTCCGCCGTCTCTGCGGGCCCGGACCTCGTTGAACATCTTCATGAATTCCTTGCCCGTGATGGTCTCCTGCTTAATCAGGAATTCCGCGATCACATCCAGGGCATCCATATTTTCGGACAGGATCCTCTTGGCCTCCTTGTAGCTGGTCTCCAGGATCCGGCGGACCTCCTCGTCGACAGCCGCTGCCGTGACATCGCTGCAGTTGAGGACGGTGCGTCCCTCCAGATACTGGCTCTCGACGGTCGCCAGGCCCATGAGGCCGAAGCGGTCGCTCATGCCGTACTGGGTGACCATATTACGGGCCAGGGCGGTCGCGCGCTCGATATCATTGGAGGCGCCGGTCGTGACGCTGTCGAACTTGAGCTCCTCGGCGGCCCGGCCTCCCAGGAAGCCGATGATCATGGCCTCCAGCTCGGCCTTGCTGTTGAGATATTTCTCCTCCTCGGGCACCTGCATGACATAGCCCAGGGCCCCCATGGTGCGGGGGACGATGGTGATCTTCTGAACGGGCTCGGAGTTTTTCTGGACCGCGCTGATCAGGGCATGGCCGACCTCGTGGTAGGACACGATGCGGCGCTCCTCCCTGCTCATGATCCGGTCTTTTTTCTCCTTGCCGACCAGGACCTGCTCGACTGCTTCAAACAGGTCTTTCTGGCTGACATACTGGCGGTGGGCCTTGACGGCGTTGATGGCCGCCTCGTTGATCATATTGGCCAGGTCGGAACCGACGGCTCCGCTGGTGGCCAGGGCGATCTCCTCCAGGTCGACGGTCTCGTCCATCTTGACATCCTTGGCGTGGACCTTGAGGATGGCAATGCGGCCCTTGAGGTCGGGCCTGTCGACGATGATACGCCGGTCAAAGCGGCCCGGGCGCAGCAGGGCCTTGTCCAGGATCTCTGGCCGATTGGTGGCCCCGATGATCAGAATGCCCTTGGAGGCCTCGAAGCCGTCCATCTCGGACAGAAGCTGGTTGAGCGTCTGCTCCCGCTCCTCATTGCCCCCGCCGTAGCGGGAGTCGCGGCTGCGGCCGATGGCGTCGATCTCATCGATAAAGATAATGCAGGGCGCGTTCTTGTTGGCCTCCTTGAAGAGGTCGCGGACACGGGAGGCGCCCACACCGACATAGAGCTCTATGAAATCCGAGCCGGTCAGGGAAAAGAAGGGGACGTGGGCCTCGCCCGCGACCGCCTTGGCCAGCAGGGTCTTGCCGGTTCCGGGAGGTCCCACCAGCAGGGCGCCCTTGGGCAGCTTGGCGCCGATCTTGACATAGCGGCCGGGGTTGTGGAGGAAGTCGACGACTTCGACCAGGGACTCCTTGGCCTCGTCCTCACCCGCGACATCCTTGAAGGTGACGCCGGTCTCCTTCTGCACATACTCCTTGGCCGTGCTCTTGCCTACATTAAAGAGGCCTCCCCGGCCCCCGCCCATCCTGCGGAAGAGGATGCTGAGCAGCCCCCACATCAGAAGGACGGGGAGCACATAGGACAGCAGGAAGGAGACCACCATGCCCGAGCTGTCGGGGACATAGGGGTTGAGGGTGATCTTGGCGTCCAGCAGCCGCTGGGTCAGGGCGTCCTCGGACTCCGCGATACCCGTGTAGAGCACGGCATCCGAATCCTTGAGGTGGATCTCCAGACGGTCGGCCTTCATATCGACCTCCGTCACCTTCTCCTGCTGGATATACTTTATGAATTCATTGTAGGAGATCTTTCTGGACTCTCCATTGTCCCTGAGAAAATAGCTGATGCAGGAGAAGGCAATGATCGTCGCCAGCAGCAGGATAAAGAGACTCTGCCTGTGCGATCCGCCGCTTCCCTTTCCATCTCCATCGCCGTTTTCATCATTTCCGCCGTCTTTTCCGCCGTTTCCCTTGCGGCTGCCGCGGTCGTCATCCCCTCCCCCGAAGAGATCTCCGGGATTGAAGAAATGAAAACGGTGATCCAAATCCGAATTCCACATTTTCATATTTGTGGTTATGTCCTCCTGTTTACAGATAAGTGTGTATAAAAAGGCCAGGTCCGGGAATATCAGGCGCCCGGGCCGCTGTCTTATTATAAAGAAGAAACACCTTCAAGGCAATCACTGAAAGAGGCCGTCGTCCTTTTTTACAGGCTTTTGGTCCTCTTTTTCCGGGCCTTCCTCATCCGGTCCTGCTCCGGCCCTCCCCTCTTCGTCATGCTTCTGGTCGCTGAGCATGGAAACGGTCACGTTGGGGAAGGGCACATTGATCCCGTTCCGGTAGAAGATCTGCAGGATCTCCTTGTTCATGTATCTGATCACGCCCTTGATATCAGCCTCGTTGCAGGAGGCTATGATCAGCAGACGGACCCCGCTGTCTCCGAGCTCACTGACACCCAGATAGTTGGGGCCGTCCAGGATGGCCCTGTTGTTCTTCTTCAGGGCGGGAAGCTCCTTCCCGAGGACCTCCTCGACAAAGTCAAGGTCCTGGCCGTACTCTATATCGATCGTGCATGTCGCCACGGACATATCCTTGGTCATGTTCAGGACGCCGGAGATCTCGCTGTTATTGAAGATCTTGACATTTCCGTCCGGGCCCAGGACCTTGGTGGTCCGCAGTCCGATGTCCATGACCGTCCCCCGGAAACCGCCGATCGTGACAATGTCTCCCACGCGGAATTCCCCTTCAAAAACGATGAAGATCCCTGCCAGGATATCCTTGATCAGGCTCTGGGCGCCCAGGCCGATGATCAGGGAGAGGAGCCCGGCGGAGGCCAGGAGGCTGGTGGAATCCACACCAAAGAGATGGATGCCGTAAAACAGGGCTCCGATGGCGCTGCCGTATTTGAGGACAGAGACCAGGAGATGGCCGATCGTCTCGCCCCGGGCCCCCAGCAGGGAGGCAAAGAGGCTGATCGGGATCCGGGCCAGGGAAACCACGATAAAGGTCAGGATCAGGACCAGCATGCAGGCGCTGAGGGCAAAGACATTGAGCCCCTTCTCCCAGTTTCCGCTCAGGATGTAGGTGATGACCGATTCCTCTCTGAGGAAAGAGTTCGGACTCAGGGCCGAGACCGCCACGTAGAGAAAGAGGAGGCTCGCCGCTATGCCGATCAGGGTGAGCAGCTTCTGCTCCGGTGTCTTCTCCCTCCAGGGGATCCCCCGGTTGTCCCACCTGGACGAGGCGCTGACTGTCGACACCGTATCGCCGGACGGCAGGATGATATTGAAGATCGCGCGTCCGATCCGGGTGTGGCCCCTGGACCCGCTCATGGAGGAGTAAAGGATCTCCTCCTCCTTTGTCGTCAGCGTGACCGTGGCCGACAGGATCAGGAGCAGGATCAGGCTCGTCACTGCCGTGAGAACGGAGACCTCCAGACGGGCGCCGAACATGCCCTCCTCCGGAACCGCCGCCTCCAGAAAATATCCGTCATTGTAGCGGAAATACCGGAACCAGGTCCTGCCGTTGACACGGAAGAAGCCATAGTAGTCATCTCCCGAAAAAGCATTCTCCGGAACCCCGAGATCCGCGGCCTTTTTCCCGACCCTCGCTTCATAGGGCGAATACTGGCAGATATGGTCCTCGCTGTCGTCATAGAGGACCATATAGCCGCCCTTGAGCATATTGGAGCTGAGGATCGATTCCAGGCCGGTCGAGGCCAGGACTCGTTCTGTCAGCTCCGAGTCCAGCTGGACCTGCAGCATGGAGTGGTGCTCCGTGATCTGCGCCGCGTCCTCAGACTTCTTTCCGGTCCCTGTCTTTCCCAGAGACTCCTCGTATTCCAGGCGGGAGACATAGACCGTATCGCCCCTTTTGTCTTTTTTCGTGTAATAGTTGAAAGCGACACCGACGAACTGCCCCTCCTCCCCCAGATCACTGGCCATGGGGTCCTGAACAAAGGAATCGAGCTTGCCGTCGACCACCTGAAGGAAGGGATAGGACTGGTCTTTCTCGTCATGGCTGATCGTGAAAAACCAGTTCGGCGTGGATGTCGCGATCGTGCGCCCACAGTCGTCATAGACATAGATGGATTTGAGGTTGTTTCTGTCACAGAGCTCCTGCAGACGGGCAGAGGATCCCACGGAGCGAAGGACATTTCCTTCATTGTCCTGCAGATAATACTTCTCTCCCTTGTCATCATAGGCGGAATACTGCCGGTCCGTGTTTGCGTTCAGGGCCGACGGGTCCTCTTCGACCAGGAAGGAGATCAGGCGGGCCTTGGACAAATAGCGGTCATTGTAGTAGCCCTCGATGACCTCGCGGCTGCCCGTCCCCTCCTCATATCTGGCGGCGGCCTCCGCGAGCGCGATCTGGACATTGTCGACGGTCTCGGATATTTCCAGCAGAGTCTGTGTATAATAGGAGATCCCGAAGATCAGGATGACGCCGACGGCCATCAGGGGAAAGATCTTGCGGAATACAGATCTGTCGAGATTCAGCGCGGAGTCCCCGAATTTGAAGAGCTGCTTTTTGTCAGTCCTGACGGTCCTGCGCACAAAGTCATTGCGCACGATGACCGCGTAGGTCAGGCTGATGATCATGACCAGGACAAAGCCCAGGATGGACCAGAAGAGGACGTAGCGGTTGTCCCTGAAGATCTCCCTGATCTCCGCCGCCGCAAAGATGGTCGTGCGGTCGTCGAGTGGCTCTGACACACAGTAATACTCATTGCCGTTGATAGTCTGCACGCCCGCGTACCGCTCCACCAGAGCCTCTTTGGTCAGCCCGGCCTGGAATACATCCTCACCGGTCAGATCCTCCTCCTCGCTCTGGTAATAGCGGAAGCGGCCCTCCTGCCTGTCCACGGCAAACATAAATCCGTTGTTTCTGACCGAGGACCGGCCCAGGACACCGGACAGGTCCCGCAGAGAATCCAGCTGGGCATCCAGGGCGGACATCTCCGTGCCCATGACCAGGGTAAACTTGCTGCCCTTGTAGCTTCTCTGCGCGGAATAGAAATAGAAGCGGCCGCTCTCGTTGTCCTCCTGCACGGGGGTGATGGTCCCGTCCTCCCCGGCCGTGCCCTTGATCAGCGCCTTCATATTCTCCGCGGACAGGAGCCCCGTCTCCGCGAGCTTCTGTCCGATATATTCCTGCCGCGACGACAGGTAGATGGTCCCGTCCTCCCCGGTTATGAAGAGGTAGTCCATGCCGGACCGGTCGGCCATGTCCGAGAAGATCCCGGCCAGGGTCTTTTCATCCGTCTCCTGCAGCGAATCGAACATCCCGCTGGTGAACAGCTCCCGGAGGTCCTCGACCATATCCTGGTTCCCGTCGTGGAAGACTGTCGTCAGGTCCACAGCCTCATCTTCATTGGTCCGCAGCTGTCCGACCACTTCACTGAGGGAATCCACGCTGTTTTCATGCTGCTTGGCCAGAGCCCTGCGCTCCTGCAGCCCGCTGAGGAACAGTCCGATCAGGACAGATCCCAGGACCATCAGCAGAATATTGATGATCACCTTTCCATAAAAGTATGCATTGGCCTTTTTTTCGATCGCTTTGCGGTTTGCCATCGCTGCACCTGCTCCCTGAATGAATCACTGCCGGACACAGCCCGAAGCCTGACTGACCAGCAGATCTTTTAAAACCTGAATCTCCGTCCTGTGAAAAGCCTCTGAGGAACCATCATATTATTATAGGAAAGAACAGGTGACAAGGCAATCCTTTTATCAGAAGCATCGAGGAGCGGTGTGTTGTCCGCAGTCTCCTGCAGGCCGCATGTTGTCCGCAGTCTCCCGCTGATCCGCGGAAAAAACGGATCCCCGGGGGGAAGACGGCTGAAAGGAATGCGCAAAAAACCGGCCCGCTGTTTGGCACAGCAGGCCGGTCCGTATAAAGAGCGTTTCTTCAGAGGCGTAGAAGCGCTCCTCCCGTAAGGCATTTTATGGTTTTTTTAACTGCTCAGGCTGCGGTCCGTCCCCGGCAGCAGGAAATCTTATTTCATCGCTTCCCTTGCGATGATCACCTTCTGGACTTCGCTGGTTCCCTCGTAGATGGGGACGATCCTGGCGTCGCGGTACATTCTCTCGAGCGGATAGTCGCGCATGTAGCCGTAGCCGCTGTGGATCTGGAGGGCCTTGTCGGCAACCTGAACGCCGATCTCGGAGGCATAGTACTTGGCGATGGCCGCAATCTTGGTGACGTTCTCGCCGCGGTCAAAGGTGGTCGCTGCCTCGTAAATCAGGGCGCGGGCCGCCTCAACCTTGGTCGCCATATCGGCGATGTACCACTGCAGGCCCTGGTTGCGGGCGATGGGCTTCTTGAACTGCTCGCGGGTCTTGGAATAGTTGACAGCCAGCTCGAGGGCTTCCTCTGCGATGCCCAGGGCCTGGGAGGCCATGCCGATGCGGCCGCCGTCCAGGGACTCCATGAAGTAGTTGAAGCCTCTGCCGGGCTCGCCGACAGTGTTGGAAACGGGAACTCTGCAGTCCTCAAAGAAGAGCTCGCTGACGTCCGCGGCGCGGATGCCCATCTTTTCCTCGCGTCTGCCCAGGGAGAAGCCGGGCGCGTCGCGGTCGACTACGATGGCGGTAAAGCCCTTGACGCCTGCGGCGGGGTCAGTGATAGCCAGGATGGTGACAAAGTCGCCCTCGTCGGGGCCCATGTTGGAGATGAAGCACTTGCTGCCGTTGATGACATACTCGTCGCCGTCGACAACTGCGGTGGTCTTGATGTTGGCCGCGTCAGATCCTGCGGAG
Organism: uncultured Lachnospiraceae bacterium; assembly: GCA_946536955.1. Lineage (GTDB taxonomy): Bacteria > Bacillota > Clostridia > Lachnospirales > Lachnospiraceae > CAG-791. Next base: position 25,366 of record CAMNFJ010000005.1, read on the forward strand.
GGCTCGGTCAGGGCGAAGGCGCAGATGGCGCCCCCAGCGCACTTGGTCAGGTATTTCTGCTTGAGCTCCTCGGAGCCGTGCCTGAGGATAGCCATGTAGGCCATGTTCTGGACGGAGATCAGCTCGGCCGTGGAGGCATCTTTTCTGGCCAGCTCCTCGACCACGATGGACTTCTCCATCATGCCCAGACCCAGTCCGCCGTACTCCTCCGGGATGCCGATGCCCATCAGGCCCATCTCGCCCATCATCTTGATGATGGCCGGATCCAGCTTCTCATTCTTGTCCATCTCGGCCGCGCGGGGCTCCAGCTCGTTCTTTGCGAAATCACGCACCAGCTCGCGGATGCTTTCCTGCTCTTCTGTATAAATGAATCCCATGATCTGTAATCTCCCTTCTAAATTTGTATCTTTATGAGTCACCGGGGACGTTTCTGACTGGCTCATTTTCTGAGTCGCCGGCGACGTCTCTGACTTGCCCACTTTTGCTCAGGAATGAGTCAAAATGCTGCTGTCCGTCCGGCTCTGATCCGGCCCGGGAATGAGCCGGGTTGTTACGTCCCCCCCCCCTGACTCCTTATTCTGTGTGACCAGGCAAAAACGTGCCAGGAAGGACCGTCCACTTTGTCACATTATTTCCACTCGAAGACGCCGCGGTTGAGGACGGGCTTACCGGTGTTCTTGTTCATGAAGCGGAAGTAGGCCTTGTGGTCGTCGATCTTCCAGACCTGGAGCTGGACGGGGGTGCCGGGCAGCAGGGGGCTGGACATCTGGGCGGCCATGCGGGCAGCTCTCTCGGGCTCGCCGGGGATGAGGTATCCGACCAGCATGCGGCAGGAGAAGCCGAAGGAGCAGAGGCCCTGGATGATGGGCTCGTCAAACTTCATGTTCCTGGCGTATTCGGGATCGACGTGGATGAGGTTGGTGTCGCCGGTCAGACGGTAGAGGAGGTTCTGGGTCTCGGTGACGTAGTCGTCCTCGCAGTAGTCGGGCTCGCGGTCCGGGATCACGACGTCGCTCTTGGGCATGGGCTTGCCGCCGAAGCCGCCGGCCTCATGGAAGAAGGTGGTGGAGTAGTTGGTGCAGACTGCCTGGCCGGCCTCGTCGCGGACCAGGACCTTGGTCTTGACGACTGCGCCCTTGCCTTCGCCTCTGTCATAGACATCGACGATCTCGTCCTGCCACTGGAAGGTGCCCTTGATGGGATCGACGGGCTTGTGCCAGATGATCTCGTGGTCCATGTTGAGGAAAGCGATGGTGGGCTTGATGATCTCGTCAGCCAGCATGGAGGCGGGGAGGGGCATCCACTGATAGGGCTTGACGTTGACAGTGCCCCAGTAAGGGATGGTGCCGTAGGTGGGGATGGCCTTGAGATATTTCTCATAGGTGTACATCAGGTCTTTTTTCTTGGCGCCGACGGCCAGAGCGTACAGGGCGATGTCGCGCCAGTTGTACTCCATATAGCGGGGCTCCATTTTCTTGCCGATCAGCATTTCATCAAGTTTCGGGACTGCCATTGTAATACCCTCCTTCATTCTTTCAATTCTTATTATTTTGTTCAGGTTCTTTCATCTTCCGTCTGTTCGGTATGCAGGCTCCTGTGTCCTGCGGTGCCTCTGACAATTGTTTCCGATCACTGCCGGTTCTTCTGTGGTCCTCTCAGCTGTCGTTTGCGGCCTGTGATCATCTCTGTCCTTGTATAAAGCAAGTCATGTGCCAATCGCTCCGGTATTTTTTGAAAAAAAATGAAAAAACCGCAAAATTCGTATTTACGTTATAATATTATCGTTATATAAGCATTTATGGCGGCTGTTCTCCCGCAGATATGAAAAAAGCAGGGGCCTGATTCCTGCTTCTGCTTGTGTCCGGACGAGTTTTGTTGAAAAATTTCCGCAGGCGGGCGGGGCGCCAAACGAAACTGTGTCATTTTTGCGACATTCCATTTCTTTTGACGTGTCAAATTTTCAACATCCCGGTCCATTTCCTTGTTTTCCGGCGGGCAGAATATTATACTGGTATTGGCCGCAGGGCCCCTGGGCCTGCGCGGCTGTCATGCCAGAATGCAAGGGGGATTTATGAAGGATCATTTCGGCAGCAGGGTTTTGGAAAGCCTGTTTCAATATTCGGATGACGGGTTTATCGTGATCGATGACAAGGGGATCGTGCAGGATATCAACGAGCAGTATGCCTCCTATTTTTCCAAGGACCGGTCGGAGATCATCGGGCATCCGATCGAGGAGACGATCTCGACGACCTCCATGTATGACGTCATGGAAAAGGGCCTGATCGACAGCCGGGAGGATGTCTATCTCCAGTCTTATGTCGGGGACGACCTGAACCAGGCGTCCGGCCTGCACCAGGCCCAGGAGATCCGGATCCCGGCCCTGCGCTTCTGTGTCTACGACGACGACCGGAACCTGCTGGGCGCCGCCGCCCAGATGAAGTTTCCCGACCGGGCGGAGGAGATCTCCCGCAAATACAAGCAGGCCGAGCTGGACTACTACAAGGAGAGCTACCAGGACAATGTCTTTGCCAAGAGCGGCTTCGAGAACATGCTGGGCAAGGATCCCAAGATGGTCCGTGTAAAAAACATGGGGCTGCGGGCGGCGCGCAGTGATTTTCCGGTCCTGATCACGGGAGAGACCGGCACCGGCAAGGAGGTCATGGCCAAGTCCATCCACCTGGCCGGCAGCAGAAAGGACAAGCCCTTTGTCGCCATCAACTGCGGCGCCATCCCGGAGAACCTCCTGGAGTCGGAGCTCTTCGGCTACGAGGGCGGGGCCTTCACCGGCGCGAAGCGGGGCGGCAAGCCGGGAAAATTCGAGCAGGCCAACGGGGGCACCATCTTCCTGGACGAGATCGGCGACATGCCCCTCCACATGCAGGTCAAGCTCCTGCGGGTCCTGCAGGAGGGCGAGATCGACCGGGTCGGCGGGTCTGCCCCCATTCCCGTCGATGTCCGCGTCCTGTCCGCCACCCGGCGCAACCTCCCCGAGATGATGGCCGAGGGGACCTTCCGCGAAGACCTCTTCTACCGCCTGGCCGTGGTCAATATCCAGACCGTCCCTCTGCGGGACTGCCCCGGCGACATCCTCCAGCACGCCTACCACCATCTGGACCGGCTCAACCGCCAGTACCGGACGCAGATCATGCTGAGCGAATCCGCCAAGCACTGCCTCCTGCTCCACCCCTGGCCCGGCAACATCCGCGAGCTCCAGAACGTCCTCTCCAGCGCCTATGCCATGTGCGACGGGGACCTCATCGAGCCGGAGAACCTCCCCCAGCGGATCGCCCGCCTGACACCGGGCGCCGGCGGCGGCACGGCCGGCGCTGCCGGGGACAGCCAGAATTCCGCTCAGACGGGCCTGAAGGGTCATGACACCCCGCATGGCGCATCTTCCTCTCATAACACCGCCAGCCCTGACTCCGCCCTGTCTCTGAAGGAAAAGGTCCGCCGCTATGAGATGGCCCTGATCCGGGAGGCCCTGGACAGCTGCGGCGGCAGCATGGCCGAGGCGGCCCGCCGCCTTCAGGTAGAGCGCAGTCTCCTCTATAAAAAGATAGAGAAATTCGGAATGAGGTAGGACTGCACCTGCAAGCGTATCCACAGAATACATGACCTGTCTCCGGTTTTCTCAGGTTGCTGTCAGGATGGACGTGTACACGGTGTCCGGGTCGCGCAGGGCGGCGATCCGTCGGGCCTCGCCGGGGGTCTGGCCCAGGCGGATGATTGCCTTGAGCATCTCCAGGTCATCCTGCTCGCCGGTGGAGGCGAAGCAGAAGAGCAGGTAGACCATCTGGTCGGATTCGGTGAAGTGGATGCCCTCCGGGCAGACCAGGAGGCTGAGTCCATCCCGGTGGACACCGCCCTTGCTCTGGTTGGCGTGGGCCAGGGCGACACCTTCGCTGACGACGATGTAGTCGCCGTATTCCTCGACGACCTGAATGGCCCGGTCCACGTAGTCCGGCTCGATAAAGCCTCCTTCGAGCAGGGGGGCCGCGGAGGTCCGGATGGCACTGCGCCAGTCCAGGCTTTTCTCCAGCAGACGGATATATTCTCTGGACAGTCTCGCGGAGAGGGGTGTCCGGTTCTTTTTGGCCAGCTCCTCCTCGTAATCCCCGATGATCGCCTCCGTCCCCTCCGCCAGGCGGCGGGCCAGCTCCTTGTCGTCAAAGATCTGATAGATAAACTTCCGCAGGGCCGCTTCTTTTTTGTTCTTTGTGTCCGGCTGGAAGTGCTGGCGCTGAAAGATGACCCGCTGCAGCAGGTTCAGGTCCTCGATTCCCAGATGGGGGTGGATCTGGTAGACCGTATATTTTTCCGTTTTCAGCGGGATCGTGGACAGGACAAAGTCCACGCTCTCCTCTCTCTCCTCAATGCGGCGGATCTCTTTTTCCTCGGTGAGGACCGCCCGGATCTGAAAGTCAAAATAGTTCTGGATCTGGGCCTCCAGGTATTTGCCGCTGGCCCGGCTCCCGGGGCAGACCAGGAGGATGGAGACCGGGACCATATAGTGCTGGCCGCGGATGATTGCCACGCACAGGTGGATGACGATGGATTTTTTGAGGCTCTCACTGAGAGTGTGGACCAGATAATTCTCCAGGATGCCGGCGTTCTCGTCGACCAGCTTCAGCAGAAGATTATATTTGATCGAGCTGGCCTCCTCGACAGGGAGCTCCACGTCAAACTCCTCCCAGTTCTGCATGTTGCGGATGTGCATGAGCAGGGCATCCAGCAGCATGGTGTCATTGGCCAGCCCCATGTTGAGGGTCTTGTCGATCTCGCTGAGGAACTCGATAATCACCTTGTAGAGGACGATATCATCCACCGACTTGAGGTAGACGTTTTCCTCATTGGCCCGGATATAGGCCCGGTAGGCATCCAGCATCTGCTGCGTGACGATGACCTGCAGGTCCCTGGCCGCCGCCAGCATCATGGTGTCCATATCTGACAGGGCACTGGACCCGTCCATGAGAGACCCTCTTTTTGAGGAAAAATTGAAGAGGATAAAGATATAGACGGCGATGCGGTAGTACATATCACCCACAAACAGGAGCTTGTTCTCCCTCATATAGGCCTGGGCGGAGGACAAAACACTTTCCAGGGGATACCGGACCTCCAGCCGCCGGTAGAGAAAGCTCTGGAAAAAGCGCTCGTCCCGGATCTCATAGCCGATGTCGGCCATCATCCGCAGACAGTCCGGCTCCTGACATTGAACGACCATGCCCTTGCCGGGATCCAGGACCAGGTCCACACCGAAGCGGGTCATCTTTTCCTTGACCGGTTCCATGTCGTTGACAATGGTGATCCGGCTGACATGCAGTTCATCCGCGAAGCCCTGCATGGTCATATAGCGGCCGGATTCCAGCAGGACCATGGAAATGTAGTTCTGCCTTTCCGCCCCGGAGAGCTTGTAGCTGTAGGCATCCAGCTCATAGAGGCGCTTCTCCGCCTCCCGGCTGTTGAAATTCCTGGCCTTGATCAGGTTCCCCTCCTTGGTGATGATCAGGTCCGGCAGACCGGTCTCCTCCAGAAACTGGTTGATCTCCTTCACATCATTGCGGAGAGTTTTCTCCGATGTGCCGTATTCCTCCGCCAGCTCCTGGATGGACAGGGCGCTCCTGTTGGCCAGGACCCTCTCCAGTACCTCTACGCTTCGTTTTCTCATATTCCCCTCCCGCTGTGGCAATTCCTGTCTATATGCGCCTTCGAGCCGGCCTCCCCGCAGGTGCTGCGGAGCAGTCGGCTTTATTCAGGCGTATATTCTTTACATCCCGGCCCCCTTCCGGGGGCTTTTTCTCAGAACAGCTTTTTTCAGTGCAGCTTTTTCAAGAGCAGCTTTTCTAAGAGCAGTTTTTCCCAGAGAAGCTTTTTCTCAGACTCAGAGCAGCTTTTCGCAGTGCTGTCCTCTCAGGGGAGTTTTGCTTCCAGGTAGGCCGGAATCTCTTCCAGGGGAAGGTCCACACACTTCTGCAGGGCTTCGGTGTCCATAACCATGCCCATGAGCTGCTGCAGGAAGTTGAGGTGGTCCTCGCCAGGCTTGACGGCGATATTAAAGATCAGCTGCGTGTCACAGAATTCCTCGTCATCGTCCATCCTGGTAAAGCGGACCGGCTTGTCAGTCCGCAGGAAGCAGACGGTGTTTTCCAGAATGTCGTCGGAGGAGCCGTGAGGGATGGCGACCGGGATCTCCGAGGGAAGTCCTGTCGGATAATCGACTTCGCGGGCCAGGCAGGCCTCTGTAAATTTGGGCCCGACATTGCCGCTCCTGACCAGCTGCTCTCCGCAGAGACGGATGGCCTGCTCCCAGTTGTCCGCATGTCCTTCTATTGCCAGATAGGTAGTCTTTGCACCCATGATGTACCTCGCTTTTTTCTATGATTTTTTCTATGGGGATTTTTCTGTTGATCTTATTCTGTGTTTTTCTATGACATGGCGGCTGTCCGCTTTGGAAACCGGGCAGCCGCTCTTTTATTCTTTTTTTAAAACTATCCGTGCGGAATCACGTTTTACGCTCCAATCAATCTGCGGCTCAGTGATGGCTGCTTTACGCTCCGATCAGTCTGTGGATGAAGCAGATCAGAATGTTGGCCACGTTGAAACCGAAGAAGCCGTCTGTCGCCATGTTGTTGCCGATGTCCAGGCCGGTCACGTGGAAGAAGGCCGTCGCCTCGGGGACGAAGAGGTTGGCGCAGAAGACGATGATGAACATGCTCAGGATGGAGCAGATCAGGGACCGGATCAGGTTGCCGTCGCTGGCCATGACACAGAAGACGGTGGTGTAGCAGACGATGGTCAGAACACCGATCGGGAAGTAGGTCATGTTGGGAATGATGAAGGCGAAGGCGATCGTGATCGGGATGCAGATGGCTGTGCAGGTGACGCAGGCGGGATCGCCCAGGCCCAGGGCAACGTCCATGCCGATCCAGAGCTCGGCGTCCTCACCCAGGTGCTTGCGCATGAATTCGCTGGCCGCGACACCCAGAGGGGAGATACCTTCCATCATGACGGTGACCATGCGGGGGATCAGGATCAGGACGGCGGAAACGCCGATGCCTGTCTGGAAAATGACCGGGACGGGCTGCTTTGTGATGATGGCCAGGAAGGCACCGACGATGAATCCGACGAAGCAGGGCTCACCGAAGACGCCGAGCTTGCTCTCCAGGGCGCTCATATCAGCGTCGACGTCCTTGAGGCCGGGGATGTGGTCGATGATCTTGTTGACAAGCCAGGAAAGGGGGTACATGAAAGTGATGAAAGAAAAGGTCGAGCAGGTCGTCCCGTCCAGTCCGAAGTAGTCCTGCCACTTGGGTGCGATGATCTCCGCAACAAGGAGTGAAACGATGGAACAGACCACAGTCACGATCAGACCGAGAACAGCGTTTCCGAAGAGTCCATAGCAGAGCGCGCCGGGGATCAGGAAATGGATGTAGTTCCAGATGTCAACATTGAGGACCTTGCGCTTGAAGACGAAGATCAGGATGAAGTTGGCGACGATAATCAGCGGGATCGCGATCGGGGCAAAGGGGACCGTCCAGGAGGCCGCGCCGGAGGCTGCGAATCCCAGATCCAGGGTCGTGAAGCCCTTGCCCATGGCTGCGTAATAATCCGAAATGGGCTGGATGGTCGTGGTCAGCAGGCCGACAACCAGGTTCAGGCCTGTGAAACCGATGCCGACGAAGAGGCCGGCCTTGAGGGCACGCCCGAACTTCATGCCGAAGATCATGCCCAGGATCATAATGATGAACGGAAGCAGTGCGGTGGCGCCCATGTTCAGGATCGCCTGTGTGATCGATAACAGTGTACTCACAATCTCCTCCTTTATGTGGAAGCTGTCCCGGCGGGCGGGAAGCAGTCTGTTTTTCCCTTGCAGTCCGGCGGACGGCGGTGTCTGCCGTGATTCCTCTCTGCACCAGGCCTGCCAGGGGCTCTGACGCAGAGAGGGAATATGCCGGATCAAAAACGATTCCGTGGATCCTCCGTCACAGTTTGTAAAAGCCGGACCGGTCTGACATCTTCAGATCTGCAGAACCAGGCGTCTCTTGCGGTCAGCCGGAGATTTTTCTGCAGGTCTCGACGAGCGTCTTTTCGGTCAGCCGGAGATCTTTCTGCAGGTCTCGACGATTTCCTTCTCGATCTTTTCCTTGCCGATGCCGGAGATGAGGCCGAAGACCTTGATGAGGGGCTTGTTGACCGGCTTGCGGTAATTGGTGGTCACCATGATCACGTCCACGTCATCCTGCTTGGAGGGGATCTCTGTCATTGTGCTCTTGTAAACGTGTACCGGGATTCCGTTCTTCTGGCAGATTTCCTTGACTGCCTCCTGTGCCACTGTGGATGTTGCCACGCCGCTGCCGCATGCTACCAGAATCTTCACTTCTCTTGCCATTGTATTACCCTCCTGTATATCCTTTCTTTATTATATGAATATGTACGCTTTCATTCTTTTTATATTTATATTGTTTTATCTATTTCAGCGGTCGATATCCTCGTCCTCGTTGGGGTGAAGGACGACCTTGATGGCCTCGCCGGTCCTGGTCAGCTGGATGCCTTCGTTGATCTGGCTCAGGGGCAGGACATGGGTCATGAACTTGTCCGCCTCGAACTCATCCGAGATCGCCAGCTCAAAGGCCTTCTGGACCTGCATGCTGTTGGCGCCGAAGTGGCCGTAGATCCACAGGCCGTTGTAGTGGATGTAGTTGGTGTCGAGCTCGGTCAGGGCACCCTTGGCGACGCCGCCGAAGAAGACAACGATGCCGGTCTTCTTTGCCATGAAGATGGCCTGCTGCTGAGCCTGGGTGGAAGGATTGGCGGAGATGACCTTGTCGGCCCCCTTGCCGTCTGTCAGGCGTCTGACCGCTTCGATCGGGTCTTCCTTCATGCTGTTGATGGTGTAGTCGACTCCGAATTGCTTTGCCATCTCCAGGCGGCTGTCGTTGATCTCGATCATGATGACCTTCTTCGCGCCGCGGAGCTTGGCAAGCTTGGAGTGGAAGCAGCCGATGGGGCCCGCACCGATGATGACCAGGGTGTCGCCGAAGCCGACGCCGATATTTTCCTGACAGGCATAGACGGAGGAGAGGGGCTCAGCCAGGGAGGCCCTGTCCAGAGTCACATTCTCGGGTACACGGTAGATGGAATCGCGGGCGACCTGCTCGGCGGAGACTGCGTAGTAATCCGCAAATCCGCCCTGGCGGTTGGTGTAGTCTCCGACATTCTCACACATCTCGCTGTGGCCGGTCCGGCACATCTCGCACTTCATGCAGTGGTCCGCGGGATAAATGTAAAGGCGATCGCCGACCTTGTACTGGGTGCAGGCGGGAGAAGCTTCGTTGACCGTGCCGACAATCTCGTGACCGTAAACGAAAGGATAATCGCCCTTTCTGGAATCGGTCGTCATGTTGCGGATGTCGGATCCGCACAGGCCGATGGAATGGACCTTGAGGACGAATCCGCCCTCGGGAACGGCCGGCCGGTCGATCATTTCGACGCGGATATCACTGGGGCCGTACATCATGGCTGCTCTCATTTTGGACTGCATTTTCATAGCTTTCTTCTCCTGTATATGTTTGCGTTTTGACCGTTATTGTTTTCTTTCGTGCCTTGTGTTTCTGTCGGAAGCTCTGTTCTGTCGGAAACTCTTTTATGTCGGAAGCTCTTCTCTGTCGGGAGTTTTTTTCCGCTTCCTGTATTATTCTGTCAGGCTCTGTTTCTGTAGCGGTTTCTTCTGCTGGCAGGATGGTTCTCATACATGGACTCCAGCAGGTCGTCGGGGATGTTGCTGACCTCGCCGATGCTCTGTGCCAGGTGGTAGATCTTGAGGACCTCCTCAGCGGCCTCGACCAGCTTGCAGGCATCCTCGAGGGTCTTGCCGACGGATACACATCCGTGGTTGGCCAGGAGGATCAGGTCGTGCTCCTTCATGGCCTCTTCGATGCCGTCCGCGATGTGGATCGTGCCGGGCTCGCCGTAAGGCAGGCAGGGGATCTTCTCGAACAGGAGAGAGAAGGTCGTGGAGCACTTGATCTCGATGTCCCTGTTGCAGAAGGCGTAAGCGGTGAGGTAGGGCGCGTGGATGTGGGCCACCGCGTTGCAGTCGGGCCTGGCCTTGAGGGCCGCCACATGGAGCAGGTACTCACTGGACCGCTTGCCGCTGCCTTCCACCTGGTTCTCATTCTCGTCCAGGACCGCGACCAGGTCTTCATTGATGAAGCTCTTGCGGAGTCCCGAAGGAGTGATGTAGAGGCGGCCGGTCTCCCGGTCCATCACGGAGATGTTGCCCTCGGTCGTGTTGACCAGGCCCTTCTCATCCAGGAGCTTCGCGTATTTGACGACTTCCTTTTTCAGTTCGTTGACTTTGTTTGCCATTTCATTTACCCCCTTTTCGGATTATATTTATCGACTCGTACTGAATTTCTTTTGTCTGTGTTTTCCTGTTTGCTTTTGACAATATCAGGATAATTCACAGGCATTTTTCTCTCAATACAAGTGTTTTTCCGACAAAAGGAAATTATATTTACCATTTCCGGAAAAATACTTCCGAGCCCGGGGAGGATTTTTTACAAGCAAATAAAAACAGGAGCCGCAGCCTGGCTCCTGTTTTTACATCGTTATGCGAAAAAAATGAAATACTTGCTATCTGTCCGTTACATTTCTGTCATCCCTGTCTGCACTACTGAATTACGTCGTCAGATCTCCTGCCTGAGGATAAACTCTCTGAACCTTGGCAACGTGAAAGACAGCCATCCATAGTCAGGTGACTGATTGATCCCCTTCTTTGTCAGTCTCTTTCTGTATAGTAAAGAAAAATATTAATATTGTTAAATAATATATTTATATTTTAATATA
>CAMNFJ010000006.1:0-35674 GCA_946536955.1 uncultured Lachnospiraceae bacterium
AGCGGAGCTCTCAATCGGATACATGACAGACTGGACGCATACGGCGAATGCCGCGACAGCAACATCTCCTTCGGAGCTGTGCAATCGAAGATTGCGAGCCTGTCGGCATGGCTCATTGTGAACCAGTGCGCTTCCCCATGCGCGGACAGGATGTCATGCAGCCGATGAGAGCGGAGCTCTCAATCGGATACATGACAGACTGGACGCATACGGCGAATGCCGCGGACCACACACATTTGAGTTACAGATACATAAAGGAAAGGAGTAACAGGATGGTCGATAAGATTAATGATATTTTATCGGAAGTAAAGGAGAAAATCTCCGCCGCGGCCAGCGAGAGCGAGCTGCAGAACGTAAAGGGCGCCTTTGTCGGCAAGCAGGGAGCCCTGAGCCTTTTGATGAAAGAACTGCCCAAGCTGGATGTCTCCGTGCGTCCGGAGATGGGCAAGATGCTCAACCAGGCCAAAAACCAGGTCACCGAGCTGATCGATGCCAAGAGGATGGAGCTCAAGCTCAAGGCCTCCGAGGTCTCCCCGGATTTTGACTGCTCCGTGCCCGGCATCCTGCCTTCCGGCGGTGGTCTCCATCCGATCACACAGATGTGCTATGACCTCAACGACGCCTTCAGGTCCATGGGCTTCGAGATCTTCCAGGAGGATGATATCACCAGCGAGCTCTATGCCTTTGACAAGCTGAATTTCCCTCAGAACCATCCTGCCCGCGAGAGCATGGATACCTACTGGCTGGAGGGCCATGACAGCGGCAGCACCAACGAGAAGCTCTGCCTCCGCCCTCACCTGACCGGCGGCAGCGTCCGCTATATGCAGACCCACAAGCCCCCCTATCGCTTTGTTTATCCCGGACGCGTCTACCGCAACGAGACCACGGACGCCCACCACGAGAGGGCCTTTTTCCAGTATGAGGCCCTGATCGTCGACAAGGACATCACCTTCACCTCGGGAAAGGTCATGATCAAGAGCATCCTGAGCAAGGTCTTCGGCACGGATGTTCCCGTCCGCATGCGGTCCGGCTTCTTCCCCTTCGTTGAACCCGGCTTCGAGATCGACATGCAGTGCCAGGTCTGCGGCGGCAAGGGCTGCAGCGTCTGCAAGCACGTCGGCTGGATCGAAGTCATGCCCGGCGGCTCACCCCACCCCAACGTACTTCGCGCGGCAGGCCTGGATCCCGATGAATACACGGGCTTCTATGTCAATATCGGCCTGGACCGCCTGGTTATGATGCGCTACGGCGTCGACGACGTGCGCCTCTTCCACAGCGCCGACCTCCGCTTCCTGCGCCAGTTCCGCTGATGTGACAGAGGGGCAGGCACTGTGTCACACTGATGCGGCAGAGTGCCTCCCCAAAAAGCGGACTTAAGAATCCAGGGCCGGATGCCGGATTCTGAAAAACAGCAGTCAAAAGCTGCTCCCCGACAGCCAGCCGTAAAGAATCAATAGCCTGGATTCAAAAGCTAAAAACCAGCAGCTAAAAGCTAATAACTAACGGCTAAAAGCTAAAAGCTAACAGCTTCCATCCAACATCCAACGAGAGGAAATACAAAGCATGAAATTATCATTATCCTGGATCAGGGACTATGTAGACCTCCCTGCAGATACAGATTTGAAAAAACTTGCCTATGACCTGACCATGGACACGGTCGAGGTCGAGGACGTGGAATATATGGCCGGCCGCTTCCGCAACATGGTGGTCGGTGTGATCAAGGAAATCCTGCCCCACCCCAATGCGGACAAGCTCCGCATCTGCAAGGTGGACATCGGCGTGGACGAGATCAAGGACATCGTCTGCGGCGGCATCAACCTGACAGAGGGCATGCGGGTGGCCGTTGCCTGCCCGGGCGCCATGGTGCGCTGGCACGGCGAGGGAGAGCCCGTTGAGATCAAGAACAGCAAGCTGCGCGGTGTCGCGTCCTATGGCATGATCTGCGCGTCCGATGAGATCGGCCTGGGCGACCTCTTCCCCGCTTCTCAGGAGGCGGAGATCGTGGATCTGTCCGCCTTCGATGTCCCCGCGGGCACCACTCTGGCGGACGCCCTGGACATGAACGATGTCCTGTTGGAGATCGACAACAAGTCCATGACCAACCGTCCCGACCTCTGGGGACACTACGGCATTGCCCGTGAGATCGCTGCCCTCTACAACCTGCAGCTCAAAAAGATCGAGCCCTTCACGGCGGACGTGCAGTCTGATTTCAAAGTCGAGATCGAGGATCCCGACCGCTGCCCCCGCTATATCGGCGTACAGATCGAAGGCGTCGGCGTCAAGCCCTCCCCCTACAAGATGCAGAACCGCATCTGGAAGGTGGGTATGAGGCCCATCAACGCCCTCGTGGATATCACCAACTATGTCATGCTGGCGACCGGCAACCCGACCCATGCCTTTGACGCGGACAATATCTCCGACCACATCGTGGTCCGCCGCGCGAAGGAGGGCGAGAAGCTCCTGTTGCTCAATGAGAAGGACCTGGAGCTCTGCACTGACGACCTGGTCATCACCGACTCCGAGGGCCCCGTCGCCCTGGCCGGCGTCATGGGCGGCTCCAAGGATTCCATCCTGCCGGGGACCGAGCGTGTCATCCTGGAGGTCGCAAACTTTGAGGCGACCGGGATCCGCAGGACAGCCCTGCGCTATGACAACAGGACCGAGGCGTCCTCCCGCTACGAGAAGGCCGTCGATCCCGAGAGATGCGACCAGGCCCTGGCCCTGTCCATGGAATACTTCAAAGAGCTCTATCCGGAGATGAAGGTCACCGGCTTCTGCGACCGCTACGAGAAAAAGCTGGAGCGCGCGCAGATCGATGTCAGCCTGACCTGGCTGGAGAAGAGACTGGGCAAGCACCTGACCAACGACGAGATCCGCGGCAAGCTGGAGCTGCTCGGCTTCGACGTCCAGATCGACGGCGACAATATGCACGTTACCGCCCCCACCTGGAGGTCCACCGGCGACATTTCCATCAAGGACGACGTGATGGAAGAGGTCGCCAGAATGTACGGCTACGACAATTTCGAGGCGACATCCTTCACCACCTCCTTCGAGGGCGCCATCAACCAGAAGGACCAGGACCTGATCCGCAATATCAAGGAGTACCTGGCCATCCGCTGCGGCATGCAGGAGGTCTACACCTATCCCTGGATGAACGATGTCTATGTCAACGCTGTGCTGCAGAGCACGGACGGTGTCCTGCGCCTGTCCACTCCCCCGGCTCCCGACCTCAGCTATATCCGGTCCTCGCTCCTTCCCAACCTCTGCGAGGCCGTGGTCAAGAACGAGCGCTACTTCAACGATTTCTCCATCTTTGAGGAGGCTCAGGTATTTTTTGACAGAAACTATACTTCCCCCTATGACCCGACCGAGTCCCTGCCCGAGCAGAAGAGACACATCGCCGGCGCCTTCGCCAGCAGCGTCAAGAACGTGACCGAGCTCTTCCGCGAGACCAAGGGCGTCCTCGAGTGCATGCCCCGCTACACCCACATGACCGGCTTTACCTTCAAGAAAGAGGAAAAACCTGTCTGGGCCGACAATGTGGTCTGGCTCAACATCTATCTGGGCGAGGAGAAGATCGGCGACATGGGCCTCGTGGCCAAGAAAGTCTCCATGGACTGCGGCATCAAGAACCTGGCCGTCATGCTCTTCGAGATCGACGCGACGAAGCTCCAGCCCCTCAAGTCCAGGACCAACCGCTTCGAGCATCTGGCCGAGTACCCAGAGAACGACTACGATATCTCCATGCTCTTTGACTCCAACGCCGTCTGGCACGACATCTATGATGCCATCATGGGCAAAAAGAAGGCATCTGCCCTGCTCAAGGACGCCTTCTTCGTCGACGAGTACAGAGGCAAACAGATCCCGGCCGGCAAGAAGTCCGTCACCATCCGCCTGGTCATCGGTTCCAAAGAAAAGACCCTGACCTCCCAGGAGATCGAGAAGGCGGCAAACCAGGTCATGACCAAGCTCTCCAAGAAGCTTGGCGCCGCGCTCCGCACCCAGTGATAAGCTGACTGACGGCGGTGTGACATGGCGACAGGCACCTGGTGTGACAAGGGGACAGGCACCCTGTCACACTGCTGTGACAGGGTGCCTGTCCCCTTGTCACACCTGTCCCTTTGTCACACCCTGTCACACCCGTGTCCCCTGTTTCGTCCCGGGTGCAATACAGGATATTTTTGTATCACATAGCGTGTATCAGAAAGAGTGCATCAGTAAGAGAGGAGTAGAGATGAACGAGATCATTACCAAAAGAAATGAGTTGCTCGCCCAGAAGGTAATCAAGGGCCTCAAGTCCCGCAATATGACCGGCTACTATGCCGCCAGTAAGGAGGAAGCTCTGGAGATCGCCCTTTCGCTGATCCCCGAGGAGAGCACGGTCACCATGGGAGGTGCCATGAGCGCCCACGAGATCGGCCTGCCCCAGGCTCTGGAGGAGGGCAATTACAACTTTATCGACCGAGACAAGATCGAGGACAAGCGCGCCGCCATGCTGGCCGCCTACGATGCTGATTTCTTCCTCTCCAGCGCCAATGCCATGACCGAGGACGGCATCATCGTCAATATCGACGGCAATGCCAACCGGGTCTCCGCGATCGCCCAGGGGCCTAAGAAGGTCCTCTTTATCGTCGGCATGAACAAGATCTGTGATGATGTGGACGGGGCCATGAAGCGGGCCCGCAATGTCGCGGCTCCGATCAATGCCCAGCGCTTCGGTCTCGACACGCCCTGCACCAAGACCGGGTCCTGCATGAACTGCAAGTCTCTCGACACGATCTGCTGTCAGTTCCTGATCACCCGCTTTTCCAAGCATCCGGGCAGGATCCATGTCATTCTGGTCAATGAATGTCTTGGCTTCTGAGTCCTCGTGAAAACGCCCTCTCGTGAAAGCGATTTTGTAAAAAAAGTTTTTATGGAAAAAGCATTTTGTGGAAAAAGCATAGTGTTCTGTATTGGAGCAGGGCTGTCCCTGCGGGGCGGAACCTGTGAATGAAAAATAGACCTGCACTCTCTTAAGAGAAGCAGGTCTATTTATCTTATGCCTTCATTCGGGGCATCATCCGGCATCCAAAAACCCAAGATTGTCCCTGACAAGGGGTACACTTCAATCGTACAGGTCGAAAAACCTGCAGGTAAAAGGAGATTTGATGGAAACAAATAACGAAACCCTTTGGTGGAAGGACGCGGTTGTATACCAGATCTATCCCCGCAGCTTTTGCGATTCCAACGGAGACGGGATCGGGGATCTGAACGGCATTACTTCCAGGCTGGACTATCTGAAAAAGCTCGGTGTCGATATACTGTGGCTTTCGCCCGTCTATCAGTCCCCCGGAGACGACAACGGTTATGATATCAGTGATTACCGGGCGATCAATCCGGAGTTCGGCACCATGGAGGATTTTGACCGGATGCTGTCAGAGGCCCATGCCCGCGGGATCAGGATCGTGATGGACCTGGTCGTGAATCATACCTCGGATGAGCACGCCTGGTTCAGGGAGAGCCGGAGCGGCAGGGATAATCCCAGGCGGGATTACTATATCTGGCGGGATGCAGACAGCAGCGGGAATCCTCCAAACCGGTGGGCTTCCGCCTTCGGCGGTCCGGCCTGGGAATGGGACGAAACAAGCGGGCAGTATTACCTGCATCTTTTTTCCCGCAAACAGCCCGATCTGAACTGGGATAATCCTTCTGTGCGCGATGAAGTTTTTGACATGATGAACTGGTGGTGTGAAAAAGGGATCGACGGCTTCCGCATGGATGTGATCAGCATGATCTCCAAGCCGGATGGACTGCCGGATGGGCCGGAGATGCCGGGTGGTTTCACTGCCTCCACCTGCTGCAACGGCCCCCGCCTGCATTCCTATCTTCGTCAGATGAACGAACGCGTTCTGTCCCGCTATCCCCTGGTAACAGTGGGAGAATGCCCCGGCGCAGGTGTAGAAGAGGCGGTCCTGTTCACGGATCCCTCACGCCGGGAGCTCAACATGGTTTTCCAGTTCGAGCACGTCAGCGGCAGCACGCAGGGCAGCGCAAAATATGATAAATGGGACCGGCCTGCCCTGTCCATGCCGGAGCTGCGGCAAATCCTATCCAAATGGCAGTATGGTCTTGAAGGAAGAGGATGGAACAGTCTCTATCTGGATAACCACGACCAGCCCCGGTGTGTCTCCAGATTCGGAAATGACTCGCCCCGCTACCGGGTAGTGTCGGCCAAGATGCTGGCCACCTGCCTGCATTTCATGAAGGGAACACCCTATATCTATCAGGGTGAAGAGCTGGGCATGACCAATGCCCGCATGACGGATATCGGCCAGTATCGGGACATAGAGAGTCTGCAGACCTATGATTTTCTGACGCGGCAGGAGGGGCTGCCGGAGGAAACGGTCATGGGATACCTGCAGGCAGTCAGCCGCGACAATGCCCGTACGCCCATGCAGTGGGACAGCAGCGCCAATGCCGGATTCTCAGACGGCACACCCTGGATCGGCGTCAATCCCAACTACACAGAGATCAATGCAGCTGTCCAGATGGACGATGAGAACTCTGTCTTTTCCTACTACCGGGAACTGATCCGCCTGCGCCATACTTTGCCGGTCATGGCAGAAGGACGCTACGAACTCCTGCAGCCGGACAACAAGCAGGTTTTTGCCTATATGCGCACCGGATCGGGTGAAAAAGCGAAAGATAAACAGGAGTGCGGAAAAGAAGGAAACTGCAGACCGGAGGATCGGCTTCTCGTCTTCTGCAATTTCACCCGGGAAACGGCTCCGCTTCCGGTAGAAGTGTCTGAGGCGTTTGAAGCGGGGGCGTCACGGCTCATCGGCAATTATCCCGGTCTTCCGGAGGGGCAGCTGCGGCCCTATGAAGCACTTGTTTTGTGGGGTAGAAAAGATGGATAGACAAACTTTGAGAGCTGCTTTTATAAAATCGATTCCGGTCATGGCGGGTTATGTCGTCCTGGGGATCGGATTCGGGATCCTGCTGCGGGAGAGCGGGTACGGACTGGGCTGGGCTCTGGCCATGAGTCTCTTTATTTACGCGGGGTCTCTGCAGTATGTCGGGGTCAGCATGCTGGCGGCGGGGGCGTCCCTGCTTACGGGGCTCCTGACCAGTATCATGGTCAATGCCAGGCATCTTTTTTACAGCATTTCCATGATCGGGCGTTACCAGGACGCGGGTGTTTACAAGCCCTATATGATCTTCGGTCTGACGGATGAGGTGTACACGCTGCTGGTGGACGGGGATGTCCCGGAGGGGGCGGACCCGCAGCTCTACCGCTTTCTGGTGACCCTCTTCTGCCACTGCTACTGGGTGACCGGATCTGTCCTTGGCAGCGCGCTGGAGACGGTGCTGCCCTTCAGCACGGAGGGGATCGAGTTTTCCATGACCGCCCTTTTCATCGCCGCTTTTACCGGCCAGTGGATGGAGACCAGGGATCATTTTCCCGCCCTGACCGGGCTTCTGTGTACTTTGCTGTGCCGCATCGTGTTCGGACCGGGCCGGTTTCTGATCCCGGCCATGCTGCTGATCACGGCGGTCCTGACCCTTTCCAGAGAAAGGATGGAGAAAAAGGCGGAAACTGAGAGCACAGTGGGCGGCAGCCCCGGAGAGGGGAGCCCTGTGGAAAAGGAGGTGGGAGTGAGATGACTATACGGACGCACGCGGCGCTTCTGGTCGCGATCATGTCAGCAGTCACGATCCTGCTGCGCTTTCTGCCCTTCCTGATCTGGTCCGGAAAGAGGAAGACGCCCGCCTATATCATGTACCTCGGAAAGGTCCTGCCCCCTGCGATCATCGGAATGCTGGTGGTCTACTGCCTCAAGGATATCTCCTTTGCGGCGGCCCCCTTCGGGGCTCCCGAGCTGATCGCCGGCGCCTGCGTCGTTTTTCTGCAGGTCTGGAGGCGCAATTCCCTGGTCAGCATTCTCGGAGGCACGGTTATCTATATGGTTCTTGTGCAGATGGTTTTCTGATCGGATGAAAGTGAGTCAGACTGAAACGTCCCCATTGACTCATTATCGGTCGTCTTTGTTGCTTTTGCAGTCGAAGGTGACATAGGGTGGATTCGTGCCTGCTTCCTTTTCCGGCAGGTAGCGGTTTCAGAAGGTGTCGATGAAGACTTCGCTCCAGCCCCAGAGGGACTGGCGGACGGGGTGGTTGGTCTGGGCGGAGGCGGTATCAAACAGACATGGCGATGATTAGAAACACTGGCCGGGAATAATGTGAATATACCGGAGGGAATCTTCTGAAAAAGAAAAGTCATGCTCCTGTCGTCGGGCAGGGCATGACTTTGTTGTTTTTAAAGCATTTTTCAGCGAAGAAACTTGAATGCGACAGTATTTGCGTATGTGCGGCGCCTCAGACTTCCACGCCTGCTTTGAAGCCCTCATAAATATTGGTTAGGCCGTTTTTGCCGCGGCTGGCGTCGCCGACGGTCACTGTACTGATCCCGAGTGCCTGGAGTTCTTCTGTCATTTTCCCGCTGGCGCGGATACCTGCGCAGATGATCACCTGGTCTGCCGGAATGGATTTCTCCTCTCCGTTCAGAGTGAAATGGACTGCATCTGCGGTGACCCCGGAAACGGAGACATTGACCAGGACGTCGACATTGTGGTCTCTGAGGCTGCGCAGGAGATAGTAGTTGGGGTTGGGCTCGCCGTCCGCAACGATCGCGGGCTTCATCTCCAGAATTGTGACTTTTTTTCCTCCGTAGGCAGCCAGATAATCCGCTGTTTCGGCGCCGACCAGACCGCCGCCGATGACGACGATATTGGTTCCCGCAGGCACTTTTTCCGTCAGGATGTCCATGGCGAGGACTGCGTGAGGAGAATCGAATCCCTTGACAGGAGGTATGAAGTCATCCGCTCCGCAGGCAACGATGACCCTGTCGGGGTGAAGGGCGGCTGCCTGTTCTGCGCTCAGGGCTGTCCCGGTGTGGATCTCGACATGGTATTTGTCCATCATGACCTGCTGCCAGTATAAGAAGGATTCATATTCAGCCTTGCCGGGGGTAGTGCCGGCTCCGATCCAGCGGCCTCCAAGGCGGTCTTCCTTTTCATAGAGGGAGACCCTGTGACCGCGCATTGCAGCATAAATCGCTGCTTCACAGCCGGCGACTCCGCCTCCGATGACAAGAATATTCTCGGGCTTTGTAACGGGCGTCAGGTCGATCGCATGGGCGCGGCCTGTGAGAGGCCGTACCATACAGCTGAAGGGTTCGCCCCTGCGGTTGGCCCCCAGACATCCCTGCAGACATCCGATGCAATAGGATATTTCATCAATCCGGCCGTCCCGGATTTTGTTGGGAAGCTCGGGGTCGGCCAGGGAAGCCCGGAGCATGGTGACAAAGTCCGCCTTTCCGGCAGAAAGGACTGCCTCAGCAACATAGGGGTCATTGATTCGTCCGGTCCCCATGACAGGAATCTTTACCCCTTCCTTGATATATGCGGCATTGTCGACATAAAGAGCTCTCGAAGCGGCAGAGGGGGGAATGATGGCAGTGGTTCCATAGGTGCCGGCGGAGCAGGAGATGGCGTTTATGCCCGCGGCTTCCGCCATCTGTGCAGTGACCAGACTTTCCGCACGGTCGGTGCCGCCCTCGAGGCCGTCCACGATGGACAGACGCAGGACCAGGGGATATGTAGGACCGACCTGTCTCCTGATCTCCGCGATGATCTCCAGCAGGAAGCGGTTTTTGTTGGCCAGAGATCCGCCGTAGCGGTCAGAGCGCTTGTTGCTGTTGCCGGACAGAAACTGGTGGATCAGGTAGCCGTGAGCCCCGTGGATCTCTACCAGGTCGTAGCCCGCTTCTTTCGCACGGCGGGCAGCCTGGCCGAAAGCAGTCACGATCTCCCCGATCTCTTCAATGGAAAGAGCTCTGGGGACCGTTGCGACACCCGGTGCCCGGACTGCAGAGGGCGCGACATTCTGACAGC
Organism: uncultured Lachnospiraceae bacterium; assembly: GCA_946536955.1. GTDB lineage: Bacteria > Bacillota > Clostridia > Lachnospirales > Lachnospiraceae > CAG-791. The sequence continues at coordinate 9,939 of CAMNFJ010000006.1, forward strand.
CGTTAACAACGGGATCAGCTGTGCGCCCGGCATGGTAGATCTGGGCACCGATCCGGCCGCCTGCGGCATGGATGCGGTCTGTGAGGACGCGGTGACTCTTGATCTGGCTATCATTCCAGAGCCCCGGGAGACGTTCATAGGTCCGGCAGTTTTCAAGGACAGGAATGTCCTCGGTCATAGTCAGGCCCCAGCCGCCCTTTGCCTTGTCCTCGTGGTAGCGTATGAAGCCCTCCGTGACTGTTCCATCGGCGTTGGCCAGGCGGGTGACAGCTGCGGAGCAGACCATCCTGTTTTTCAGTTCCAGTGTGCCGATCTTCATCGGCGAAAGCAAGAGATCAAACATAGTTATTATCCTCTCTGTTCATTATGACCATCTAAATCCACAGACCAGGCTGAAAGATTTCTGACGATCCTTATACAATGTGCCAGCCGCCATCCACGCAAACGGTCTCACCTGTCATGTAGGAGGCATCGTCAGAGGCCAGAAACAGGGCCACGGCAGCTTCCTCCTCCGGCTCCGCCGACCTTTTGATGCACCACATGGACTGGAAATAGGCGGTCTTTTCCTTGTTGGCACGGGTTTTTTCTGTCATGCGGGTCTTGACGGACCCGGGAGCGAAGGCATTCACACGGATCCCGTAGGGAGCCAGATCGACGGCCATGACCCTGGTCAGCTGCCGTACAGCCCCCTTGGAGGCAGAGTAGGCGGAGGTTGTGGCGGCAACGATCTTGCTGTTGATGCTGCTGGTATTGACGATGCAGCCCTTTGTGCCGGTGTCGACCATGAGCTGTGCGATGGCCTTGCCGCAGAGAAAAACTCCCTTGGCATTTGTATCCATGATATCGTCGTACATCTCCTCGGTCGTCTCCAGGAAAGGAGCGTAATCCAGGATACCTGCATTGCTGAAAAGAATATCTACTTTTCCGTACAGTTCCTTTGCTTTCTCTGCCATGGCAGCCACGGAATCACTCCTTCGAACATCTACTTCCATGGGGACAACAGCCTCGCCGATAGAGGCGGCGACGGCTTCGAGTTTGTCCACTTCGATATCCACGATCAGAGCCCGTCCGCCCTCGGCGGCAAATCTCCTGGCGATCGCTTCGCCCATACCCTGGGCGGCGCCTGTGATCACTGCAGTCTTTCCCTCGAATCTGCCTTTAATCATTTCCCCTATCCTCCTTTTCACTTTCAAAGTTTTTGCAAGCTGTATAAAACTGATTACATTGTAAAAAAATCCTGAAGGCCTGTCTTTGTGCCCCTTGGCTAAAACGGCGGAAACGGATTTTTCAGGAAATGAAAAAGCGCACAGGAACGGGATGTCCTGTGCGCTTTGCCGCACGTGCTGTTTCTTAATGAGATGAGTCGCTTTCAGGCAGCTCATTTTTCTTTTTCCCTTCCGGTTTTTCCGGAACATGGTGATTGTCTGCAAAATCGCGGATCCGCAGGGAGATGATCAGCCGCAGGAGCAGTTCGGGGTCGCTCCGCAAGTCACAATTGCCGATCTCCTCAATGATGGATAGCCGGTATTTGATCGTATTGTAATGGACCTCCATCTGTGCGGCAGTCGCCTTCATATTGCAGAGATTGTCCAGATAAAGGCGCAGGGTCTCCAGATATTTTGTCCCGTACTCAATGTCATAGGCGGCCAGTTTGTGGATGATCGGATGCTCATACATGGAGGCAGGATAGAAGCGCAGGGAAGCATGGAGGATATCCTTCACCATGTAGTGCTCGTAGCTTCCGATATGCGGCAGAGCCGTATCATCCGGATCCGCATACAGAGAAGCCTTCAGGGCCTGTTTGTAGGCCAGGGGGATAAAGGCATCCTCGTCGAAAGAAAGGCTGAGTCCGGCATGCAGGTCATATTTCTGACAGGATTCCTCAATGGCGGACAGGATGCTCCGGCGCGTGACATCGGTCGTTTTCTGCAGGGAAAAGAGCAGGACCAGGTGGTGCTTATAAATGGCACTGACATGGGGATAGATCCCGGAGCGAAGATAATCCCGAAGCCGGCCGAAGGCAACATTTTCCACTGCCATGCCCTCGACGCGCCGCGTGAGGCAGACCAGAAGCTTTTCCGGCCCCAGCTGGAATGCACGGTTGCGCTGTGTCAGAATCTCTGCCATCTCTCGAGTCCCGCATTTGATGAGCTCCAGAAAATAATCGTCGCGGGAATTGTCCAGGGCTCCAAGGATATCGGGGTCGGCTGTATATAGAATAGTGATAGCCCGGACAAGGGAGTGCATGGCTCCTTCATCCTTGTCCGAAAAAGGACGAATATAGTCGTAAGTGCCGACGAAGCCGCAGCATTTTCCCTGATAAAAAAGCGGGACCCGAAGGGCTTTGTGTCCGTTGGGAAGATCACTGATAAAGGCACTGCCCTTCCCGTTACGGATCTTGTTGATCAGTTCGTTTTTCTCCATGGAACTGATGATGCTGTCGGTGACGAAATGTTCATTGACAGAGGTGTTCCAGAGGGGAATATCGATGGAAATATGCCGGGAGGCGTAGAGGACCCTGAAACGTGCATCGATCACCATGAGCGGGTTCTGCAGATATTCTGTCGCCCGGTCGATCAGATGCTGTATATCCTGGTCCTCGGACAGCTGGGCCAGTAGCAGTTCATTGAAATCTCTGTCAAATATGTGGTCAGACATGAAAAAATCCCCCTGCATTTTTGTCGATGATGTACAAATAAATACCAAAATTTAAATGCTATGATTTTAACAAATAAAGCATGCATGCTCCTTCAGTAACGACCCTGTAGAAACTAAAGAGAGATTGCCGGCCAGGTAATGGAGACTGTAAGTCTGATGGATACAGCCGCCGGAAAGAAAAAGAATTGGACCTGTATTTCCTGTATTGTACCACGCGAGGTCTTGTCAGGGCAATCACACGGTCAGTCTGCCTTGCACTCTGCTTTTCGGATGCAGTACAGACTGCCTCGAAATGAGAGGCGTGCCGGAGGCATAGACGGCTTACAGATCTCTTTCTCATAGTTTTCAAAAGAAAGGAATGCGGAGTATGAATACCTTTTTGTCCATCATGGCTATTTTTGTGCCGCTGGCACTGATGATTATTCTGATCTGGAAAAAAGTACACATGGTCATCATTGCGCCGATCTGCGCAGGCCTCATGGCGCTTCTGAGTGGACTGCCGGTCCTGGAATCTCTGACCGGGGACTACATGGCCTCTTTTGCGGGTTATGTCCAGTCCTATTTTCTTCTGATCATATTGGGAGCTATATTTTCTAAACTGATGGAGGCAAGCGGTGCCTCCAAGGATGTCGCGGAACTTCTGGCAAAGATCGTTGGTTCCCAGCATGCGATTCTTCTGGTCATCTTTACTGCAATCGTGCTTTGCTACGGTGGTGTCTCCTTCTATGTCGCCGCCTTTGCCATTTATCCGATTGCCCTGGTCCTCTTCCAGAAGGCGGACCTGCCCAAGACCCTGATTCCCGGCGCGATCGCGGCAGGCGCCTTCACAGCGCCCAACCTCCTGCCCGGCGCCCCCAGTGTCATGAACATCATTCCCATGACCTATCTGGGAACGACGGCATCCTGTGCACCTGTGATTGCTATCGTGGACTCTATTGTCCTGGTCGGCCTCTGCTCCGCTTATATGGTCTGGCAGGGAAAGCGCGCCAAGGCCAGAGGCGAACACTTTGTGGCGGATGCCAAAGCACTTGCGACACTGGCAGAATATGAAAAAATCCAGCCCGGCAACGGATGGATCGGCCTTATCCCACTGGTGACCGTCATCGGTCTTCTTCTTCTGAAAGTCAACGTCCTGATTTCCCTGAGCTGCGGCATCCTCGTGATTTTCGCCCTTTACTGGAAAAAGATCAACAACAAGCTGTCCAACCTGGCAGCCGGTGTCACTGATGGTATGGCCGCCACAGTCGCTACTTCTGCAGCCGTAGGTTTTGGCGGCGTCGTCGCGATCACAGCCGGCTATCAGGCCCTGGTCAATTTTGCGACCAACCTGGGCGGACCGCCCCTCGCGTCTTTCGCAGTTTCCACTGGTATCCTGGCAGGTGCCTGCGGATCCGGCTCCGGCGGTATGGCCATGGCTCTGAACCTGCTCAAAGACCATTATCTGGCACTTGGAGTCGCTCCCGAGGCTATGCACAAGGTCGGATCGATCGCCGGCCTCACACTGGATTCTCTTCCCCACAACGGTGTTATGGTCACCCTGCTCGCCGTCTGCGGTGTGACCCACAGTGAAGGTTACAAGCACATTTTTGCCTGCACCGTTGTCTGCACGACAATTACGACCATTGTGGCAGTCATCCTCGGAACTATTATGTATTAAGCAGGGACAGAAGCCTTGTCGCTGAAGGAATCACTGCAGTGAGGCGACAGATCCTTTAATGAGAATAGAAACACTTCATAGAATTACAACGGGAGGTATAGCATGAAACAGTATTTTGACCTTAAGGGGAGAGTCGCGATCGTCACGGGATGCTCAGGCGGACTGGGTGTACAGATGGCCAAAGCCCTGGCCAACCAGGGCGCCATCATTGTCCCGATCGCAAGGCGTCAGCAGAAGATCGAAGAAGTTGCCAAAGAGATCAGCGAAGAGTTCGGCGTAGAGACCTTCCCCGTTCGCTGCGATATCACGGACACGGATATGGTCAATGACGTCGTCGACAAGGTGATGGAAAAATACGGAAGGATCGACATCCTGATCAACAATGCTGGCACCGGCGCCGTAGCTCCTGCAGAGGATATCACGGACGCCCAGTTTGCCGGTGAGATGGATATTGACCTCTTCGGCACCTTCAAGGTGGCCCGTGCCGTTGCCAAAAAGGCCATGATTCCTGCCGGATACGGACGTATCATCAATATTGCCTCCATGTACGGTTTGGTCGGTAACAAGGTCGCCGGTTCCGCGCCCTATCACGCAGCAAAGGGCGGCGTTGTCAACCTGACCCGTGCGCTTGCAGCTGAGTGGGGCAAGTACGGCATCACTGTCAATGCTATCTGTCCCGGATATTTTTATACTCCACTTACAAAGGAAACACTGGATTCCGATTTCTTCCAGGCAAATGCCCGTACTATGATCCCCGAAGAGCGTTATGGGAATGAGGGTGAACTCGATACAGCTGCCATTTTCCTGGCTTCCCCTGCCTCCAGCTATGTCACCGGCGTGAATCTTCCTGTGGATGGCGGATATACCTGCATGTAATATTGAAAAACGGACGATATCATGAGAAAAAGATTTGAGGATAAGGTCGTCCTGATCACCGGTGCCGCCAACGGTCTCGGGCTCGGGATGGCAGAGCAGTTTCTGCTCGAAGGCGCAAAAATCGCAGCCCTGGACATTGAAAAAGAGACCCTGGAAAAAGCCTATGCAGGGCGTGAGGACCATGTCTTCTGTGCGGTCTGCGATGTGTCTGACTACGATCAGGTGCAGAATGCGGTCACTGCAGCCGCAGACCACTTCGGCCGGATCGACATCCTGATGAACAATGCCGGAATCTGCCCTCGCGCCCCCTTCCTGGAATGCTCAAAAGAGACATGGGACAAGGGAATCGCCATCAATCTCAGCGGGAACTTTTACATGGCTCAGGCGGTCGCGCGTGTCATGGTGGAAAAAGGCACCCGTGGTGTCATCGTCAATACAAGTTCTGTGAGTGCCCGGAAATCGATGACCAATATCACCCCCTACTGCCCCTCCAAAGCCGCAGTCAGCATGCTGACAAAGGTGGAAGCCCTGGAGCTGGCTCAGTACGGGATACGCGTCAACGCCTTTGGTCCCGGTACCAGTAAGACCAGGATCTCGGAGGGCACACGCTTCAACGAGGAGCGTAATAAAGCCTTTCTGGCAAAAATGCCTCTGGGCCGCTATGGAGAGGTTCAGGAGGCGGTCGACACGGCTCTGTTTCTGGCCTCGGATGAAGCCAGCTTTATTCTGGGGGAGACCCTGTATGAAGATGGAGGCTTCTGTCTGCCTTGATCCGGGATGGCGGGTGACAGGCCTGCACATATCCCGGACGAATGACTGCTTACTGGACGATCAAAAATAGGGAGAAAGAACATGATCATTAAACGATATGAAGGTAAAATCGCTCTGGTCACCGGTGCATCCGAAGGCATTGGAGAATGCATGGTGCGCCGTCTGGTGGAGGAGGGTGCCCGGGTTGCCGCCCTGGCCAGAAGCATTGACAAAATGAAGGAAAAATATGCGGACCTGGAAGCTGTTTATCCGATTCGCTGCGATGTCTCCAGCCGACAGTCTGTCGAGGATGCTGTCGCAGAGGTCCTGGAAAAATTCGGCCGTATCGACGTGGCCTTCAGCAATGCAGGTATGATCGGCAGGACCAGTCTTCTCGACACCAGTGAGGAGGACTGGAAGCATGTCATTGACGTCAACCTGAACGGAACCTTTTACGTCAATCAGGCGGTTCTGCGCCAGATGGTGGATAAGGGCATCCATGGAGCCGTGGTCAATACCAGCTCTATCGCTGCCCAGGTCGTCTCTGCCAACACCGGCGCCTATGCCGCCAGCAAGGGCGGCGTGTCCCAGCTGACTAAGTTTGCCGCCTATGAGATGGCGCCCTACGGGATCCGCGTCAACGCGATCGCACCCGGCGCCAGCGTGACCAAGATCACAGAAGGGACCCGGTTTGACACGGCCCGCAATGAAAAGTTCCTCAGCAATATTCCCATGGGACGCTACGGCGAACCTGAGGAGGCTGCGGCACTCGCCCTCTACCTGGGCAGTGACGACGCAGGCTACATTACAGGCCAGACCATTATGGAAGACGGGGGCTTCTCCCTCTTCTGATCAGAAACCGAAACATCTGAATCTCCAAATGTGTGTATATAAAGAAAACTCCGCAGTAAGCCGGGGCCTCTGCCGATCGGGCAGGCGGCCCCGGCTTGCCGCCTGCGGGTGTTTTATTGACCGGTATAAGACCGGTGACCTCTGTCACGAGAGTCCAGTGCCGCTTGTCAGGAAAGAGATCATAAGGGCCAGCCTTCGAAAAGGCTGGCCCTAATAGTGCGCTTATCTGATTGAATGATGTCTTTGATTTGAGACTACAGCTGCTTAGCCCTCAGCAGTTCAATGGCTTTTTCCCGCAGCAGCTTTTTGGTGATCTTGCCGTTGGAGGTTCTCGGCCATTCCTTATCCGTGACAAAAAAGTAATATTTGGGTACTTGGAAGGAGGCCAGATTCTCATTGCAGAATTCCATGATCCGGTTTTTTACGGAGGCACAGGAGGATGCCGGCTCAATGAAGGCGACTCCTACCCATCCCAGCTTCTCATCCGGGACGCCGACTGTCTGGACCTGGATGACATCCCTGGACTCGGAGATTACCTGATCCAGGTACTGGGGAGAGACATTTTCTCCGTTGATCTTGTAGCTTTCCCCATCTCTTCCGAGAAAGATGAGATATCCGTCCTCGTCAAAGTATCCAAGGTCTCCGCTTCGCAGCCATCCATTCGCCAGGAAGACATCTGCGTTTACATCATCTCGGTGATAGTAGCCATGTGTTACGATCGCGCCACGGCAGAGCAGCTCTCCGGCGGTTCCTTTCGGGCAGGGTTCCAGGGTCCGGGGATCGACCACCCGGTATTCGATCAGCGGGGGAGCAGAAGTGAAATGGTCCTGCAGGACCTTCCCAAGTGTGTGGCGGAGCTTGTCCAGGGATGCTTCCGGCGGAGTCTGCACAGAGGCGCCGCTTACTTCACTCATCCCGTAACCGGTGACGATCTCCACCGGCCCCAGTTTTTTTTGCATTTCCTCCCAGACCCATTCGGGGCAGACCGATGCCGAGCAGTAGACAGCCTGCAGGGACGACAGATCGCAGGTATCGAAAGCGGGCTCCTCCATGATTTTTTGCATGGCGGAAGGGACGCAGAGAATATCATTGACCCGGTCTTTCTCCATGATCCGGAGAGTCTTTTCCGGATCGAACCGGCCCTGCATACAGAGCAGGGTTCCTCCCACAAAGATGACGGACAAAAGCCCCTCAATGTAGCCATAGACATGGAAGAGGGGCACTGTGATCAGGACTCTGCGTCCATCCTGGAAACCGCGGTTGAGACAGTTGGCGAAGGCACTGCGCAGGATCATATCGTGGCTGAGCATCACACCCTTGGGATTTCCGCTGCTACCGGATGTGTAGATGATATCGCATAGAAGATGGGAATCAGTGACTGCCGGGTCTGTCCGAAAGGATTCGCCGGCATCGGCGGAAGAATCCCCCCCGGCGGATTCTGCAGACAGGCTCAGAAAGGTCTCCCAGCTCACTACACTGGGGTTCTGCTTTTTCGGATCTTCCAGAAGGATGATCCTGCGCAGGGAGGGGCAAAGAGATACAGCCTGCAGGTCCTCCGCTTTGTCGGATACGAGCACAGAGGAGCCGGTTTCCCGCAGGATATAGCCCTTCTGCTGCAGGGGGAGCTTTCGGTTGAGCGGGACTTTGACGGCTCCGATCTTCGCAAGTGCGAAGGTCAGGACCAGATACTCGACCCTGTTGCGCAGATTGACGGCCACCCGGTCTCCTGTGGAAACACCAAGCTGCCGGAAGGCTCCTGCGGCGCGGTCGGACAGGACCAGCATTTCCTTATAGCTGCAGGTCAGCTGCCCGTCCTGATAGACGATCCGGCCGGGGCAGCGGGCTGCTGTTATTTCCAGGTGGCCGTACAGAGTCATTTCCTTCCAGACAGGATATTGCGCACGCAGATGTGCCCTCCTTTGATCCAGTGAAGCAAATAACGGTTTTATTTCTGATGCGCTGCGGCACTGGCTTTTCATGCCGGGCCTCCTTTCTATGAACGGAACCGAAAAGATACTGGCCTTTCACATATACATCATAGCTGTCTGGACAGAGGATGTCTTTATGCCTTTTAGACAGTTACGAGACAGGCATTTGTCAAAAAATGAAAAAGGGCTTCTTTTGTATTTCTCTGGGCTCTGGCCTTCACACACGATGGAGCAGCGCAGGCTGATGACCTGATTTTGTTCCGGATAGACAAAAGGAGCCGGTTGTTTTCAACAACATTCTTGTGATATATTTTTCCTGACTTCCACAGATGTATGATAAAATCCGGGCTTTCAGTATGCTTTAAGAACAGACTTCTGCATTTCGCCCGGTGACCCGATCATACTTTAAGATATGAGGAATACCGGTTATGAATGAACAATGGCTGCGCTCTTTTGTCCTGTCAGCGGAGTGCGGGAGTTTTTCCAAAGCTGCCAGGGCCTCCTTTATTTCTACAACGGCACTGGTTCAGCAGATCAATCTCTTTGAAAAGGAACTTGGTTTTGCGCTCTTTCTGCGGAGCAAAAAGGGGCTGAAGCTGACACCGGCGGGTGAATCATTTTACACCACTGCCAGACAGGTGCTGGAGCTGTATAACAGCGGCAGACAGAAGGCGTCTGTGATCGCGAAAAAGACCAGCGGAACGATTCGTCTCGCATTCGAGCCCTATCAGTTTCCTGAAAACTGGATCACCCTGATCGGAGGCTTTCACGCCTATGATCCGGAAATCACAGTCCGCATGGAGAATATACCGATCACAGAACAGCTCAATGCGGTTCACGAGGGCGCGGCGGACTGTTGTATTCTGGGCAAACCGTCCAGAGAGTATCTGGGAGATCTGGGATTTCTCGAACTGCTGGAAGACACATACGCTTTCTGCATGAATCCCGGTCATCCCCTGGCTAAGAAAACGCTCCTGACTCTGGATGATCTGCGGGGCCGGGTCGTGATCTGCGGAAACTATCATACCCTGGAACAAAGTTTTCAGGAGAGACTCAGGGGCGTAGCGACTGTACGCGAAGTGTCCGGCGATTATAATCTGGGCGCCCGCATTGAATTTGAGTCCGAAGAGGAGATGTATATCATCCACGGCAGCTGGCGGGACACCCATTCTCTGCTCCAGCGGGTCGTGGATTCAGATATTCCCGCGGGAAAAGTCGGCATCATTTACAACAGGCGCAAGGAGGAGCAGATCCGCCGTCTGCATCAGTATTTTCTGGATAATAAGTAGGAATCTGGATGGAGATAACTGGATAGGTTAATATGTAGGAATTTGACAGAATTTGGTCGTCTGTGATGATACAGACTTCTGGTCGAATGTGTCGCACAAATATGGAACTGCACAGTGAAAGAACGGTGAGAGCCGGGGCAGCCGCCCCGACTCTGCCGTTCTTTTTTGTATCTCGTTTTTTGTACCTGTTTCAAGTTCTGACTTAATACGTGTGAGATGTTTTGAAATGGCGGACTTTTTCATGCGATGGGATAATCTTATCAGATAAAAACATGGCAGAAAAAGAAACAACGCAGCTCTTTTTCAACACAATGAAGGAACCGTAAGCTCAGATGGATTCACAAGGAGGAAAGCAAATGAAGGTATCATATTGGAATCGATTCTGCCCCACATTGTTCGGCACCGGTGCGGTGGATCTCGTCGGTGAAAAGACAAAGGAATTGGGAATCCGGAAGGTGATGGTCGTTACAGAAGCGGACCTGATCAGATTCAATGTTGCGACCAGGGTGATCGACAATCTCAAGGCAGCCGGCTATGACCCTGTCATTTTTGATAAATGCAGACCGGATGCGCCGTCGGATACCTGCGATGAAGGTGCGCGTCTTGCGAAAGAGGCCGGGGTGGACGGCATCGTCGCAGTGGGCGGCGGCTCCAGCCTGGACACGGCCAAGGCCATCGGCATCATCATCAGTATGGGCGGGACATCTATCACCGAGTTCTATACCGCTTCCTGCAAGGACAGGAAGCTCAAGCTGATCTGTATCTCTACTACGGCAGGAACAGGCTCCGAGAATTCCCAGTACGCTGTCATCGGAGATTCAAAGACCGGCGTAAAGCAGGTTCCGGAGTATTCCCCTGATCTTGCTATGGTCGATCCCACCATGACCTATTCACTGCCGAAGAGCCAGACGGCCTCCACCGGAATGGACGCGCTTGCCCACTGCGCGGAAGCCATTACATCCAAAAACTGGAACCCCTATGTCTACGCGATTGGCGGGATCGGAATCAGCACGGTCATGAAGTATCTCCCGATTGCCGTCAGGGAACCCAAAAACGAACTTGCCCGTGAGAAAATGGCCTTTGCGGCAAATCTCGGAGGACTTGTCATCCTGGAGTCCGGCTGTCAGATGGGACATGCTTTCTCCCAGTCGTTCGGCGGAAAATATCATGTTCCGCACGGCCTGGGCTGTGCCTGGGGATTTCCCGGATCCATGGTCTACGCGGCAAAATACGGAGATCCTGAATCTGCCAGGATCGTGGCGGATGCCATGGAGGTCCCCTATGACGAGAATACTGCACCGGAGGAACTTGCAAAACGTCTGGGCGACCGCTCCATCGAACTGATGAAGGAGATCGGGATCCCGTCCATGAAGGAAAGTGGCTACACCCTGGAGGATGCTCTCAGCATTGCGGAGGTAATGTCAAAGGATGCCGCGATCGCGAACGCTCCCGGCGAACATAATATGGAGCAGATCAGGGAATACATTGAATATACCTACAACGCATATCAGTAAATGATCCCGTATACATGTCTGGTATCCACGACTGATCGATCAAACAGGAGGTAAAAAAATGACAGCAAAAATGAATTATATAAATGGTGAATGGGTTCCCGCAAAGTCCGGAAAGACCAGGCAGATCATTAATCCCGCGACTGGTGACCTGCTCGCGGAAGTGGCTGACAGCGCAGTAGAGGATGTCCGCGAGGCGATCGCTGCGGCAAAAGAGTCCTTCTATGGTCCCGGGGAGTGGCGAAGAATGTCCGCATCCGCCCGCAGCAAAAAACTTTATGAAGTGGCGGATGAGATCGAGAAGATCACCGATGAGCTCTGCCGCCTGGAGTCCATGAACACAGGAATGACCTACAACAATGCGGTCGGCAATATCGGCATGGTGGTCGGTGTCTTCCGCTATTACGCCGGCCTGATCAACAAATCCGAAGGCCGCATTAATCCCCTTGACGCGCATCCCGGCATTCAGTCCGTGACAGTGAAGGAGCCCATCGGCGTCGTGGGTATGATCGCCCCCTGGAACGTGCCCTGCCTGATGTTTTCCTGGAAGGCCGCTCCCGCCCTGGCGGCAGGCAACAGTATCATCTTTAAGCCTGCTTCCCTGACACCGCTCACAGCCATCCGCGTCTTTGAAGTTCTGGACAAAGTCGGTTTCCCCAAGGGTGTCGTTAATCTGATCACAGGTCCCGGTGGCAGCATCGGCAACGAGCTTGCATCCAGCATGGATGTCGATATGGTCACCATGACCGGCTCTACGCCGGTCGGCCAGGATATCATCCGGGCATCCGCCTCCAACGTGAAGCGTGTCGGACTGGAGCTGGGCGGCAAGTCCCCCATCATCGTCTATGATGACGCGAATATTGAAAACGCGGTTGAATGGGTCATGGAGACTGATTACTCGAACCAGGGTGCCAACTGCTGTGCAGGCTCCCGCGTCTTTGTCGATGAAAAGATCCACGATGAATTTGTGAAGATCCTGGTGGAAAAGACCGAAAAGGCCACAGTCGGCATTGGTCTGGACAATCCCAATATCGGTGCGATTGTATCCAAAGACCAGCTCAAGACCGTCATGGACTACATTGAATCCGGCAAGGCCGAAGGCGCCAAGTGCCTGACCGGCGGCTATCAGCTCACAGAGGGATTTTACGCGAAAGGGAATTTTGTACGCCCGACCGTTTTTGATGAGTGCACACCGGACATGCAAATCGTCAAAGAGGAGATCTTCGGACCTGTCGTCACCATCCAGACATTTAAGACCGAAGAGGAAGCTTTCAAGAAGGCGAATGACACCTGCTACGGACTGGCCGGCGGTGTATTTACGGAAAACTATGCGCGCGCTATTCGTGCATCCGAAGAGCTCCGCGCAGGTATTGTGTGGATCAATCATTACAACTGGGCATATGCACAGTGCCCCTGGGGCGGTTATAAAATGTCCGGCCTGGGACGCGAACTCGGCGAAGAAGGACTCGAGGAGTTCCAGGAAACCAAACAGATCAATGTCATGATGGATTCCACAGCTCCCGGAATGTGGTGATCGACAGACGGCAGAACCTGTATCTAAAACATTGTAGACTGAGGCTTTTTCTCCGGAAAAAGCCTCAGTCACCACCCCTGTATGATGCCGCTTAGGGAAGCGGCAGAAGGAGGAAATATGAATGAACAGGTCGTCCTGACCAGTGCACCGTCATTCAGATGGTTTATGCTGCTGCTGAATATCCTGGCATACGGTCAGTTCTTTCTGACCGTCCAGATTCCCACTGTTTTCAGCTCTTATATCACTGCGGATCTGGGAGTTTCTCCCATGATGGTCTCCCTTTGCGGAACCATCATCCTGGGTGTTTTTGCCCTTACCGGAGGACTTGGCGCCAAACTGGTTGCGAAGTTCGGACTGAAAAAAAGTATCTGTATAGCAATCATTGTCAATATAATCGGTGCTCTTCTGATCCTTGTGATCGGGCATTCTTTCCCCGGTTACGCAATCTGCTGTGCCATCGAAGGTCTGTCCGGCGGACTGGTCTGTGGTCCGATCACCACCATCAACACCTACTGGTTCCCGGTCCGGGAAAGAGGAATAGCCTCTGGAATCCTTCTGGGTATTCTGGGTGTCGCCTTTTCTATCGATACATTCTTTGCGCCTAAACTTATGGCTTCCGGTATAGCGTGGCAGACAGGAGCCAGCCTTCTTGCAGCTATTCCCAGTATTGTGATCGTGATCCTGTACTTTCTTCTGGCGAGAGAAGTATCTCAGGTCTATCCCGGCCGCCTGACTGTTGCGGAAATGCTGCCCGCTGAGGCTGAAGCATCTCCCAAAGCCGACGTGGAGAGTCTTCCGAAATCCATGGACGAGTTAAAGAAGCATAGCTATCTCTGGTTTGCGGTGATCTGTGGTTTTATCACCGGTGCAAACGTCTATGGTTTCCCGTCCTTTGTCAATGGCCTGCTTGTAGAAAAAGGAATTGATATGGCTCTGGCAAATGCTGTGACCAGCATCACTTTCTTTACATCGATCCTGGGATCTCCGCTTGGCGGTCTGATCTCTGACAAGGTGTTCAAAGGCAGCCGCTGGCAGATCGTCTGCATCGGAAATGCTGTCATTGCAGCCAGCCTTCTGATCGTCAGCTTTTCCGGCGGAACGATAGTCGCCGCCTTTATGATCATAGCCTATGCAGCTGTTTCGACGGTCATGGGGCCTTTCTGGGCGATTCCCCCGGAACTCGGGCATCCCAGTATCGCAGCGGAAGCATCCGGATTCTGCCTGATCTTCGGAAACCTGGGCGGAACGATCATCGGCTTTATCCTGACAGCTGTCGCTTCTGCGACCGGTACCTATTATGTTCCCATGTTCATCTGCATGGGTATGGCAGTGATCAGCGCAGTCTGTGTTTCCAGAATCAAGCGATAGATCCTGTTCGCATGGGTATGCCATGTGCGCCACGAACGGACTGCCGCTGGGCGGGGACAAACCGGATACCTGCAGAGAGTATTTGAAATATGAAAGGAGTTTTGAATGAATAGAGTAGTCATCGTAACTGGCGGTACGAAGGGAATCGGTTTTGCGACGGCAAAAAAATTCCTGGAAAAAGGCGATAAAGTCATCACGCTTGGAAGGCATGTCGTTGAAGAGAGCAATAAAGCCCTCGAGGCAGTCGGGGAAGTGACCTTTATCAAGGCAGATGTCTCCAGAGAGGAAGACTGTAAAATGGTCGTTGAAAAAACGATGGAGAAATACGGCCGCATCGATATTGTCGCCAATGTCGCGGGCGTTGTCGGAGAGCGGGCCTCCTTTACAGAGATCGACCTCAAGGACGTGGAAAAGACCATCATGATCAACCTTATGGGGACCATCTATCTGAGCCACTATGCGGCGAAGGAAATGGTGAAAGCGAAGTCCGGTGTCATTGTAAATGTCGGCTCCATCTGCGGTATCATGGCCAATACAGAGTCCATCGGCTACCACGCCAGCAAAGGCGGCGTACGTATGATCACACAAGCTATGGCGAGAGAACTCTCCCCCTATGGGGTTCGTGTGGTCTCTGTTGCTCCAGGCTGGGTCAAGACCGGCATGATCGACAAGCCGATCGAGGAGATCGGCAGCAGGCTGCATATGAAGGGCAGGATCATCATGCCCGAGGAGATCGCGAATGCCATTTACCTGATGTCACTGCCGGAGGCCAGCGCCATTAACGGCTCTACTGTCATGGCGGACGACGGCTACGCCTCTTTCAAGGGCGTAGACGGCTTCCAGGCCTGACAGTTTTAGATTTCTGCAGGTCTGAAGAAAGGATCCGACTGTTTATATCTCTTCTGCGGACAGGGCCGGAGGGCCCTGTCCGTTTTCAAAAACTGACAAACGCCGCATCAGAGATTGACCGAACCGTACAAAGACACAGAAATCCCTGATTGATAAAATCAGGACATGAAAAAGAGATGCGGAACACACAGAAAAAAAACAATCTGACCGGGTCATGACACTGACCGATGCAAGAGGATATGTATCTATACCAATCGAGAAGAAGGAGGATGACATGGAAAACAAATATTTTCTGACTGATGATCAGCTTGAAGTACAGGCACTTGCGAAAGACTTTGCAGACAACACTGTAGCCAAGACCGTCCGTGAGCTGGATGAGGCGCACGCTTTCCCCATGGAAGAGGTCAAGATGTGCGGCGAACTCGGATTTCTGGGCGTCTGTGTCCCCGAGGAGTACGGCGGAGCCGGCATGGATCACCTGAGTGATGTCCTGGTCATGGAGCAGATCGCAAGGCATTCCTCCTCTCTGGCTTCCATCATCGACGCGCATACATCTCTGGGCTCCATGCCCCTGCTGCACGCCGGCACGGAAGAGCAGAAGCAGAAATACCTGGTGCCCGCAGCCTCGGGCCAGACCCTGTGCGCATTCGCGCTGACCGAGCCCCAGTCTGGTTCCGATGCCGGCGCGACCCAGACCACCGCGATCCTGGACGGCGATGAGTATGTCATCAACGGCTCCAAGGCCTTCATCACCAACTCCACATATGCCGACACCTTTCTGGTGGCAGCCAAGACCGATCCCGAAGCAAAGGGAAGCCGCGGCATCAGCGTCCTGATCGTTCCCAGAGATACGCCCGGTTTTGAGATCGGCAAACCCGAGGAGAAGATGAGCAACCGCTCCTCCTACTCCTGCCCCCTGAGCTTCACGGATGTCCGTGTTCCCAAGGAAAATATCGTGGGCGAAGTTAACAAGGGCTTCCCGCTCTTCATGAAATGTGTGGATGACGGCCGCATCGCGATTTCCGCGGTAGCCGTTGGCATGGCCCAGGGTGTTCTCGAGCGCGCCACTAAATACGCCAAGGAAAGAGTGACCTTCGGCAAGCCCATCTGTGAGTACCAGGCCATCAACCACAAGCTGGCCGAGATGGAGACCGAGATCGAAGTGGCCCGCAGAATGATGTACGAAGTAGCCCGTATGAGCGACGCCGGCATGAAGTTCTCCGCCGAGGCGACCATGCTCAAGATGTTCTCCTCCGAGATGTGTGTCCGTGTCTGCGACAAGGGCCTGCAGATCATGGGCGGCTACGGCCTCTGCAACGAGTACGAAGTAGAGCGCTTCTACCGCGACGCCAAGCTCCTTACCATTGGCGAGGGCACCAGCGAGATCTGCCGCATGATCATTGGCCGCCATGTCCTCAACAAGTATCAGTGATCGGACACCCACCACGTTACATATGTAAGAGCAGACTGAGAAATCGTCCTGCATTCACCAAAATCACGTAGCAGTTTCAATGAAACAGCAGGCTGCCGGTAAGCGATTTCCCAAAGCCCCGGGCGGAAGGTCCGGGGCTTTATTACAAATACAGATGTTTTAAAAAGGAGAAAAAATGAGCAAAGAGAACCGTACTTTTCGTTATCTGAGCGAATTCAACGTTGGAGATACATTTGTCACCGCCGCAAAGACCGTGACGGAGACCGATGTTGTCCTGTTTGCAGGCATCACCTGGGATCTCAATCCCATTCATACCGACCAGACCTATGCGGAGAAGCTTCCCTTCAAGGGCAGGATCGCACACGGTCTCCTGGGCTCCTCCATTGCCTGCGGTCTCTGGGGAAAAATGGGCCTGGTCGACGGCAGCGCCATCGCCGCCCTGTCCACGGAATGGAAATTCGTCGGCGCTATCAAGATCGGCGACACCATCCACTGTGAGATCGAAGTCCTCTCCTGCGACCGGTCCAAATCCAAACCTGACCGCGGTATCCTCAATATCGGCTATAAGATCATCAACCAGGACGGCGGTCTCTGCCAGACCGGTTCCATGGCCACCATGCTCAAGTGGGAAGAATAAGAAGCGGGCTGAATAAGACAGAAGGAGTCAGACAGCTGTCAAACCGGCCCTGCCAAGGGATACGATTACTGCGGCAGTACTTTCGAGCGGATCTTCACGATTTTCAGCTGCCCTGGTAACATATGGAGGATATCATGAACTGGAAAGAAAAATATGCAGACAGGATCGTGTCTGCCGAATATGTTGCTTCCCTCATACAGGACGGCGATAAGATCATCTTTGGAGACTGGCTGGGTGAACCTCCGGCTCTGGTAGAGACCCTGTATGACCACGGCATGGAAAAAAAGGATGTCACGATCATCCACGGCATGAGTCCCGGCTCTAACAGGTGCCTGGATCCTGCGTACAAGGGGCATTTCCGCCATATCTCCACCTTCCTGGGGCCCAATTCGCGTCCCGGCTACAGGGAGGGAAGCGTCGAATATATCGGAGGCACAAACTTCCACAAATGGCCGGAGATGTTTGCGGAGGCGGACTGCCTCAATCCCCACTGGGCCTTTGTCCAGGTCACAGAGCCGGATGAGAACGGCATGTGTTCCTATGGCGTCGACTGCTCCTTCACCGAGCCCGCCGTCCGCACGGCAGCTCCCGGCAAAGTGGTTGCCCAGATCAATCCCGATTTCCCCCGCATAGGCGGAAAAATGCTCCCGATCGACCAGATCGACTATATTGTCTATCAGGCTTCGCCCCTCTATACGATCGGCCGGGCATCGGTCAATGAAAAGACCCAGAAGATCGCTGACTACTGCGCCAGCCTGATCGAGGATGATTCCACCATCCAGCTGGGAATCGGCGCCCTGCCGGATGCCATTGCCCGAAATCTCAAGGACAAACATAACCTGGGAGTCCACTCCGAGACACTGACCGAATCCATGATGGAACTGGTCGAAGCAGGCGTCATCACCAACAGCAAAAAGACCATAAACAAGGGCATCTGCATCGGCTCCCAGCTGGCCGGCTCCGAAGCTTTCTACCGCTACTGTGAGAATAACCCCATGTTTGAGGTCCACCCTGTCGATTACGTCAACGACCCTTACATCATCGGTCAGAACTACAAACAGGTCTCCATCAACGCCTGTCTGGAGATCGACCTCAAGGGACAGGCCAATTCCGAGAGCATCGGAGGCATTCAGTATTCCGGCATTGGCGGACAGCTTGACCACGTCCGCGGCGCTCAGCTCTCAAAGGGCGGAAAATCCATCCTGGCTCTCAACTCCACCGCCAAGGGAGATACCATCTCCAAGATCGTTCCCTTTCATGCCCACGGTAATATTGTGACTGTACCCCGCTATGATATTAATTACGTCGTCACAGAGTACGGAATCGCCAACCTCAAATACAAGACAGAGCGCCAGCGCGCCGAAGCCCTGATTTCTATAGCCCATCCGGCCTTCCGCGACGAACTCCGCTTCGAGGGTAGGAAGCTGGGAGTACTTTGAAAATCCATTTCTGAGACATTAGTGAGACAGTATTTTGAGCTCCGACTTCCGGATGATCTGCCGGGGGCCGGAGCACTTGCTTTTGGCAGAGGAGGTTTTTATTTATGAAAATACTCATTCTTTCCTGCAGCAGCCGCAGAAACGGAAACACGCACAGACTTGCGCTGGCTTATGAGAGAGGCTGCCTGGACGCAGGTCATCAGACGCGGCTGATCGGTTTCTTCGACGCATGTGTGCACCCTTGTCTGGGCTGTAACGGCTGCAGAGAGACCGGACAGTGTGTACAAAAGGACGGCATGCAGCAAATCTATGAGGGAATCCTCTGGTGCGACCGCATTGTTTTTGCAACGCCTGTCTATTTCTGGATGATCTCCTCTCAGATGAAGGCCGTCATTGACCGCCTGTATGCCATGGGCAGGCCGGATCCCAGGGGGTATTTTGCCTATCCCGTGCGCAGGTGTGCTCTCCTGGCAACATCCGCGGATACAGAAAAACACTTCTGGGTCTTTGAATCCGTCCGCAGCTACTTTGAACGCCTGACCGATTATTTTCAATGGGAGAGGGACGGCATACTCCTGGCCGGAAACTGCGGTGGAACAAAGTTCCCCCGCAGGATCGAGGAGAGTGGCTGGCTTGACAAGGCTTATGCAATGGGAAAAACAGCTGACGGACATTGATCGAAGGCAGTCATGATCATGATACTGTAACACAGAATAGTAAATTATAAAAACGTCCTGGCAGTGTGTGACAGCATTGTCAGGACGTTTTCACATTGTTCTTTGCGCATCAGATCAGCCTGCATCGAATTTGAGGCGGCGCGGATGTTACCTGTCATCCTGTGCCTTTTTGCAGTCAAAGGTGACATAGGGAGGGTTCTTGCCGGCTTCCTTTGCGGGCAGGTAGCGGTTCCAGAAGTCGTCGAAGAGACGGAAGATCTCCTTGTGCTTGGCCACGATGATAAAGATGGTGATGCAGACGTAGAGGGCGGAGAGGATGTCCGTGAAGGCCCAGAGGGCGTCCGCCTCGATGTTGTAGAAAATGACGCAGGGCAGCATGTAGTAGATCATATAGACCGGCATCATCCTGCGGTTGTTCTCGGTGTCGCCGAAGGCGTAGTTGACGGATTTCTCGCAGGTGTAGTACATGCCGATGATGGTGGTCCAGGCAAAGACGGCGATGGCGATGGCTGTGAGCTTGCCGCCGATGGCGCCGTAGGCCTGGGTGAAGGCCACGGTGGTCAGGGCGCCGCTGGTGGCGTCGCTGCTGGTGTAGGAGCCCGTCATGATGATGGTGAAGGCTGTGATGGAGCAGATGATAAAGGTGTCGATAAAGACTTCGCCCCAGCCCCAGAGGGACTGGCGGACCGGGTGGTCGGTCTGGGCAGAGGCGTGGGCGATCATGCCGTAGCCGGTGCCGGCGTCGTTGGAGTAGATGCCGCGGGCGACGCCGTACTGGATGGCATCGCGGACGGTGGCTCCGGCAAAGCCGCCGACGGCGGCCGTGGGGCTGAAGGCACTCTTAAAGATCAGGGCAATGACGGCCGGAATGTGCTGGAAGTTGAGGATGAGGACGCCCAGGCCCATGATGATGTAGAGGACGGCCATGATGGGAACGGCGCGGGACATGACGTCGGAGATGCGCCTGAGGCCGCCCCAGATGGTCACCAGGCAGGTGACGCCGATGATAATGACGGAGATCAGGGGGCTGATCCCGAAGGCCTGGCTCATGGAGCTGGTCACGGCCTCGGTCTGGACGCAGCAGGTCCAGGGGCCGAAGAGGAAGCAGAAGACCGCCAGGACGACGGCGCCCTTTTCCCAGCCGAAGGCGTTTTTGAGGACGAAGGACCGGTCACAGACGTATTCGTTCATGGACTTTTTGTAGTGCTCGCGGTAGCGCTGGCCGATGATGATCTCACAGGCCTTGGTGGACATGCCGAAAAAGGCCGAGACCCACATCCAGACCAGGGCGCCCGGGCCGCCGGAGACGATGGCGGTCGCGACGCCGCTGATATTGCCGGTACCCACGGTGTTGGCCAGGGCCGTGCAGGCTGCGCGAAAGCCCGAGATCGTGCCCTCGCCCTCTCCCTTGGCGCCGATCTTGCCGAAGGTGTTTTTAAAATTGAAGATGATTTTGCGCTGGTAGCGGAAGGCAAATCGGATGCTGAGGATGATCCCGATGCCCACCAGCAGGATGGTCATCCAGGTCCCCCACATGAAGTCATCGATCGCATATAAAAAATCTGTAAATGCAGCCATAGATACTTACCCCCAAGTATGTATAAAAACAGAATATTTTTGCGGTTCGGAACCGACCCCGGGTTCGCCCGGTCTGCCTGATGAATCTGCGGGATCGTCCCTGTGAGTCCGTCTGATGAGTCAGAAGAACCGTCTCCGTTGACTCAAGTCCGTCAGATGAGTCAGAAGAACCGTCCCCGTTGACTCACCGGGCCGGGATCATCTCTTTGTGCATGCCGTTCTCCACGAACTCTTTTCTGGCGGCGATGACCTGTTCGACATGGGAGGCGACGGTCGTGCAGCAGCCGCCGACGGCGTCAGCGCCGGCCTTCATATAGTCCATGGCGTATTCGCCGAAGCTCTTGGCGTCTCCGACCCCGTGCCAGGTCTTGGTGACGGCGTCATATTCCTCCCCGGAGTTGGGGTAGACGCCGATGGGGATCATGCGGCCGCCGTCTTTTGCGGCCTCCTGCAGGCCGGCGCGCAGTTCTTTGATGAGGCCTGCGATATAGACGGGCTTGGAGCAGTTGACGCCGATCATCCGCAGATGAGGGTGGTCCTTGGCGAAGGCCCTGGCGCAGTCGCGGATCAGGTCCCCCTCGCAGATGTGCTTTTCATCCATGCAGGAGAAGCTGATCCAGTAGTCGGCTCCGAGCTCCTCGGCAATGTCTGCCGCCAGCAGGGCCTCATGCAGGGAGGGCTGGGTCTCGATCAGGAGGATGTCGGCGCCGGCCTCATGCAGGATCTCCATCCTGCGGCGGTGAAAGTCGTCCAGGACCTGGTCGCTGACCCCGTAGCGGCCCCGGTATTCGGACCCGTCCGCCAGGTAGGCGCCGTAGGGGCCGATGCCGGCCAGGCACAGGGGCCAGGCGCGTCCGGCCTTCCGGCCCTCGGCTTCCCACCATTCCTCCCTGGCTTCGAGAAAGATCCTGACCGACCGGGCGATCAGGTCCTCCGCCTCCTCCCGCGTGCTGCCGTTGGCCATCAGGCCCGGAATGGTCGCCTGATAGCTGCAGGTGATCCCGCAGTCCGCTCCCGCCCGGAAATAATCCAGGTGGACCTGCTTTACCAGTTCAGGTGATTCCGCCAGAGCCCGGGCCGTCCAGAGCTTTGAGTTGAGGTTGGCCCCCAGGTGCTCCAGGGCTGTGGACATGGATCCGTCGATGACCATGACACCGTTTTTATCGATAATTTCCTGAATCGTACTATTTCCTCTCATATGCTGTCTTCAGCGCCTCCTTCCCGGTCGTCCTGTTTATGCAGACTGCTTCTTGGGCTTGTTCAAATTATAAGGGTTAAACATTATGTAAATAAGGTAACATCATCCCGTTAAAGTGTCAAAGCATATGTCAGCCATCGAGGTGAAACATCAGGCGCTCATTATGACATATGCGTCAGACATTATGATAAAAAATCTTATTTAATCAAATGTTCAGATGAAAATGCTTGCATAGTGGGCAAAAACAGATATAATAAGAATTGTCAAAAGCAAACAACAAGCACAAAGCACCAAGCAGTCACAGGTTCGGGGCAGTCAGCCAGAAGATTTCAAGGAGGATTAAAAATGTTCGGTATTGCAAATGAACTCGAAGCTCTGGAAAAGAAGGGTACACCTATTCAGATGGCAATCATCGGCTGCGGCCAGATGGGACGCGGCATGACCAGTCAGGTCGTTCTCATGAAGGGAATGAAGCCCGCTGTCGTCGTTGACATCAAAATCGAAAACGCAAAGAACGCCCTGCTCAACGCGGGGATCGCCGAGGACCAGATCGTAGAGGCCAAGACCGCTGCCGAGGCCAGCGAGATCGTCAAGTCCGGCAAGTATGCCATCTCCAGCGACGCCAATGTGGCGATCGGCGCTGAGGGCGTGGACTGCATCGTCGATGCAACAGGTGTCACCGAGATCGGTGCTCACATTGCCGTTGATTCCATCAAGGCTCACAAGCACATCATCATGCTCAACGTCGAGTGCGATGTTGTTATCGGATCCCTGCTTTACAAGATGGCCCAGGATGAGGGCGTCATCTACTCCGGCAGCGCAGGCGACGAACCCGGCGCAGTCATGGAGCTCTATGATTTCGCAAAGGCTCTCGGCTTCGATGTTCAGGTCATCGGCAAGGGCAAGAACAACAAGGTCAATCTGGACTGCACTCCCGAGTCCTGCGCAGAGGAAGCTGCTTCCAAGCACATGAATCCCAAGATGCTGACCTGCTTCAAGGACGGCACCAAGACCATGGTCGAGATGACTGCCATGTCCAACGCTACAGGTTTCGCTCCCGCAGTGACCAACGGCTCCGGCTATCAGGCAACCGTCAAGGAACTGGATCAGGTCTATCGCCTCAAGAAGGACGGCGGTATCCTGGACCGTTACGAAGTCGTCGACTATATCAACGGTGTAGCTCCCGGCGTGTACGCGATCGTCACCTCCAAGCTTCCTGAGGTCATCGCAGAGATGAAGTACCTCCAGGTCGGCCCCGGCCCCAACTTCACCCTCTTCCGCCCTTATCACCTGACAAGTCTTGAGACCCCCATGTCTGTCGCCCGTATCGTGCTGCACGGTGTTCCCAGCATCGTTCCGAAGGCCGGCGGCCCTTACGCTGAGACGACCACGATCGCCAAGAAGGACATGAAGGCCGGCGAGTACCTCGACGGCATCGGCGGCTACACCTGCTACGGCGGCTTCTATGATTTCCAGGAAGCCAAGGCCAAGAACGCCCTGCCCATCGGCCTTGTCAACAACAAGACCAGGCTGGTCAAGGACGTCAAGAAGGGCGAGCTGATCACCTACGATATGGTCGAGCTGGACGAGTCCTCCTACATCCTGCAGCTCAGAAGGAAGCAGGATGAGATGCTTGCGAAGGGTGAGCTGACTTGGTAAAATATTGATAATTTCGGAACAGAAAACCATGCGGGCCGGCCAGGCCGCGCCCGCATGGTTTCAGGACCGGAGGATATGCGCATCGGAAAAACACACTATGCTGGAAAGGGGATACTATGAAGTATGATGTGACCATTACCGGTCTCGGCCCTGAGGCACTCGAATTCCTCAGCCCGGATCTCGATCTGAACTTTGTGATTATTTTCAATGATGACGCACCGGCAGAGCTGGCAGAGCTGGCGATCCTCCATACTGCCGGAAATCTGACCGAGCCTCCCGTGCCCGGTGATACGCTCAAGCTGGGCAAGAAGACCTTTAAGATCACAGCAGTCGGCGACGAGGCAGTCCACACCATCGCTACCCTCGGACACTGCACGATCGCTTTCGGCGGCGGAGATACCCCCTATCGCCCCGGCTGCATCATGGTGGAAGGTGATCCGGTCACAAAGGATGACCTTGCAAACGGCGAATCGATCCAGATCTTCTGATCAGTCGTTTCAGCCGGATTCTGATAATCAATACGGGATGTAAAAAAAAACTTCCGCCGTGCCGTCCCGGCACAGGCGGAAGTTTTTTTACAGGAAGCTGCGGCGTTACATGTCTACGTCCTTTAGGGGGGACGCCGGCTGTAACTTTAAGAGGCTGCGGCCGGGAGAACGTTTGACATTGCGTTTGCCTTCCATTTTTTTTATAATGTTGAAAGAGACTGCTGATAAGGGAGTTCGGTTATGAAAAAGATTGTTGATGATGAGCGGCTGATCTATAAGGTCTGCTGTCTGTATTACCAGGATGATATGAACCAGAAGGAGATCGCGGACTACCTGGGCATCTCCAGATCCTCCGTGCTCCGCATGCTGCAGAGGGGGAAGGAGCTGGGGATCGTCACGATCGAGCTTCACAATCCCCATTTTTACGATTACGGGGATATGGAGAAGCAGCTGGAGACCCTCTACGGCTTCAAGGATGTCCTCATTGTGGAGAGCAGCGTTCTGGATACCAGGACCGAGGCGGCGGCCTACCTGTTCGGCAAGGCCTCGGATTACCTCTACAGCTATTTCAAGGACGGGGACCAGGTCGGAGTCGCAATGGGACGGACCCTGAGCAACGTGGCGGATACGACCGCGACCTATGAAAAGATCCCCAACCTGCTCTTTGTGCCCATGGAGGGCGGGATCAGCCAGAGCACCATGGACGGATCCGATGTGCAGGGCAATGAGATCGCCAGGAAATTCGCGGACAAATTCGGCGGGACCTACACCCAGTTTCTGTCTCCGGCCGTCTTTTCGGACAGCAGGATCCTGGAATACTTCATGAAGGAGAAGGCAGTCAACTATATCCTGGACGAATTTAAAAAGATCAACGTCGTGGTCCTGGGCATCGGTATTCCCGATAAGGCGGATCACACCCTGCTGCGGGCGGGTTATGTTTCCTCGAGAGAGCTGCGCAAGATCGTGGACATGGGGGCAGTGGGAGATATGTGCCTGCAGTTCTATGATCAGGACGGCAATGCGGAAAAATTCGGTTTCTTTAATGACCGGGTCGCCGCCATGCGGCTGGACAGGATCAGGGAAGTCCCCACCAAGATTGGGATCGCCGGCGGGGAAAAGAAGGCGGATGCCGTGGTCGGCGCTGTGCGCGGGGGCTATATCAATATCCTGATCACGGACACAGAGCTGGCCGGAAAGCTGCTGGAGAGAGGCATGGCAGCCGGAACCGGACCGGAACAGAAAAACCAGTGAAGAGCGCTGAAGAGTGCTGTGTCTGAGGGCGGGCCGTATGGCCCGTCCTCTTTTTTTATGTGCGCCGGGCATGGCGCAGTTCTTGCCGGCGAAAGTCCGGTCATG
>CAMNFJ010000007.1:0-35361 GCA_946536955.1 uncultured Lachnospiraceae bacterium
AAAACTTCACCTGAACGCATAGTTGTCTCCTTTCATAGACTTATTATATAACATCTAGGTGATAAATTATATTAAAATATAGATATATTGTTTAACAATATTAATATTTTTCTTTACTATATCCCGATGTCAGAAGGCCTACATCGGAAGAATACAACTTCAACAGGCTGCTTTTTTGATTCTGGTTTAACGAGACACGTGGTTCCGTTACATTATACGTGACAATAGCAACTCCGGCAGATGACAGCCATAAGAAGCTGCTTTCCATTTTTTCAAACCTTAACCCCTTTCGATTTACACTTTTTCAATCCACATCACCCCTATATTTACATTTGTTCAATTTTTTTATATAACTCTTGACAAATAAACTATCGTTCACCATAACAGCAGTGAACGATAGGTGTTTCTGCGTATTCAATAATGTAAAGGTCAAAACCCTTGCGCGCAAAGCGCCATTTTCTCAAAACCTTGATTACAAAACCAGGGGCTTTTGACCCCAACATCATATTAATATTTTTCTTTACTATATTTCATGCCGTCAGGCTTCACAAGCTGAGCTTTTTTCCTCCTGCATCCTTCTATTGACAGGCAGCTTTTCCAGACCATATACTGACCCCAACATCTCAATCCTGTCGGGGACAAAAGGTCTTTTGACCCCGGCTTCATCAAGTCAGGAGCTGTCCGTAAATAACTCAGGAAAAAAAGACATGCTCGACCACATGATCTGCGATGCCATCAGGACAGCCGTGACCGGTAAAACAGGCAAGGCAAAATACCGGCTTCCCTACAGCGATATCCGCGCCTGTGGATACCGCAGTCAGGTCAGCCGGTACTACCGCCGGTTATCCCGGCGGGAAGATCCATTACCGGAAAACGCTGATTCAATATCATATACTTAATCCAAATATTAAACAGCAGGTGATTCCCATGACGACCAAACAGATCGACTACTGTATTGAACTAGCCCGTACCTTAAACTTCAGCCGCGCCGCGGAGAACATGTTTGTAAGCCAGCCAACGTTTTCCTATCAGATCAGGCTTCTGGAGGAAGAGATCGGTTTTGCCCTTTTTGACCGGAACGGAAAGGGCGCATCCCTTACTCCGGCCGGCGCGCAGTTCGTGACGTACCTGGCCGGTATGCGGCAGGAAATGAAGCGGGCGATTGAACAGGGTCAGAACTTCAGCGCGAAATATCAGGACAATATCACGATCAGCCTCATGGTCCGCCAGGCTGTCTACTTCCTGCCGGAAGCCATGCGGCTGTTTGAGGAGCAGGAGCCGGGCGTACAGATCACGCCGGTCTTTCAGTACGAAGGCGGCATGGAATCCTTCCTGAAGGAAGAGTCCGATATCCTGTTTGCCCTGAAGGAACAGACCAGACAGGTCGCCGGCATCACGGCTCATGATCTTTTCGAGAGCCGGATCTATCTGATCGCTGAAAGAGACGATCCGCTCACCCGGAAAAATATGATCACGGAAAGCGACCTGTATGGCCGGACACTGATGGTCGGCGGAGGATCCCCGCCTGCATTGAGAGCCGTTCAGCAGCGGCTCATCACAAGCGGTAAGATCGATTACTTCAACAGCCCGGATCATGACACAACGCTGACAAACGTCGCCGCGAAAAAAGGAGTCTGTCTGGCTCCGGGATTTCTGAATGATCACAGCGGCCAGTTCGCCTGGATCCCGTTTGACTGTAAGGAAAGCTTTTCCTGTCAGCTGCTGACGCACAAAACAGATGCCAGAGCAAGCGTCAAAAGCTTTATCGGGATACTGAAGAAGCTCTATTCCGACGCCGTAGCATTCCCTCTGTAGGATATGGACCGGGGCAGATTTTCAAACCGGCCGCCCCCGTTAAGCTCCTGAAGATCCCGCGGGGCAAGGCCCGGCAGGAGGGCACCCTCACCCTGGACTTCACCTGGGGCGGCAGGGCTTATGATCCGGTCACAGAGGGGGACAGGCTCTCCTCCCTGATCGTGACCAGGCTCTCCAGGGACATCCGCTATGAGAGGACGGAAAATAATCATCTGAGGGTCCTGCTGTAGGCAGGGCGGCTGCATAAAAATGCCGGAGCGGTCTCCTCCAGGGAGCCGCTCCGGCTGTCTGTTTCCATTTTCATAAATTCGTAACGATTCAGCAGTTCCGCGTCTGCGGCATTGCCGGTCAGGCGTCTTTTACAACGATGACCTTATTATTCTTTGCCTTCGCCGCCTCCATGTCAGCGACCGCCTCGTAGGTCGTAAGCACCTTTTTGGCCCACTTCTTGTGGTTGTTGTAGCCCCTGCCCATAAAGCCGCCTCCCAACGCCAGGTAGAGAATGCTATACATCCACGCATGTTTATTCATGAACAGCGACAGAATGACCCCGAACAGCGCCAGCATAAAAAAGGCGATCGCCAGCTGCTCGTAAAACCCGGCCGACTCGTTCAGTTGACTGGCCTTGCTGCCAAATCCGCCAACCGCGTTGCTCTCCTCACAATAATCGAAGAAACACTCGCACATATCCTTGTCTTCCGGATCAAACTTCCCCAGTTTCTTGTCCTCGAAAAGCTTCTCCGCAAGCCCGATGATGCTTTTCCTCGAATACTGGTTTTTGACAGTACCGGTTTCCTTCGATTCCTTCTCAGCCATGATCCGGCCGGCCAGGCATTTCTTCACAAAGCCTGACTTGACATCCTTGAAAAGCACCTCCTGCATTCCCTTCAGTATGCTTCCCAGGATATAACATATAAGCAAGATCACGATCACTTTTTCCACACCATTTTCCAGGTCAAGCACTGAATAAACATATTCCGGCGCCTGCTGGGTCAGGATCGGTGAGATTCCGTAGAGCAGCAGGCCCCCCGAAATGATAACGTTAAAGAAATCAAAAATACTTAATTTATCAATAATTCCTGATGCGATTTTGTCCATATGTAAACCTCGGTCGTATGTATGCGGGTCATCGCCCAAGTTTTCGCTGCATATCTATAATAACACAGCAGCAGACTATATATCACATAAAATGATGTAAAAAGCCGATGCGGATCCCTTTCGGGGTACCGCACCGGCCCGGTATGAAATCTGTCCTGATTTTTGTCACCCGGCTGTCTCCAGGATCCTGTCCCCCTTCCGGAGTGGGCCTGAACTGTAACAAAATTACAGATCCACCTCCAGCAGGATGGGGGTGTGGTCCTGCCTGGGGCCTGAATCGACCATCTCCGACCTTTTCACCTGATCTTTGATCCGATCGCTGACCAGAAAATAATCGATCCTCCATCCCGCGTTGTTGGTCTTGCTGGTCCTGACACGCTGGGCCCACCAGGAATAGACGTCCTTTACATCCCCGTGGACATGGCGGAAGGTGTCGACAAAGCCCCTGGCCAGCAGATTTGTGAAGCCCTCGCGCTCCTCGTCCGTGAACCCGGCCGACATGTGGTTGGACTCGGGGTGGGCCAGGTCGATCTCCCTGTGGGCGACATTGAAGTCCCCGCAGGCGATGACGGGCTTTTTCTGATCCAGGTCCGCCAGATAGTCCGCGTAGCACCTGTCCCAGACCTGCCGGTCCCCCAGGCGCCTGAGTCCGTCCCCGGCATTGGGGGTGTAGACATTGACAAAATAGAAGGAGCCGCAGTCCAGGGCAAGCAACCTTCCCTCCTTGTCCATAGGCTCGGGCGCGCCGATCTCCGGAACGTTTTTTTCGATCTTCATCCCTTCTTTATACAGGATCATAACCCCGGCATAGCCCTTCCTTGCGGGCGGCACAGAGCTGGCCCATGCGGCCTGATAGCCGGGGAAAAACTCCTTCAGGATCTCCATGTGCTTTTTGGACGGTCCGCCTGCCGGCAGCTTGGTCTCCTGGATGGCGATGAGATCGGCATCCTCATTCTTCAGGGTATTGAGCACGTCCCTGGACAGCTGCGCTCTGGGGGAGTCAGAGGTCAGGGCGGCGTTCAGGGAATCAATATTCCAGGATATAAATTTAAACATAAACACTTCCTCCAATCAGGACAGCACTTTTCCTCCAGTCAGTCCCTCGTCTGATCATCT
Source organism: uncultured Lachnospiraceae bacterium (assembly GCA_946536955.1). Classification (GTDB taxonomy): domain Bacteria; phylum Bacillota; class Clostridia; order Lachnospirales; family Lachnospiraceae; genus CAG-791. Next base: position 4,030 of record CAMNFJ010000007.1, read on the forward strand.
GCCTGTAGAATAATGTAATATATTTATTGTAACAGATTATCTGCGGGCCAACTATCACGGATTATAAAACAAAAAGCATCAAAAATAATACTGCACAGCCTTCCTTGCAGCTGTGCAGTACTTTTTGCTTTTGCTTATGCTCTGACAAACTGTGTCAGATCATAACTGTCTTTTCCTGTTTTACTTTGTATTTCTGACTTTACCAGGGATTGACCCACAGGTAGGCGGCTCTTGTGTAGACCACCTTGCCGCTGCTGTCCTGGATCCTGCAGCGGAACTGGAAGCCGTCATTGTTCTCCCGGGCCTTGAGCTTCAGAGTCGATGTGCGGTTGCCGGAGCTGGTGGAATTTCTCCAGCCTCCCTCCGAGTATTCCTTGACCTGCCACTGGTACCTGAGGCCGCTCCCCGACGCCGAGACGTGGAAGGTGGCTGTCTGTCCGACGACCTTGACCTGGTCCGAGGGCTGGGATTTGATCTGCAGGGACTTCACATGCAGGCTGGCGGCTCTGCTGTAGACCGTATGGCCCTTTCTGTCCCTGATCTTGCAGCGGAAGTGGTAGCCGTTATAGGCGGCCTTGCCGCTGACCCTCAGGGTCCTGCCGTGGCTGCCGGAGCTGGTGGAATTTCTCCAGGACCTGCCGGGCGGCTTGACCTGCCACTGGTACTTGAGGCCCGATCCGGTCGCGCCGATGGTGAAGGAGGCCGACTGCCCCGCCCTGACCGTCTTATTGGAAGGATTCCTGGTGATGCCCAGGACGTGAAGGGAGGCGGCATTGCTGTAGACCGAGTTGCCTCCGCCGTCCATCACCTTGCAGCGGAAGTGGTAGCCGTGGTAGTCAGTCCAGCCGCTGACTCTGAGCGTACTGGAATAGCATCCGTAGCTGGTGGAATTTCTCCAGGATCCGCCCGGTTCCTTTACCTCCCACTGATAGTGCAGGCCGGCTCCTCTCGCGGAGACGCTGAAGGAGGCGGTCCCGCCGCTCACGATATCGACCGTAGACGGGTTTTTGCTGATCGACAGGACATAGAGTTTTGCCGAGCTGCAGTAGACGACATGCCCGGCTTCGTCCTCCACCCTGCAGCGGAAGGCATAGCCGTTGTGCCCCGCCTTGACCTCCGGGATGTAGAGGGTATCCGTGTACCTGTCCTCGCCTGTGGGCGTCACCCACGCGTCCTGGTCAGGCCGCTGCATCTGCCAGCTGTACTCCAGTCCCCTGCCCGAGGCAGTGACATGGAAGGTCGCAGATGCTCCGACCCTCTTGTACTGGTCCGGGGGATCCAGGCGGATGCCCAGGACATACATGACCGCGGTTTTGGTATAAACTCTCTTACCGTAGGCATCCTTGATGCGGCAGCGATAACGGTAGCCGTTGTGCCTGGCGGGGACGTCCGCAACCTTCAGAGTGGCTGTGTCATGGCCCTGGGCCGTGGATTTGTGCCACTCCTCCTCGTTGGCCCTGCGGTACTCCCAGCGGTAGGAGAGGTCCCTGCCTGTCGCGGAGACTTTAAATACCGCGGTCTGCCCCTCCTTGATGAACCTGGTCTCCGGATGTGCCTTGATCACAAGCTCCTGCCGGGGCTCTGCCTCCTGCTCCGTCCCCACGAGGTCTTCTGGATCCGCCTCCATAACGGTTGAGACGAGCTCCTCCTCCGAATCGGTCCCTTCGAAGGTATCCTCCGCGGCCAGCTCGTCTTCGAGAGTGCTCCCGGCGGCAACGACCGGTTTTTCAAAGGCTGTGCACACAAGCAGAAATACCGCGCACAGCATCATCGCTGTTAAAAGTTTTCCTATCTTTTTTCCCATAATTTCCCTCCTTTCCGGAACGCTTCAACCGGCCTTTCCCGGAGTCTGTCCGCGGTTTTTCCCCGCAACGCCCTCCGCTCCGCAAAGGGAGAAAAAGACCATTTACGTGCTCTGAGATCATTGATTGTTACAGTTCAGACAGCCACGAACGCGAGGCGTTTCTGCGACAATGCGAAGCATTACAATGCAAAGCATTACAATACGAAGCATTACAATGCGAAGCTTTACAATGCAAAGCATTGTTGTGTCCGACGCAAAAACCCGGGTTGAACGGCGTTCAGCGGAGCCTCCGCAGCAGGGGCAGCAGGACTCCGCCCGCGGCATTGCCGAGCGTGATCACCAGCAGACAGACCAGGGTCCTGGCATTCCATGCGCCCGCGATGGAAAAATAATACATGTCCGCCACGCAGTGCTCTGTCCCGCAGAGGATGAAGACAGTCACCCCGAAGAGAAGGGACAGGTACTTGCCGATCTCATGGGGATTTTTGTTGTAGCCGTCCACCGCTATATAGATCAGGATGTCGCAGAAGACACCCAGGATAAACAGGCTCAGGAGGGAGTCCTCCGCCTTGACAGCGCACATGCCCGCCGCCTTCTCCTGCAGGGCCGGGCCGATCCGGGTCAGGCTCTCCAGAAATGCCGTCAGCCAGGCGCCCGCGAAATTGCCCGCCCACATGACCGGCAGGTCCAGCGCGTAATTCAGGTCCCGGTCAAAGACATAGCAGACCTTGCCCGTGAACAGATCAAAGCCAAAGGTGCAGACCGTGAAGAGTCCCACCGTGAAAAAGACTGCTCCCAGAACCTTGTTATCCAGCGAGAGGAAGACAGTCCCCCCGATGGAAATGGATATGCCCGCGAGCATACCGAATAGAAACGTTTTCAGTCTAGCCATTTTCTGTCCTTTCCTATTCTTTCTTTAATAATCTATAATATTCTGTTTTTTTTGTCCTATCCGGTCCGGCCCGGCCGGTCCCGTCCCAGTGTACCGTGTCAATCATATTTGAAATTAAAATTGCCAGATCGTCGCCGTTCCCGCAAGGCGGAAGAAGGAGTCGATGTGAGCCCATCGATGACTGATGACAACGCAGCGGGCGGCGACGAGATGGTGATTTTAGTTCAAAAATGATTGACACGGGACACTATTCCTCTTCCTCCATGGAGAAGCTGATCTCATCCAGCTCCGCGGCCATAAATTCGGACCAGCTGTACTGGGTCATAAATTCCCCCATATAGCGGTATTTGGAGTCCTTCTTTTTTTCCAGCCAGTCATAGAGGTCGCACTCGATCTTGTCGACGGCCACTGCCAGGCTCCCCCTCTGCTTGAGGATGATTCCGTTGAGCCTGAGCCGGGTCATGGTGTTCTGCAGGTCCTGGCGGAGGTTGCTCAGATAGGAATTCTTTTTGGCCGGGTCCCCGTCGTCCTCCCAGAGGGTCGCGATGATCTCTCCGTTCGTGACCTGGGCCCCGCGCTTGCTGACCAGCAGGGCAAAGATCTCCCTGGTCCTGGAATACTTGAATTCCACCGGCCTTCCGTCGACGAAGAGCTCAAAATTGCCGAAGGTCTGGGCAAAGACCCTCTTGTGCCTGCGGGCGTCGACCGGGTGGCGCAGGTCCTCCAGCTCCCTCTGCACGTGGTCCTTGCCGACCGGCTCCAGCAGATAGCCGCTGGCATGCTGGGCGATCGCCTCATAGCTGTACTCCTTTGTATCCGTCATATAGATCAGGTTGATCTGGGGATAGAGCTCCTTCAGATACTGGCCCAGGTCCAGGCCCCCGATCTCCGTCAGGACCGGATCCAGAAAGGCGATGTCCACCTCCTTTTCTCTGGCTGCGGCCAGGGCCTCCGGGCTGGAGGCAAAGCGCAGAAGCTCCGCGTCCGGCTCCAGGTCCGCTATGGTCCCGCAGATGCTGTCCAGGGTCTTTTCGTCTTCATTGACGGCGATTATTGTCATATTCCTATCTCCTGAGTCTGAGCTGTCTCCCGGATCCGGGAACCTGTCCCTGATCCATCTTTTCCATGGCTCTGCGCCATCTCATTCTGTGGTCTGTGCCGTGCATCCGTCTGTGCCGTACGTCCGGCTGCGCGGCAGAACCTGATCAGGCGGTCACGGCCGGGGCCGTCCGCCTGCGCGGCAGCCGGCACACTTTGCCTGTCCATCCGCCTGCGCGGCAGCCGGATGACCGGCACGTTTTACTTGCCCGTCTGCCTGTGGACCTCGTCAAAAAACCTGGACGACGTCACTCTCCGCAGCCGCTGTTTTTTGCGCTGCTCCCTTGTCATGCGCAGGGGGTCCGCCTCTCCGACCAGCAGCATCTCATCCCCGTTCACCGCCGCCTCCCGCAGGGGGCCGGCGTTCAGGTCCGCGATGACCAGAGCGGCAAAGCGGTCGTAATTGTCCTCATCGATCACAGGAAAATGGTGCTGCATCCTGTACCAGTGGCGGGGGTCCAGGCCCATGCTGCCGATATAGAGCCGGTCGGCCGTAGCCTCCACCTCATCCGGCCCCGCGGCCTGGCCTGGCTGCATGTCCAGGTCCTCGCAAAAGAGCATGGCATAGACGCGGAGGATCTGGTTTCTGATCGTATCCCGCTTCCCGTTCCGCTCCGTCACGGTGTTCATAACTGTATAGTAGAGGTCCTGCGCGGCCTCCGACCTGTCAAAATGCGTGATCGCTTCATAGAATTCTTTATTGATCAGTGTCTGTCCCATATTTTCTCCTGATGTGTGACTTTTCTATGACAATTCTTATGCTATAATTATAACCGTAAATAAAAAAAAAGCCACCTGTACGAACGGATCGTTTTGACAGCGAGGAGGTATACATTATGTCTGAAGAAAAGAAAATGAATGAAGAAATGCTTACAGGCGCAGATCTCAAGGATATTATGGCAGCAAAGGCTGAACCCGTGGATAACGAAGAGCTGGAGGCAACAGCCGGCGGCGGAACCGGACTTCACTTCAGCGGGGCCGGCACCGGCAAGAAGCCCCAGCCCAAGAGGCCCGAGGAACCCGTGAGGCCCACGCGTTACAGGATCTGGAGACCGGCCGTCTCCATCGTAGACGATGTCCCCGGCTCCTATCTGGCTCTCCGCAGCAGGCCTTCGTCCAACAACGCCTATGAGATCCCCGGCATCCGGATCACCGCAGGGACCGTTTTCAATGTCGATCCCAACGAGACCTCCGGCAATTTCATCTACGCCAAATACAACGGCGTCGAGGGCTGGGTCACAAAGAGATTCGCAAGGCTTCTGTGATGACCTGAGCCGGTCCTGCGCGGGCAGCAGAAACCTGCCTGATCCAGTGAGGACAGCAGGTCCCCCGGGACCTGAAAAAACGGCCGGAGGCTCCTGCGTGAAGCCGCACTAACCCCCCGGCCCCGAATGATCCTAAGGCTAAAAGCTAAGGGCTAACAGCTAATAGCTAACAGCTAACAGCCAGAATCACATGGATACCACAAGAAAATAAAGATAAGAAAAAAGCACCCGCCGCGGACAGCTCCCTTCCCAGGGGAGTCTGCCCACGGCGGGACTGTGTCTGTAAACGGAGGTAATCGTTGGATAAAAAAGCCATTGCGGAGATCCGCAAACTGATGACCATGAACAACTGCCGGATCGACAAGATCCGGGGCTGCTATGTCGATGAGAACCGGGAGATCGTGACCGAGCTCCACGAGACCTTTCTGGCCCTGGAGGAATCCACCGTGGAGAAATACTGCGAGATCTTCCGCCAGACCCTGGGCGGCAAGCCCGGCAAAAATCTCTTCAACCTGGAATTCCCCCTGGAGGAGGAGGCCGCCGGAGGCCGGCAGGACCTCCTCTACCGGCTGGAGCAGTCCGGCCTGGAGGACAGCACCCTGGTCCGGGCCTTCTGGGACCGCGTGATCGAGACCGTCAAATTCCCAGAAAAATACCTGATCCTCCTGGCCCACGGCATCTACGACATCCCCGGCCGGACATCCGACGGATTTGACATGGAGGACGCCTCCGACTATGTCTACTCCTTCATCCTCTGCAGCATCTGCCCCGTGATCCTGCTCAAGGAGGGGCTCTGCTATGATTCGGACAAAAAGAGCTTCCTGGACCGCAGGAATGACTGGGCGGTCCAGCGGCCGGACACCGGCTTCCTCTTTCCCGCCTTCAACGACCGGGGCCCCGACATCCACCAGACCCTCTTCTTCGCCCGCCGGCCCGACGAGCTGCACGAGGAGATCCCGGCTGACCTGCTGGGCTGCCCCATGCCCCTGCCGGAGGACGACCAGCGCGATGTCTTTAAAAACGTCGTCGAAGCCACCCTGGGCCGTGACTGCGATTTCGAGAATGTCAAAAATATCCACGAGGCCATCGGCCAGCTGGTGGAGGAGGAAAAGGACAGCGGCGAGCCTCCCCGGATCGAAAAGGTCCAGCTGCGCCGCATCCTCTACGAGAACGGGGCGGACGGGGACTCCCTGGACACCTTCGACGCGGCCTTTGACGAGGCCGTCGGCGTGGGCGGCAGCCTCATGGCGGAGAACGCCGCCGACACCAGAAAGCTGGAGATCAAGACCCCCAGCCTGCGGATCACGGTCAAGTCGGAAATGGCCGACATGATCAAGACCCGCTTCATCGACGGGATCGAATACCTGACCATCCCCGTCGCCGACGACATAGAGGTCAACGGCATCCGCATCCTCCAGTCCCGCAGGGAATAAACTGTCCGCCGCCTGCGTATACGCCTGGAGACGGGAGTCTTCTGCAGAGACAGGATAAAAGATCAGGCTTTCATGCAAAAGCCGGAGCGTCTGATGCGCTCCGGCTTTTTTTGCCTCTATATGGTTTTTCCTCTATTGGTTTTGATCCGTTTTTTAATTATAAATTCTAATTATAGATGATGATGGCCGTTCCTGGCTCGATATTGTTGTAGAGGGTCTCCGCGACAGAGGAGGGCAGGTTGACACAGCCGTGGGACCCGTTGCCCTTGTACTCGCTGCCGCCGAATACGGTCTTCCACCAGGCGTCGTGCAGGCCCTGGCCCTCGTAGAAGGGCATCCAGTACTGGACCTTGGTCGTGTATTTCTTTTTTCCCTCGCCCCCGCGCAGGGTGGAGGGGCTCTCCTTGAAGGCCAGGGGGAAGACCCCGGTGGCCGTGTCCATGCCCTGGGTGGGGTCGCCTGTGACCACGTCGCTCTCGACGATCAGCTCCCCGTGGCGGTAATACCACATATGCTGGGCGCCGATGCTGACCTCGACATAGGTCCCGTTGAGGTCATCCATGCCGTTGCGGCTCAGGTAGACCGGGTTGCCCCAATCATTGACGTCCTGGTAGATCGGCTCCCGGGCGACCGACTCGCCGGACAGGATGTCCTGGGTCAGCTGTGCCGCCTCCTGGTCCTCCAGAATGATATAGCCGTAGTCGTTCATGGTCGCCGGGAAGGTGATCTGGGCGCCCCAGGTCGTGGTAAAGACCCTGTCCCGGTACCTGGTCTCATATCTGGCCGCCAGGTCAGAGACATATTCCGTCACCTTCTCGGGCCGGAGGCTCACCTCGTCCCCCCGGATCTTGATCCAGTTCATAAAGGTCTTGAAATCCAGGGTCTCCGACTCATTTCCAAAGAGGTATGTGATCGTATTGCCCGCGTAGCGGTTGAGGATGTCGCATTTTCTGACCAGGTTCTCATCCGTCGAGAGCTTGTCCGGCAGGATGTAGATGGAGGACGGGATCGTGCAGACCAGGCTGATCCCCTCCTCTGTCAGGCTGATCCTGGGGCCCTGGTCCGCGGAAGCTCCCTCCTGTCCGGACTTCGCCGCCTCTGTCCCCGCCTGGCTTTCCGTTCCGGATCCGGCCTTTCCTGCCTCTGCCTTGCCTTCCGTTCCGGATCCGGCCTTTCCTGCCTCTGCTGCGGCGGAGGCTGCCGTCCCGCCGACCGCGGAGGGCTCCGGTGCCACAGGCTCCTGTGCCTGTCCAGACTTCCAGGCTCCTTCGGCAGCTCCGGCCGTGAAGACCGGCGGGATCTGGTCCTTGAGCCAGGCGCGGAGGTCTCTGTCATGGAACTGGGTCCCTCTGACCTCCGGCTCGATCCTGCACTGGCCGGCATCCTCGTCATAGATGATCTTCGCGTCCACATTTTCCCTGCGGGGCGCCGTGACCGCCTTTTTGGTGACCGCCTTGTTAAAGACCTCTTCGTCGAAGGTATAGGGTATATCGTGGTTGAAGGAGTTTCCGTTTACGAGCCCGCTGAGGATCACGCCGATCTCAGTCTTTTCGGACTCCATATCCTTTGTGAGGGACTCCTCCAGGGCCTTTTCATCCAGGGCAAAGCCCAGGTCCTGCAGGGACGACCGGAAGACCTCCCTGCCGTCCTCCTCCAGGATGACCTGCCCCTGCCTGTAATCCGCGGACAGAGCCGCAGCTGCCTGGGCGGGCGTCTGCCCGGACACGTTCTCCCCGTTGATCCTGGTCCCCTCCAGGAAGGCGTTTCCCCTCTGCAGGGATCCCACGTAATAGGCTCCGGCTCCTGCGATTGTCGCCAGAACCGCCACAATGACCAGTACTCCGAATAATATTCCTTTTTTCATATATGAACTTCTCCGCCGCCTCTTGAGCACCCTGTCAGGCTGCTTGCGGATTTCTCTCCGGTTCCGGGCACTACAGGGGCCTGCATTGTTCTTCCTCTCAGGCATCCTGCCAGGTTTCCTCTCCGGTTTTATGGGTACTCAGGGCCGGCGTTTTATCCTCCTCTCAGATTTCCACCATTATAGCACGCCTATGAGAATCCGCGATAGAAATATATGTCTGAAAGCTTGGGCCAGTCCGGCTGAGGTTTTTGTGCAATATGACTGGTATTAGACTTCTTTAACATCCATATTGCCTTGTTTTTCACCAATGTTTTGTCTATGTTGCATAATTTTTGTCAGTTTTCACACTTCCCCTGAGGCGGCTTATGGGTTAAAATCCACCTCGTAAAAGGGAAAAAGAAAAAAACACGGAGGTACAAACTATGTTTGATATTATGAAATTCGCATCTGACAACCATGTCGAGGTCGACGTCCGGCCCGGCACCCGCCCGGTCGTCTGGGAGTTCTTTCTCAGGGACAGAGGCCTGGACCTCGTCCAGTTCACTCAGATCTTCGACCGTGATCTGGAGCGCCAGTACAATGTGGATCTCTATCTGGAGAAGCGCGTTGACAGCATGATGGAGGAGATCCGCCGGGCGAGGCTGGCGCACAGCAGGACCGCCTGATCAGGCCATGACCGGCGAAGCCGCCCGGCGCTGAACCGGGCCGTTCGGGCAGGCTGCCGGGGGCCGCGCCGCTCTCAAAGGCGAAATGCCCTCAAAAGAAAAATAGAACGCACCACAAAAAAAATCCGCGTCTGCCGGCGTATGAAAAGGCAGACGCGGTTTTTTTGCACAGGAAGGAATCCGGGAAGGCGATCCGGGAGGGCAATCCGGAAGATAATCACGGTTTTCTCCCGGGAAATATCTGATAATCGCTGATTATGAGGAAGGTCCGGGAGGTCATCACGGCTTTCTCTCGAGAAATTTCAGATAATCGCTGACCATGAGGGCGATCCGGAAGGTCATGGCATCCTCAAAGGTGCGGATATCCAGGCCGGTGGTCTTCTCCATTTTTTCCATCCTGTAGATCAGGGTGTTGCGGTGGACAAAGAGCTGGCGGGCAGTCTCCGACACGTTGAGGTTGTTGGCAAAGAAGGTCCGGATCGTGGCCAGGGTCTCGCTGTCGATCTCCGACGGATCATAGTCCCCGAAGATCTCATTCAGGAACATGCGGCAGAGGTTGACGGGCAGCTGGTAGATCAGCCTTCCTATCCCCAGCTCATTGTAGGAGAGGACGCGGCGGCCGGCATAGAAGATCTGTCCCACATCCATGGCCATACGGGCTTCCTTGTAGGACCTGGACAGGTCCTTGAGCTCCGGTACGATGGTCCCGTAGGCGGCGCGGGCGTCCACCATGGCCTCGGCTCCCAGCATGTCCACGGCCATGGCCGCGATCTTTTCGAGCTCTTCATAGTCGTTCTCAGAGGAGAGGGCCTTGATCAGGATCACGCTGTCTTCCTCCACCTCCGTCAGGTAGTCGCCCCCCTGGGCCGAGAAGAGTCCCGTCATCATCTGCGCAGCCTCGGCCCGGCGCTCTATCTCCGAGGCGGAGGAGGACTTGTCCGAGATCTCAAAGACCACGACCGCCCTGTATGCGGTATTCGTGATATGGAGCTTTCTGGCCCGGTTGTGGATATCGACCATGAGCAGATTGTCCAGCAGCAGATTCTGGAAAAAGTTTCCCCGGTCCAGGCGCTCTTTATAGGCCGCGACCAGGGTCTGCAGCTGGCTGGCGACCATTTTGGCCACCATGAAGGTGTAATCGCTGGTGCCCGTCGCCGTCAGGATATAAAAGGGCTCCCCCTCGTCGAGGATCTTGAGCAGGTAGCTGTCCCCTATGATCTGGCTGTCCACGGCCGACCGGGCGAAGCCGGTCACGATCGACCTGTCCTGCGGGACCATCTCAGGCGTGGCGGCTACGACATTTCCATTCAGGTCCTGGACGCAGAACTGCGTGCGGGTGATGGCCCGCATATCCTCCAGGCAGTTTTTTATGATCTGTGATGTAATCATTTTCCCCCGATCCTGTTCTGTGAAAAAAGACCGCTGCAGGCCCTTTGGTTCTGAGGCGCAAACGCCTGCCACAGGCCCTTTGGTTCTGAGGCACAAGCGCCTGCCGCAGCCCGTCTGCCGTTTCTCTGCGGTCCTTCATACAAAGAGCAGTGCAGGCACTGCCTGCACTGCTCTATTTTACACATTTATCCGCTGTTTGCAATCCGGCGCGGGTCATGGCGCCGCTCTTCCGGCTTTTGCGGAGCCGGAGATCCGCAAACTGCAGGGCGGAGCGCCGGCGTTTTTTTTTAGTTGGCGATGGTCAGCTCGGTCTCCTTGTCGAAGATGTGGATCTTCTTGGTGTCGAAGGTAAAGGTCATGCTCTTGCCGGGACGGATCGTGGTATCGGGCTCGACACGGGCTGTCACAGAATTGCCGGCCACATCGAAGTAGAGGAAAACTTCTGCGCCGAGCAGCTCGTAGACGTTGCAGGTGGAGGTGAACTTGTAGGCTGCCTTCTCGAGCGCCTCGGGGGAAGCCAGGATATCCTCGGGACGGATGCCGAGAATGACGGTCTTGCCGTTGTAGTTGCCGTCGATGATGCCCTTGGCCTTGTCGGCGGGAAGCTCGATGCTCTGGCCCTCAAGATCCAGATAGGCCTTGCCGCCCTCGACCCTGGCGGAAACATCCAGGAAGTTCATCTGAGGGGAGCCCATGAAGCCTGCGACAAAGAGGTTGCAGGGGTTGTCATAGAGGTTCTGAGGGGAGTCGATCTGCTGAACGATACCGTCCTTCATGACGACGATCCTGGTACCCAGGGTCATGGCCTCGGTCTGGTCATGTGTGACGTAAATGATCGTGGTGCCCAGTCTCTGGTGGAGCTTGGCGATCTCGGTTCTCATCTGGACACGGAGCTTGGCGTCCAGGTTGGACAGAGGCTCGTCCATGAGGAAGACCTTGGGGCTGCGGACGATGGCACGGCCCATGGCGACACGCTGTCTCTGACCGCCGGAAAGAGCCTTGGGCTTGCGGTCCAGCAGGTGGGAGAGGTCGAGGATCTTGGCTGCCTCTTTGACGGCCTTGTCGATCTCAGCCTTGGGGACCTTGCGGAGCTTGAGGCCGAATGCCATGTTGTCATAGACGGACATATGAGGATACAGAGCGTAGTTCTGGAAGACCATGGCGATATCTCTGTCCTTGGGCTCGACATCGTTCATGAGCTTGCCGTCGATGCGGAACTCACCGGAGCTGATATCCTCGAGGCCTGCGATCATACGCAGGGTCGTGGACTTACCGCAGCCGGAGGGGCCTACGAAGATGATGAACTCCTTGTCCGCGATCTCCATGTTGAAATCCTTGACTGCCTGGAATCCGTTGGGATATACCTTGTTGACATTTTTCAGAGATAAACTTGCCATTTTTTCCTCCTTGACGTCCTTTTCCATGCTAAGCATTATCCGGACCGCATCCGCCGGATACAGTTCTTTTTCATGTTTAACAGTATACGAAAAAGGAGCCCGGCCCGCTATGGCACGACTGCCCAAAAAATCCCCTCATTTCCTGACCTGACAGGCCGGCAAAAAAAAATGACGGCCGGAACAGCCGTCATTCTGTACACTATTCTCGCAGGATTTCCGTCATTTTGACAGATGCCCTCCGGCATTGTGTCGAAACTGCCGCAGATGCCGGACGGCCCGGAAAAAGCCTCTCAGAGGTCATCCTCTGCGCTCGTGCCGCGGATCCGGTCCTCGATCCGGCGAAAGACCGGGTCATAGATCAGGGCGCAGAGAAAGCCCGGGCCCGTCAGGCCCAGGAGGATCTCGACCGGGAACAGGACGGGCATGATCCGCACGGCCGCCGGAAAGGCCAGGGTCACCAGGGCCATGGCGAAGGTGCGGGGAAAGGCCGCCGGAACCAGTCTGGCCGCGTTGGCCAGAGTTTCCCCCACCGTGTTGCTGAAGCGGGACAGGAGGGGAAAGACGTAGAGGTAGACGAGCGTCACGAAGATGCCGCCGCCCATGATCAGATAGCGGAGGGGCGCCGGCAGCTGCAGGCCCCCGGCCGCGGAGGGGCCGGTGAGGGCCAGGTCCATATAGACCACCAGGCCGAAAAGGAGGTAGATCCCCCAGAGGATCGTTGCCTGGCGGAAGTTCTCCCGGAAGGACTTGAAATAGGCCCGCACGACATAGCCCTCCTCATCTCTGACCATCTTGAGCAGGACATAGTGCATGCCGGTCATGGCCGCTCCGATCGTGATCACCGGCAGGCAGCAGGCCAGGACGACCAGGTTCAGAAGGATCAGGTCCGTGATCCTGGAGAGCCCGGACATAAGCGGGCTTTCCGCGTCAAATATTTTCATTGATCCATAACCTCCTGCTTTACAGCCTCCGCGGCGCTGTCGATCTCCTCAGCGGCCTTCTGTGCCGCCTGGTCCGCCGCGGCGTCCACTGCTTCTTCAATCTTTCTGCCGGCTTCCTCAGCGGCTGTTTTCCTGACGCGGTCGATCTCCTGCCGGGCCTCTTCCGGCAGAGCCAAGCCCGCAGTGGTCCCTGAGCTTCCGCTGTCAGAGCTGCCGGCGCGGTCCTTTTCCATCAGTTTTCCCGCGCCGCCCCTGAGGTCCTCCGCCTTTTTCTTCAGCTCTCCGGCCTTTTCCCCAATCCGGTCCCGGTTCTCCCTGCGGGAGATATAGTCCCAGAAGTGCTCGACGAGTTTTTCCGGAGAGAGCCCGTACTCATCCAGCTGACGGACCGCCTCCGCCAGCCTCTTCTTCTCGGTGGCTTTGTCGATATGGAAGTCCGAAGGGAGATCCGGTATGTTGAGCTTGGGCAGCTTTGGTTTCGGCAGGCCGATGTCAGGCAGGCCGGGCCTGGGCAGGGCCTGCTCCGCCGCAGCGGATGCTCTGTCCGATCCTGTATAGGCCCGGGCGCTGTCTGCCGCGGATGCCGGTGTTTTCACGGGGGCCAGAGCCCCGGTTCTTTTCCTGAAATCATTCCGGAAGCCGCCGGCCGCGTGTACCTGCTGCACAGGCACCAGGGTCAGGGCCAGGCCCAGCAGGGCAGCCGTCAGCCGCAGGACGTATCTTTTTTTCATCAATGCTTATCCCTCCTGGTTTTGGATCCCGGCAGCAGACGGCAGCAGTTTCGGGACGAATAACGGTCACGCTGTCGCCGGCGGCGTGCAATCCGAATGACAGTCCGACTGCAAGCTCCGGCGGACAGGCCGGATGGCAGCCCGGCGCAGCTTCGGGCTGATGACAAACCGCCACGGTCGGAGGGCCGGCCGTGACGGTTCAAGGTTTTGATAATCGTTGTTCGATCAGACAGATCAGCCGATCTCACTGCCGGCGGGGACGTTTTTGTCCGCTTCGGGGGTCATGAGGGCCAGGCTGCCGTCGGGAGCCTCGGCGCAGAGGATCATGCCCTCGGACATGAGGCCTGCCAGTTTGGCGGGCTTGAGGTTGGTGATGACCATGACTTTCTTGCCCACCATCTCCTCGGGGCTGTAGTACTTGCGGATGCCGGAGACGATCTGACGGACTTCGGAGCCGATCTTCACCTGGGAGCAGAGGAGCTTTTTGGACTTCTTGACGGCTTCGCAGGCGATGATCTCGCCGACCTGGAACTGGCATTTGGCGAAGTCATCGATGGTGACCTCGGGCTTTTTCTCCACTTCGGGGACGGCCTCTTCAGCTTTTTCCTCTGTTTTAGCCGCAGGGGCTTCGCCATTGGCGGCCGCATCCGCTGCGGCTTCGGCTGCCGCCTGGGCGCGCTGTTTTTCCATGATGACTTCGACCTTCTTCATGACCTCCTTCTGGTCGAGGCGGGCGAAGAGGATCTCGGGCTTGTCGGTCACGGTGAAGCTGTCGCCGGCGGCGCCAAAGCTGCTCAGGGTATCGAAGTCACGGATCTGTGTGCCCAGCATCCTGACGGTCTTTTCCGCCGTCTCGGGCATGAAGGGAGCCAGCAGGGACACGCCCATGGTGATGCCCTCCACCAGGTTGTAGAGGACGGTGGAGAGGCGGTCCTTTTTGGCCTCGTCGCGGCCCAGGATCCAGGGCTCGGTCTCGTCGATGTATTTGTTGAGGCGCTTGAAGACGGAGAAGATCTCGGTCAGGGCGTCCGCCGCGCGGAGCTCGTCCATCTTCTTTTCAACCTTGTCATAGGCGGCTGTCACGGTGGCCTTGAGGTCTTCGTCATAGCCCTTGGCCTTAGCGGCCTCCTCGTCGGTCAGGCCGGCGAAGGAGCCGGTGTCCTTCACGGTGCCGCCCAGGTACTTGTTGCTCATGGCGATGGTGCGGTTGACCAGGTTGCCCAGGGTGTTGGCCAGGTCGGAGTTGATGCGCTCCGCGACCAGCTCCCAGGTGATCACGCCGTCGTTCTCGTAGGGCATCTCATGCACGACGAAATAGCGGACCGCGTCCACGCCGAAGATGTCTACCAGGTCGTCCGCGTAGATGACGTTGCCCTTGGTCTTGGACATCTTTTCGCCGCCCTGCAGGAGCCAGGGGTGGCCGAAGACCTGTTTGGGAAGCGGGATATCCAGGGCCATCAGGAAGATGGGCCAGTAGATCGTGTGGAAGCGGACGATGTCCTTGCCGATCAGGTGGAGGTCGGCGGGCCAGTATTTGTCAAAGAGCGGGTCGTTATTGCCGTCCGCGTCGTAGCCCAGGCCTGTGATGTAGTTGGTCAGGGCGTCCAGCCAGACATAGACGACATGGCCGGGCGCGAAGTCCACGGGAATGCCCCAGGAGAAGGAGGATCTGGAGACACACAGGTCCTGCAGGCCGGGCAGAAGGAAATTGTTCATCATCTCGTTCTTTCTGGAGACGGGCTGGATGAACTCGGGATGGGTATTGATATGCTCGATCAGCCTGTCGGCATATTTTTTCATGCGGAAGAAATAGGCGTCCTCCTGGGCCTCATGGACAGGGCTGCCGCAGACGGGACACTTGCCCTCCTCCTCGATCTGGGAAGGGGTGTAGAAGGCCTCGCACTCCTGGCAGTACATTCCGCTGTAGTGGCCCAGATAGATATCACCCTGATCATAGAGCTTTTTGAAGATCTTCTGCACCTGGCGCTCGTGGTCGGCGTCGGTGGTGCGGATGAAGCGGTCATAGGAAGTCCCGACCAGGTCCCACAGGCGTTTGATCTCGCCCGCGGTCTCGTCGACGAATTCCTTGGGGCTCTTGCCCGCGCGGGCCGCCCTGGACTCGATCTTCTGGCCGTGCTCGTCAGACCCGGTCATAAAGCGCACGTCATAGCCGTCCGCCCTCTTGTAGCGCGCGATACAGTCCGCCAGAATGACCTCATAGGTGTTGCCGATATGGGGCTTGCCGGACGTGTAGGCGATCGCCGTTGTGATATAATACTTTCCTTTGTTTTGCATGTTAATCCACCTCGCATGATATATATGAAGTCCCTGCAGCGGGGAAATCCGGTCTCCGGAGTCCTCGATGCGGAAGCTGTCGCTATGAAGTCCCTGTACAGGGGAAATCTGATCGTCAGTAATCTATGGATTGGGAAAGTGACCCGGAAATGTGCCGGGAAGGACCATTTCCTTTGTCACACCCGGAAATGTGCCAGAAAAGACCGTCCCCTTTGTCATGCTTGCGAAAACGTGCCAGAAAGGACCGTCCCCTTTGTCATGTTTACCAGCACAGAACCTCGTGGCCCTGTTCGGTCACCAGGACCTGGATCTCCCACTGGGCGGAGGGTTTGCCGTCCTGTGTATAGATGGTCCAGCCGTTATCGGCGTCCTGGAAGATCCTGTCCGTACCCATGTTGACCATGGGCTCGATGGTAAAGACCATGCCGGGCACCATGAGCATCTCGGTGCCGGGTTCGGACACGTAGCTGACGAAGGGGTCCTCGTGGAATTCGAGGCCGATCCCGTGGCCGCCGATCTCGCGGACGACGGAATAGCCGTTCTTCACTGCGTGCTCATGGACCTTGCTGCCCATGTCTCCCAGATAGGTCCAGGGGATGACTGCCTCCAGGCCGATCTCGACGCACTCTTTGGTCACCTGGACCAGGCGCCTTTTCTCCTCGGAGACATCGCCGATGCAGTACATGCGGGAGGAATCCGAGAAATATCCGTTGAGGATGGTCGAGCAGTCGACATTGATGATGTCGCCGTTCTTGAGGATATGCTTTTCATCGGGGATGCCGTGGCAGACCTCTTCGTTGATCGAGGTGCACACGCTCTTGGGAAAGCCCTCGTAATGGAGGGGGGCAGGGATGCCGCCCATGCGGACGGTCGTATCATAGACGATGCGGTCGATGTCCTCCGTGGGCATGCCCGCGCCGATCTCTTTTGCGACCGCGTCCAGGCAGGCCATATTGATCTCCGCGCTCTTTTTGATCCCGTCTATGGTCTGCTGGTTTTTGAGCAGGCTCCTGTCCGGCACGATGGCGCCGTAGAGCTGGTACTTTTTCAGTTTTTCATCAAAATGCATGTGGCAGGTCTTGTACTTTTTGCCGCTGCCGCACCAGCACGGGTCATTCCGCTCCATTTTCTGCTTTCCGATATGTATCATTGTGTAAAAGTCCTCTCAAATGTAATAAGAAGTAAAGAAGCATAAATACAGTGCCTGACGCCGTTTTCCATGCAGGCACAGATAAATATACTGCCTGACGCCATTTATTTTGCGCAGACAGTATATAGAATATCATTTTTATTGCTCATCGTCTACTTGAAAAAACACGCGCCACAAGCCCCCCTCGGGAGATATCCCGGGGGAGCCTGGCTATGAGCGGTTTTTCCTGTTCGCAGTTCCTTCGGACTGTGAATGTAACCTGTCTTTTCACCTTCCTCGTGCGCTTCGCGCATGGGCAAAAAAGCCGTTATACCCGGGCCTTCAGTCCTCCCAGGAGGGAAGCTCGTCTTCCGGGGAGGGGCTGTTCATCTCGACGGCGCTGTCGATGAGACGGATCATTTCCCAAACGGAGCGGAAATAGACTGTCTTGTTTTTCTCGATCCAGGTCAGGCGGCCCTGCATGCTGCTGTTCTGCCGCTGCTGGACACGGATGATGAAAGAGCCCATGTCGCCGTGCTTGCTGAGAAGTTCCTGATCCTTCATGATTTTCTCCCTTTTCTCTGTTCTGTGGCTGCTGCGGGTACTGTCCGCAAAGGACCTGATGTTGGTCGCCGGGTGCGGAAAATTAATGCTGTCGTAAAACTTTTCCATTTCAAAGATAAGTCCGTCCGCGTTATAAAAGTGAACCGGTTCGGGGCTGTAGGAATGGTAAAAGCATCCCTCGAGCTGGTCTCCCGTTTTTTTGTTCACACAGAGGACGATCCCGTTTGGCGTACCGATATAAATCTGTGATCCTTCCATATCGGCCACCTCCTTTCATAGACATTCACTGTCTGTAGGGGGTGTATATTACACTGTTGATGGTTCTTTTGTAATTCCGTGTTATTCCGTTTTCTTCCGGAAGTGACCGGCCTGGAGACGATCCTGCTCCTGACGGTGTTTCAGATCCCGCCGACGCGCTTGACCATGTTTTCATAGTGGACGCAGCTGACCAGGGCTGTGGCCTTGCTGATCCTGCCCTCCCTGAAAAGCTTCAGGAGGCTTCCGTCCATGGTGCACATGCCGTCCGCGGCGCCCGCGTGCATGGCGCTGTCCAGCTGGTGGAGCTTGTCCTCGCGGATCATGTTCTGGATGGCGGTCGTGGATCTTAGGACCTCGAAGACGGGGATCTGGCCGCCGTCGATGCCGGGCACCAGCTGCTGGCAGACCACGCCCTTGAGGATCTGGGCAAGCTGGATCTTGACCTGCTGCTGCTGATTGGCAGGAAAAACATCCAGGATGCGGTTGATGGTATTGGCGGCGCTGCTGGTGTGGAGGGTCGAGAAGAGCAGGACGCCCGTCTCCGCCGCTGTGATGGCACTGGAGATTGTGTCGTAGTCGCGCATCTCGCCCAGAAGGATGACGTCCGGGCTCTCGCGCAGGGCCGACCGCAGGGACTCCAGATAGCCGGGTGTGTCGATCGAGATCTCCCTCTGGGTCACGATCGACTTGTCGTGGCGGTGGATATATTCGATCGGGTCCTCCATGGTGATGATATGGCAGTCCCGGCTCTTGTTGATCCTGTCGATCATACAGGCCAGCGTCGTCGATTTTCCGGTGCCCGCGGCGCCGGTGATCAGGACCAGGCCCTTTTTATTGTCGGCGAGCGAAAGCACATTTTCCGGGATGCCCAGCCTGGCAGGGTCCGGCAGGCCGAAGTGGATCACGCGGATGACCGCCGCCAAAGACCCTCTCTGGCGGAAGACATTGACGCGGAAGCGCCCCAGGCGGGAAAGGGAGAAGGAGAAGTCGTCGTCAATCCCCTTTTCCAGGTTGGCGCGGCTGCGCCGGCTGATCGTGTAGATCTCATCCACCAGGACGGAGATGCTGTCCTCCAGCAGACGGTCCGGCAGGTCCCCGAAGCCCGTCATGCGCTCCTGATGGCCGTGGCATTTGAAGGTGATGGGGAGACCTGCGATGATGAATATATCGGCCGCGTCCATCTCGATCGCCTTCTGTAATATCGCTTCAATCTGCATATCGCTGTCCTTTCCTGCAGAGTCCTGCCTTATCTTCTGTGCCCTGCGGTCATCCCGGCAGGGAGTTTTATCAGCTGCCTCACAGCTTTCTCACAGCTATATCACAGCTTTGTTATTACTTTATGAAAATTTTATTATAGTTCTACCACTCACCTGTCCAGATATTTCCGATGCTGTCGTTCTCCTCCCACTGCCGGACCAGGCTCCACTCGGAGACGCGGTATCCGGCGGCCGCGGGGGCCAGGGTTACGGTCAGGACCGTCCCCTCCTTCTCAAAGGTCCTGGTGATCCCCCCGCCGGGGGCGGGAGCGGCGTCAAAGACCGCGTTGAGGGGGAGGCCCGAGGAGACCGTCTCGTCCGCCTCCTGCAAAAAGGCCTGTCCCTCCCGCTCAAGCTCATAGCGGATGCGGACGGTATCGGCATACTTGGAGGCCAGGCGCAGGTCAGCGCCGGCCGTCGTGCAGGTCAGTATGGAGAGGGTCGTCAGGCAGATGCTGATGATGGTCAGAAGCAAGGCCAGGGGGCCCAGCTTGATGGGTACCTGATTCATAGCTTTCTCCGGTCGGATTTACAGAAATCTCACAGAAATATCGGTTGACGGCTTGTAGGTTCACAGCTTATAAGTTTACAGCTTATTGGTTCACAGCTTATTGCTTCACGGCTGCGGGATGTAGACGGAGGTGTCCAGGCTGTAGATCTCGGCGCCGGTGTCCGCGGCGCTGACCCGGATATGGCAGTCCGTCAGCCCTCCGTCCTGCCCGGCCGGGATCCATTCGGCCTCCACGAGCAGGGCGCCGGGCGCCTCGGGGCTTCCGTCCCTGAGGGCGACGGGCTGGAGGTCATGGTCATAGGCCGCCGTCACAAGGGTGCGGCCGGTCTTTTCATCTGTGCTGAGCCGGGCGCTGCCTCCCCGGTCCATGAGGGCCAGGAGGTCCTCAGCGCTTTTCGACGCGGAGACGGCCTCAGCCGTATTCTGGGCCAGGGTGACAGATGTGGTCAGGCGCTCCGCCTCCACGCTCTGCAGGCGGGCCCCTCCGAACACCCTGGTCAGTACCAGTATGATGGAGATAAACACCACGATCATCAGGAGGGTCTCCAGATAGAAGGCGGTGATATGCTGTTTTCTGTCCATAATCTCTTCCTGTGCCTGATTTTACGTGTCCCGGGAAAACCATCGCAGATCGATCCCTGTCAGGGGAAAGGCCCTTAATCCTGCTCTGCGCGCAGGTGCAGGAGGACGCTCCCGTCATCGGTCCCTACCCTCAGGATGCCGCCGTCCTTTTGCGCCTCAAAGACCCGGGTCTCGCCGACCTCGGTGCCGGCAGACGGGTCGAAGGGGGCATCCTCGCGGACGTACTCCTCCATCAGCTTTCCCTGGTACTGGTAGATCCTGATCTCGTATCCGGTCCCGTGGTCCGCCAGCCGGAGCACGGGGGCCTGTGTCCCGTCCCCGGAGTCCTCCTCCGTGATCCGGACCGCCCCTGCCGTGTCGCTGGACCGGACGGCCGCAGAGATATAGGAGAGGGTCGCTCTGGCCCGGTTGTTGTCATTCTGGCTGCCCACCGTGTTCCGGTAGGTCTGGGCCCCGAAGATGACCAGCATCAGGAAGCCGGCTATAAAGAGGGCCGCGATCCCGATCACATACAGACCCAGGGGCGTTGAACTGGTCTTTTTCATAAAATTCAATCTCCGATTCTCTTCCGGGGCTTTATTTTCCTGTCACAGTGACCTCGGGGGCGATGTTGGAGGCAAAAATATCGTAGCGGATGTAAAAATCGCGGGTGTTGACCTGGAGTCCGTAGTTTTCCTGCAGGTACTCCAGGGTCGGAGGGTAGATCCCTTCGACCGCGTAGCACTGGCGGGCGCTTCTGATGATGGCGCTGCGCACGGCGGCCGCA
Source organism: uncultured Lachnospiraceae bacterium (assembly GCA_946536955.1). GTDB lineage: Bacteria > Bacillota > Clostridia > Lachnospirales > Lachnospiraceae > CAG-791. The sequence continues at coordinate 24,870 of CAMNFJ010000007.1, forward strand.
CTCTCCTCCGAGAGATCCCGGGAGGACCTTCCCGCCGCGAAAAACCACAGGGCCGCGGCTGCCGCCAGGGCCGCCACAAGGAGCAGGATCCAGGATATTCGATTTTTTCTTTTATCAGAATACATGTGTGCTCCTTTTCCTGACTGTACCCTGCGGCCGGGGATCTGCCCGGTGTTTTTTTCGATTAAATACTATCGATGCCATGTCCGATGACAGGATCCGATGCTTTTACCCGATGGAATTCATCATGCCGATCAGAGGCAGCATGACGCTGAGTAGGGAGAGGCCCACAGTGAACATGAGGATGCCGGACAGGAGGGGATCGACGATCCCGACCAGGCGGTCCACCATGGCTGTGACATTTTCCTCCAGGAGCTCTGTGAGCCGCTCCAGGACGGATTCCATGCTGCCGCTCCGTTCCCCGGCCAGGAGCATGCGGCCATAGACGGGTTCGAAGAGGTTCTCGTCATAGGCGGCCTGGGCGATGCTGTGGCCCTCCTCCATCCTTTTGACGCAGCGCTTGAGCTTTTCCTCAACGGGCGCGCAGTCAACCATGGGAATGCTGTCGATGACCGCGATGTCCTGCAGCTCGCCGCTGGCCAGGAAGGTTCCCAGGGCCGAGGTGAAGCGGAACATGCCCATATTGTCCAGGATATCCGAGCAGAGGGGGATCCTGCGGAGGACGTCCTCGACCACCTTCTTTTTGCCGCTGTTCCAGAGCCAGAGGCCTCCGAAGAGACAGACCGCCAGGATGATCATCAGGATCAGGGCGAACCAGCAGAAGCCGTAGGCCCAGCGGATATAGCTGTAGGTGGAGGCCGACAGGCTTCCGGTCAGGCTGTCATAGACATCCGTAAAGGACGGCAGGACCATGGAGAGCATGACGGCCAGGACCGCTATGATCAGGACCAGCATGGCGGCGGGATAGGTGACCGCGCTCTTGAGCTTTTCGGATATGATCTTCTGGTCCTTGTAATAGCGGGAGAGCCGGAAGAGGATGTCCTCCAGACGCCCGGAGGTCTCGCCCGCCTGTATCATCTGCAGGGCGTATTCGGGAAAGATCCCGGATGCCCGCATGGCTTCGCCCAGGCTGGAGCCCTGCTCCACCTTTTCCTTCATGACGGAGATGCCCTGTCCCAGGACGCCCTTTTCCCGGTCGTCCGTGCTCTGCTCCAGCAGGGAGACAGCCTCATCCGTCTGAATGCCGGCCCGCACCATCATGCCCATGCTCTCGCAAAAGGCGCTGACACCCAGATTATCCAGTTTCTTCTGTTTGGCCATGGAGATCCTCCGATCGTGTGCCGCTCAATAACAGTAGACGTCTTTGTAATTGCTTCCGTCGCCTATGAAGTTCCCGTCCGCCCCGTTGGCGGAAAAGGTCAGGTCCATGCGGTTCCATCTCTTTGCGGAGACTTCGAATTTGGCCGTGACCCAGCCGCTCTCCTCCGTGTAGAACATGTTCCAGGCGTGGTAGACTTCATTGGGGGAGACATAGCCGAAGATCAGCTTGCAGGGCACTCCCTGGCTGCGCAGCATGGCAGCTGCCAGAGAGGCGTAGTCAAAGCAGATCCCCTTGCCTGTCTTCATGGTCTCGTCCGGCACGGGCAGGTAGCCCGACTGGACCGTCCTTGCCTTCTCCTTGTCATAGGTGACGGTGGAGCAGATAAATTCATAGACGGAGGCGATAAAGCTCTTTGTGTCCTTTGCCGACGAGGCGAATTCCTTTGCCTTTTTCACGCAGGCCGAGTCTTCCGTATAATTGACGTAATCGCTTGCGCACAGATAAGGCTTGTAGATATCCGGGATCGTGATGATCTCGTCCACGGTGTAGACGACCGCGTACTTGGATCCTGACACGTTCTCCAGGGCTCGGAAGGAATACATCCCGTCCTCCATCTGGAGGGGAAAAATGGATGGAGTCCCGTCCGACTTCATGTCATAGGTGTAGGTCTCCCCGTCCTTTATGACCTGAAATTTCATCCTGCCGGAGGACTTGCCGCTGACCCCGATATAGCCGTCGGAAGCGGCTGACAGGTCGATCAGGACGCCGTTTCCGCCCACCGCCTTGTCGGCGTGGAAGGACGAGGCAAAAAAGGGCGGGGTCGTTATCCCCGAAGCACCGGCGGGGGCCTCTGTCCCTTCCTCCCTGACCGGCTCCGCCTCCGCGGCGGACGGCAGGACCCTGTCCGGCCTCACAGCCTCTCCCGCTCCGGTCTGGGCGGCACCGGCCTCCGTCGAGGCCACGCCTCCGCATCCGCACAGGATCAGGAGGAGTGCCAGCAGGAGGATCCGGCGGCAAAGCCCCGCGGATCTTCGGTCTCTCCGTCGGTACCTCCTTCGGTTTGTCCGATATTCACTTGAATGATAGGGATATTCCGCTCCAGGCTGCACGCTTCAGATCTCCGCCGCTTTTGTCCTGTCTTTCTCTCTTACAGGCAGTTTGCTTTGTCAGTCAGCTGCACTCATGCTGCTGCAATCAGTCAGCTGTTTCTTTCGATTATTCTGTGATTATTCTGTCGTTTCTCTTTCGGCCTCCGGACCTGCATCCGGGGCTTTCTCTATGGCTGCTCCATCCGCTTCCGGAGCTTCTTTTTTGGCTGCCGGGTTCGCTTCCGAAGCTTCCTTCACGGCTGCCGGATCCGCCTCCGGGGCTTTCTCTGCAGCTGTCTCAGCATCCTGGCCGTCCTTGACGGCCGCCGCCTTTGCCTCCTGGTCCGCCTTTCTGGCCGCTGCCAGGTACTCCTCCTTGAGACGCTCCTCTTCTCTCTCATATTTGAGATAGTCGCTGAAACGGCTCGCCAGGATATTGAGCAGGGCCCCGCAGGCGGCGAAGCTGATCATACAGATCTTGCCCAGGGAGCTTGCGTAGAGGATGAGGAGCTGGCCCAGCACGGGGATGTGGTAGGCGACGACGCCGACCAGGTTCTTGTAGCGGACTTCGTTGATGTCCTCCGCCGCGTTGGCGTCCCCCTTTGTCGTAAATTCACCGTTGATGACATCGTTCTGGATCACGCGGTGCATGACAATGCTGTCGCCGCTCTCAAAGGCGATGATGTCGCCCTTTTCTATATCGACCGGGTCAGAGGGCTTGACATAGATGATACTGCCAATCGGGATGGTCGGCTCCATGGACCCGCTGACCACGTTGTAGATTTCGTAGCCCATAAATTCCGGCACGCTCAGGGGGATCGCCGCGGCGATCACCACCAGCAGCATCAACGTTCCGATCAAAGTACAAAAAGCAGGCACGTAGATCAGCATCCCAGGCTTTTTTGCCGTGGAATATCCGTCTGCGCCCGCCCGCATGTTCTTTTTTTTCTTCGAACGTTTTTTAGCCATCTCAGCCTCTTCCCGTGCCGGTCCGTATCTTGAGTTTGACGTATTATTAATTATATTTGTTTTATATTACGTTATACTACAAATTCTTTTTTTTGAAAAACCCCCGCAGACCTCTCCGCCTGCGGGGGTTTCCATATTACAGTTTTCAGTTCTCGGCCTTCGTGTTCCAGCTGCCGGACCTGCCATTTCCAGTCACCTGTCCACAGCCGGTCACGTCAGTTATGCTCTGACGACCGGTCTCCGTCACGAATCAGAATCAGACTTCCTCATCGTCGTCATCATCTTCATCGTCGTCATCGTCGTCATCTTCATTTGCAAAGCGTCTGAAGAAGAACCAGCCTGCACCGCCGAGCAGAGCAACGATCAGTACACCGAGAAGGATCTTCACAGGTGTAGACATACCGCGCGCACGCACCACACCCTCGGTCTCGCTGTTGGTCGTGGTCTCGGTGCTCTCCGATGTCGACGTGGACACGGTCGTGGTAGTCGTCGTGTTCGCGTTGGCGACGCCGTAGTTGGCCAGAGGAGTATCGGGATCATCCAGGTCGAGAAGGTCGGAAGGACCATTGTTGGTCTGCGTTCCGGTACCTGTTCCTGTTCCCGTTCCGGCTGCTGTACCGGCGGTGCCTGTACCTGCTCCGGGTGTCGTCGTTGTCGTGCCTCCGGGAGTCGTTCCGGCGGGAGTTGTGCCCGCAGGGGTCGTTCCGGCAGGAGTCGTGCCCGCAGGAGTCGTGCCCGCAGGAGTCGCTGCCGCCGCATTGCCTGCCGCCGCAGGTGCCACAGTCGTGGTCGTCGTGTACGGCCTGGTCGTCGTGGTTGTCGTGTACGGCCTGTAGGTCGTCGTGGCCGGCCTGGTCGTCGTGGTCGTCGTGCTCCTGGTGGTCGTCGTGGTCGTCCTGGACGTCGTTGTCGTAGTCGAGGACGCTGTCGTTGTCGTGGTGGTCGTAGTCGTCGCAGGAGTGATCCTGGTATAGTAGAACGTCCAGTCGTTGGCGGAATCCTTTTTCAGTGTACCTGTGATATTGCGGTACAGAGGAGTGTAGTCATCGATATAGCGGTAGGAGACGACTGGTTTGTCGCCGACGTTTCCGTAATAGGTGACAGGATCATGCAGGACTCTGTTGGTCTGATTCTCCAGATAATGGATCGTATAGGCTGTCTGGTCTCCCTTCATACCGTAGGAGACGACGAAGTCCATATCGCGGTCCACGACGAAGTTGTTTTTCTGCATCTCCGAGGCAACGGTCTGCCTGGTGTTGTTGTCCTTGCCGCTCTCGCGGAAGCCGGTCACGTAGTACTTGCTTCCTTCATCGGCCTTGGCGATATCCTGATACTGGATCGTGATGCTCTCGCCGGGCTCCACTTCGTAGGTCTTGACATCCTCGGTGAATTCACCCTTGTCATTGGTAACCTTGCCCTGCTTGCCGGCAAAAACTCTGACCGTATAGGTGTAGGTATCCGAACTGTTCGAGGCACTCTTGGAATCCGTATCCGACGCGAGCGCCGGCAGAGCCAGGGCCGCGACCATGCACAGGGCGATGATCACCGCCGCCGCGCGGACGAAGAGGCTTCTGCGCTGTCCGGCGGAAAACTGTCCGTTTCCATTCCGTCTCATGACATGCCTCCTCTCTCCTGTCTGCGCGCTTCTCTCCTCGCCGCTCTGCGGGCCTTTCTGCGCGCAAGTCTCCGCCTCTCAAGATAGCTGTAGAGAGCGAGGAAGAAGAGGACCACTCCACTGACAGCCGCCGCTACGATATAGCGGATAGTGTCGGTGTAGTCACCGGTCTTGACGACACTGCTGGAAGAATGAGAAGAAGAAGAGGAGCTGGTGCTCGACTTTTTCTTGTCGTCATCATCGTCATCGTCGTCTTTTGTTTCTTTCTTCTTATCGTCCTCCTTGGGCGGAGTGTTGGGAGTCGTATTGAGCTCCACCGCGAAGTTCATCTGCAGTTCGGCCAGGGTATCCTGATAGTCGTTACCCTGGGTCTCGCCGTCGAGCGCGACGCGCAGGTTCAGGGTGCCGCCCTCGCCCTTTTTAAGGGTATCGAGGTAAATCCAGTCCTTGAGGGCATCCGTCGCTTCATGCAGACCTTCGCCCGCCTGGCTGACATTTTCACCACCGACGGTCTCACTGGAGAAGAGGACCCTCTCCTCAGACCCGGCCTGATTGCCCTTATAGGTGAGGATATAGGTGTAGGCACCGCCCGCAAGGCCTGTGTCGCTGTCACGGGTATCCTCGAGGGATTTGAGGACCTGGTTGGTCATATACCAGTCGGTCGTGGTCTCGTTGTCGTTTTTCAGGTTCAGGGTGATATCCGTGTAGTCACCGGGCTGCAGACCGTAGATCTGGTCGTCCATCTCGGCCGTCTTGAAGGTACTGACCATCTTCTTGTCTGTCGTAAAGGAGACGGACCAGTTGTTTGCCGCCGGGACGAGCTCCGCAAAGGCGGAGATGCTCATGACTGAGACCAGCATGGCCGCGATCATGACCGGAGGCAGAATTCTGTTCAGTATTTTTTTCATCCTTCAGCCTCCTTTCTCACTTTGCCAGCTGGATATCGCCGTTGTCGAGGAGCTTGAGGTCCACGCCCCAGGCACTCTTGGCCGCATCCACGATGTTGTGGCTTTGGACAGCATCAACTTCTGCCTCCAGGCAGAACTGCCAGCCATCATAGTCATATTCTGTCGTAATGGTTGTGTAACCATTTTCATCAGTCGTTTTTGTCTGAGTAACTTTGTCTGCCACAGAAGGATCAATAGTTATTGTATCACTAAGCGGCACTGATTCTGTCGATGCTGCCTTAACTTCCAATGTATCTCTGGAAGTTGCGTCCTTCTGCTTACCAAGCATTTTGCTATAGTAGAAGACCATGCGCTCTTCTGTGCTCGCGTCTTCATCCTTAATCCAGACATCAGTGTTTGTCAAATTCAGCTTGATTAATTCAGGAGAGAGCCCCTGTGTTGATGTGCCTTTTGAACCTGATTCAAACACTTTATTCCCATCAGGATCAGTCCAGTACTTATAAATTGTTACACGAACATACTCATCGATATTGCCCGTGTTCTCAACACTGATTTCCTCGGGGTATGCCTTACCAAACACAAGATCTGCATCCTGGCCCAGGAAAGGAGCTTTATTGTATTTATTATCTCTTTTAAATTCCTTTGATGTGCCGATAAGCAGTGTACCTATTCCATTTTCAACTTCATCCCATTCATCACCTGTGTTTGTGCCCTGGTGATTTCGCCAGGCTACTATCACAGGAGCTTCATCAATCTGGGTTTTTTCTCTAAGTGATACACCAATATCATACATTTCAATATGACCGGCATATGTTTCCGAGAAAATCTGAAGCGCCGCACGAATACCACCTATCGTTGAGAACAACAGCAATCCTGCCGCTGCCGCAAATAGTACAATTGTAGTCACGGGTGATGTGATGAATTTTTTAAATTTTTTCATAAGATATCACCCCCTCTGCTACCAACTTCGTTCAAAGCCCTGAGCACACCATTGTGCTTGAATGTTTGATTATTTATTATTTTCAACTGTCAATCCTCCTATTCTCATCGTCCTGCTTTCATATTCCAGTTTGAGTCTATTATGGATTGCAGTTTTTACAAGGCTCATAGCCCTGAGCTTCCAATTCGTCTTTGCTGACATCTACATACCATCTGTGCTGACGCTCCATCTCGTTCACATCAGGGCATGTAGGCAGATGATATTTCTTTGTGTTGGTATTAGCCACATATTCATAGAATTTGGACCCTGAGGCTTCTGTCCTTCCAGTCTGGACTGTCTTCTTCCAAACCACTTCACTGTCATAAGGAAGCATTTTGCCGTTTTCATCATACTGTACCTCTGCTGCTTCGTAGATGATGATAACGTTGAACTCGTCTCCCTTCATGATGCCTGCCATTTCATCCTGAGGAACATTGTTGATTCTCACAAACAATGATTTAGCCGGTATTATATTTCCTTCATTATCTTTTTCAGGACTATATATCTCTGTATAGTACATCCAGTCGCCAATCTGAACCCAATTGTTATTGACGGGCTGATCTTCCTGATCGATCTTCACATCACTATATGTAAGTGAATAATCAGCGCAAAAAGCTCTTGCGCGCAAATATACAGGTTTGGAATCTTCTGAGAGCGATATTTTAATCTCTTTGTTCCATTGGCTGAATTCCTCGTCGTCATGTTCCTCATGTCCAAGACGAAGTACATACCCTCCTTTGGCCCTGGTATACGTGGTAAAGTAAGCCCACGCTGAGCCCATCACAGCGCTCATGACCAGCATAATAGCTGCCGCTGTCAACAGGCCGGTCCGAAGGGTCGTCCAACTAATGTTCTTTTTCATATGTGTGTCCATATGTCAACCCTCCTTTCCGTCACTTTAATCCAGGGAATTCCTTGACAACCTCTTGGTCTGTACTGTTGTCTGAAACGCGTTTGGCTTCCCAGCCATTGTCGCCATACTTGAAATTGTTTGTCAACGATCCGCCGCCACCGTGTCTTTCATCATAGGTGTTTTCAAATTCCACAGAAACAGCCTGATCAGCGGCTATTGTTGCGGTCTTTGTAGTCTCTACAGTAGCTGAATAGCTGCGACCCGAATACACTTCCTCTACAATCACGTAGGATCCAACCGGAAGATTTCGAACCAATGCATTTTTATTGCTAGACTCATTAAACTCGATAGACACGAAATTGTGATAAATCATTGGTGCTGTCGTGCCTTGGTCCAAATATCTTTTATAAGTTTCTTCGCTTTCGTAAGCCTTTACTTCGAACACGAATGTCGCATCGTCTATAATATTTCGTGTCCCATCCTCGTTTGTTTTTTTGCGATACTCATATGTATCGAGGTCCTTGATGATCTCCAGGTCGCCGCCGACGCCCAGCTGAGCGGGCTTAAGGACAATAGCCGCATCTCCACTTGCATCGTAAATCCACTCATAAGGGCGGTTGGATGTCATGATCTCGCCCTGCTCGTTGGGAGCTTTGGTCGGCAGTGCTACTAGTTCGGGTGCGAACTGATACGTGCGTTTTGAAGACCTTGCCAGCATGACTGTAGGAGACAAGGATGCAGGATTCGTCACAGCCACATCACTCGTTGCATCCATCGCCGCATTATCGTTGGCGACTGCCGCCTTATTGGTGGAGCAGTAATTGGTGATATTATTGCCGTGAGGAATAAGCAGATAGATACCGGCTTTCAGGCCTGTGATTTTAACCCCAAGAGGATTGTTTTCCTTCATTCGGCTATCGTCACTGCCATCTTCTGGTACACTAATCTTATTTATCAGTGCATCTGTAATTTCCTTTGGATTCCACTGCGTCTGTCCAACGGAGGCACTGTCTCCCAGCATGAGATTAGTTATCTCAGTTGTCTTCTGCCTCCAGCCCGCGCGATCAAGTCCTTCGGGGATTTCCACTCCACGGTCTTTTAAAAGATCAATAGGCTCCCAATGGTAAGTGTCATACATATCATCAGGTATCGCATCGGCGACGCGATAGATGTCGACCACAACATTGGCCTCGTCCAGCAGGGCCTTGTCCTGTTCAGTCGACGCACTGGATGTGATCGTCAGGGAGCAGTCCTGCGTCAGGTCCACGGGATCCGCAAAAGCGGTGTTCCCGAAGAGCGGCACGGAAACAGCCATGAGCACCGCTGCCAGTATAATTGCCGCCGGGCGCCATCGGCCGCCCGCCGTCCGGCGATGCCGGACGTTTCTTTCGTCTTTCATGGTTATGTTCCCTCCTCTGCTTTCACCATTCGTTTTCATACGTTTGCCGTTATATTCCGCATGCCGTTCCGGCACACTTTAATCTGAATCCGTCTGTTCTTTCATCTCTTGATCGCAAGGTTTATTCCCTGCGTTTTATTTCCTGACTTCCCCTAGCCGTACGGCTCCGGGCTCAGGACATTTTTCTTCAGGATCAGTTTCCTCCGGGGGAACCGCCTCCGGAATCGTCTCCTCCGCCGGAATCATTTCCGGAATCTTCCGCCGGCGCCTTTTTGCGGGGCTTCCGCTTTCTGGTCTTCTTTTTGGCGGGGCTGCTTTCGACCAGGTTTCCGTCCTGGTCCAGGGCCATCCGGTCGATCATTCCCTGCAGCTCGTCCTTGGTCCTGTGGGCCTTGCGGCGTCTGTTCCACTTGCTGGTGGAGACCAGCAGATAGATCAGGAGCAGGAAGAGAATCGGGGCCGCGACCAGAGGCGCGACGATGACGGGCTCAAACCGCATCGCGTCGGCCGTGACACGGGAGGCGTCCGTATTGTCGTTGTCCACGCGGTGTCCCCGCACCAGCAGGCGGTGCGTGTTGACACCATAAGGGGTACAGGTGATCAGCGTGCAGAAATCCATGTAGGGATCGATCTCCAGGTCCTGCAGCTCCTGCGGCAGGACGATGCGGATCTGGTCCACTTCATAGGTCAGGGTGCGGTCGAGGATCTGGAGCAGGAACTTGTCTCCCGCCTGCAGCTGGTCGATGTCGGTGAACAGCTTGGCGGAGGGCAGTCCGCGGTGGCCCGAGACCGCGCAGTGCGATCCCTCGCCGCCGATCGGAAAGGAGGTTCCTATGATATGCCCGATCGCGATCTGCAGAATTGATTCATCTGTACCATGATAAATAGGAAGAGACACCTTGATGCTGGGGATATCGATGTATCCCATGATGCCCGTTCCCGTTACATCCAGAATTTTATTATAGGTCTCTATCTCCTCTTTGGAAAGACTGAACCGCCCGGGAGTTTCCCGGAGACGGGCATTGAATGCCTCAGCCTCCGCCCACATGCGGTCGAAATCTTCTCTGTCCATGTTTGCGACCTTGGCTGCGTATCCGGCGATCGCCCGTGTCTGGTGAAAAGAGTTCCACCAGTCCGAGAAGGTCGGATAGACCAGGAGGCCCACACCTACCAGGAGGATCAGGACCAGAATGATATTACTTAGTTTTTTTCTCATCTTTTTCCTGTGATATGATTTTTTTCAGTGGAGGCTTTTCCCTCCCCTGTAATGATAAGAATGATCAGTCCGCCGCCAGGCAGGAGTATATAGAGCCTGCACAGTATAGCCTCAAGATAATCATCTTATGTTACTGATATGAAGTGACCTTTTGTCAAGTGTAAATTTTCAGCGCAACACCTG
>CAMNFJ010000008.1:0-34618 GCA_946536955.1 uncultured Lachnospiraceae bacterium
GCTTTAAGGAGGAGAATATCTGGGTCTCCCAGGAGCGCAAGATGTGCTGCGGCCTGGGCAAGTGCGGACACTGCCGCGTCGGCGAAAAATATATCTGCCTGGACGGCCCGGTCTTCAACTACACCGTCAGCAAGGATATGATCGATTAAATGCCGCCATGCCTGCGGACCGGTCAGCCCGGGTTTTTCTGCGGCCCCCGGAAGAGAGGGCCGGAGCCGGCTTTGACGGGAACCTGGCTGCAGTCTTTTTCGCCGCCCCCGGAAAGGAGGCGCCCCGAGACAGACACAGATCAGGTTCAAACCGCGCAGGCAGTCTGACATGGAGGAAATACATATGGGTATGGATATTAATTTAAAAAAGCTTAAAAAGAATGCCTTTCGCTATTCCAAGGTGAGGGGCGAGACCGCTTCCCGTGTCCGTATTCCCGGCGGCGTCATAGGCGCGAAGGCCATGGTGCGCGTGACGGAGATCGCGGAAAAATACGGCAACGGGACCATCTTTATCACCAACCGCCAGGGCGTCGAGATCCCCGGGATCAAGATGGAGGACATGGACGCCGTCAACAAGGAGCTGCAGCTGATCATCGACGAGTCCGGCGTCAACCAGGAGGAGTACGAGGGCGGATATCCCGCGGCCGGCACCAGAAATGTCGTCGCCTGCCCCGGCAAGCGCCTCTGTCCCTTCGGCTGTTATGACACGACCGATTTTGCCAGGAAGATGGACAAGCTGATCTTCCCCAACAACCTGCACATGAAGGTGGCCTTCACCGGCTGCTCCAACGACTGCGGCAAGGTCCGCATGAATGATTTCGGCATCATCGGCATGACCGAGCCCCAGTACGACCCCGACCGCTGCGTCGGCTGCGAGCAGTGCGTCAAATACTGCAACAAGAGGTCTGTCGGAGCCCTCAAGGTCGTCAACGGCAAGATCGAGCGCGACACCAACCTCTGCATCGGCTGCGGCGTCTGCGTCACCTACTGCCCGACCAGGGCCTGGACCCGGAGCAAGGACCATTATTTCCGCCTGGTCCTGCTGGGAAGGACCGGCAAGCAGAATCCCCGCCTGGCCGAGGACTTCATCAAGTGGGCGGACGAGGAGAGCATCCTCAAGATCGTCAAAAACTGCTATGCCTTCGCCGAGGAATACATCGACAAGGAGGCCATCGAGGGCAAGGAGCACATCGGCTACATCGTAGACCGCGCCGGCTTCGAGACCTTCCTCAAATATGTCATGGAGGGAGTCGAGCTGCCCGACAAGGCCGAGGTCGCCACCCGGATCTACTGGGGCGGCAAGCGCTATGACAGGAGCAACAACCTCAAGTGAGCATCTGCCGCAGGATATGGTTCCATGTCCTGCGGCCTTGCTTTATTTGCATCTTTTTCGTTTTTTTTCTATACTGGAAGCCATGCCGCCAGGAGCCTGTTGTGTACGGGGCATGGAATGCCGGCAGGCAGATATTGTCGAAAAACAATATTATCGTCAGATAATTATTATCGTCAGATAATTATTGGCCGGCAGGCAATAATTGGCGGCGGGCAGATGTGGCCGGCAGACATTTTTCAATAAGACCAGAATGACAGAAAAAAAGGAGAAAGAGCAGTATATGAGATATTACGGCACAGTTTACAGACCGCCAAGCGAGGCCTACAGCCTGATCGTCCAGGTCACCCTGGGATGCAGCCACAATACCTGCGCCTTCTGTTCCATGTACAAGGAAAAGAATTTCGTGATCCGGCCCCTGGGGGATGTCCTGCAGGACTTCGCGGAATGCCGTCAGCATTACCGCTATGTCGAGAGGATCTTTCTGGCGGACGGCGATGCTCTGATCTGCAGGATGGACTATCTGCGCAGGATCCTTCGGTTCATAAAGACCAATTTCCCCGAGTGCAGGCGCATCACCTGCTATGCCTCCCCGATCAGCCTTCTGCTCAAGTCCGAGGAGGACCTGAGGACGCTGAAGGAGGAGGGCCTCGACATGGTCTACATGGGCCTGGAGTCGGGCTGCGATGAGGTGCTGACCAGGATGCGGAAGGGACACAGCGCGGCAGAGATCATCGAGGCGGGGCAGAAGGCCCGGCGCTGCGGCCTGGCCCTGTCCGTGACCGCGATCTCCGGCCTGGGAGGGACAGAGCTGATCCGGGAGCATGCCCTGGGCACGGCCAGGGCCCTGTCGGCCATGAACCCCGAGTATATCGGGGTCCTGACCCTGCTGATCGAGCGCGGGACTCCTCTGGAGGACTGGGTCCGCGAGGGGAGCTTTGTCGTGCCGCAGCTGGGGCAGATCCTGGAGGAGACTGCGATCCTGGTGGAGAATATCGATTCCCCCGGGAGCGTATTCCGCATGAACCATGCCTCCAATTATCTGGACCTGCGCGGGACCTTCAATGAGGACAAGGAAGACATGCTCGAGACGGTCCGGCGGGCCATGGACTCGGGCCGCGGGATCAGACCGGAATATTATCGGGAGCTTTAAGAAGGCCGGAATAACCCGTGAAAAACACCGGGGATCAGGCCGGAATATTACCGGGAGCTTTAGGAAGGCCGGAATAACCCGTGAAAAGCACCGGGGATCCGGAGGCTGTGGATAGAAACCGACACCGCTCACGCGGGGCCTGAGGATCTGGAAAACAGGCAGAAAAAGGGGGCTATATGCTGGAGAAGGGAAGCTACAGACAAGTGCGGGACATGCTCCTTTGCCGCGTGTCCGCGGTCGGTAAGGAGAGGGCAGACCTGGAGACCTGTGCCGGGCGGATCCTGGCGGAGGAAGCAGTGGCAGCGGCGGACAACCCGCCCTTTGACCGGTCCCCCTATGACGGCTATGCCTTCCGCGCGCGGGACACAGAGGGGGCCTCGGCCTCCTGTCCGGTCACCCTCAGGCTCGTGGACTACATAGCGGCGGGGGATGTCGCCCACACCGGGATCACGAAAGGGACGGCGGCCCACCTGATGACTGGAGCCCCGATCCCGCCGGGGGCGGACGCGGTCCTGCCCTTTGAGAGGACGGAATTTACAGACAGGTCCGTGACCATCTCCTCTGCGGTCAAAGCCGGTGAAAATGTGGTCCGGGCAGGGGAGGATGTGAAAAAAGGGACCGTTCTCTGCCGGCCCGGGACCCCTGTGGACGCCGGGCTCGCCGGAACGCTGGCCGGCCTGGGAATCTTTCACCCCCTTGTCTACCGGCAGCCCCTGGTCGGGATCATCTCGACGGGGACGGAGCTTCTGGAGGAGGACGAGCCTCCCGCGGACGGCAGGATCTACAACACCAACCGCTATGCCCTCCAGGCCGCCTGTGCCCAGGCCGGCTGCAGGACCCTCTATCTGGGCACGGCCAGGGACGAGGAGGGTGTGATCAGCGGCCTGATCCGCAGGGCCCTGTCGGAGGATGGGTGCGACGCGGTGATCCTGTCGGGCGGTGTCTCGGTCGGGGACTATGACTGTACGCCCTCGGCCATGGAAAGGGCCGGCGTGGAGGTCCTGGCCAGGGGGCTGTCCCTGAAACCCGGCATGGCGGGAGCTTTCGGGATCTTTGTGCCGGATCCCCTGGAGGCCGGCACCCGCGAAGAGAACAGTTCAGCCGGGGCGCCGGGCATTCCCGTTCTGGCCCTGTCGGGCAATCCGGCCGCCTGCATGACGGCCTTTTACGCGGTCGCCCTGCCCGTCCTGAAAAAGAGGGCGGGCTGCAGCCGGGTCCTTCCCGATCAGGTCCGGGTGCGCCTGGACCGGGACTACAGCCGCAAAAACCAGTCCGTCCGCCTCCTGCGCGGACGCGTGGAGGCCGGGGAGGCTGTCCTGGAGGTGACGATCCCCGAAAAGCAGGGCAACCAGATGCTCGGCAGCCTGGCCGGCAGCAATGTTTTTGTCGAAATCCCCGCGGGGACGGCTCTGCGGGCGGGAGAGACCGCCGAAGGCTTTCTGATCGGATAAACCGGATCAGATCAGAGGAAAGAATAAAAAGGAAAGCATAAAAAAACACACCGGTCCTTTTCACGGCGGAAGGGACAGGTGTGTTTTTGTTCTTCATCGCGCAAGACCCGCCGGCGGGTCCTGGGTCTTCATCGCACAAAACTCATAAGTGAGTCCTGAATGGCCGGGCCGGTCCCATGACCGGGAGCCGGACCGCAGGAAACCTGCGTCAGGGCAGCGCAGCGGGGTCAGGCGTCATTGAAATCGGGCATGCCGCCCGTGGCTGCGCCCAGGCTCCCGGAAGCGGCCGGCAGCATGGCGAAGTAGGTGTCGCGATACTTGGTATAGGTCTTCCTGTATTCCTCGTCCTCGTGGCGGAGGTCCCGGAAATAGCCGTGCTCACGGCTGGCCAGCTCGGGACGGGCCCGGACGACAACGGCCTCACCTACGTTGGAGGAGACGTCCGCGATACGGATCATGTCCGACAGGAGATTCTCGAAATTGGGATCCAGAAAGACATTGCATTCGCCGCGGCTCATGCGGGCCAGATGGCTGTCCTTGAGATCGGAGGCCAGGTCCGCGGCCACCTTGCGCAGGGGCTGGATCCGGTAAGCCGCCTCGATATTGCGCTTCCCGAAGGCTAGTTCGGTGTCGGCCAGGATCTTTTCCAGAAGGGCCTGGAGGACATCGAGCTCCCTGGCCGCCAGCTCCGAGAAGGCGACCTTTCTCTCCGCCATGCTCTGCGCGTTATCCGCGATATTGACGGCGTGGTCTCCCAGACGCTCAAATTCCGATACGACCTTGTAGTACTGGTCCAGGATAGAAACATGGACCTCGTCCTTGAGATGGGGCAGGAGGGCGACCAGGTAGCCGCTGATCCGGTCCGCGAAGAGGTCGATATTGACCTCCTCGTCCTGGATATCCTGGTAGACAGCTTCGTCGAAGTCGTAGAGGAGCTTGTAGGCCCGGCTTATGTTGGACTTTGCCAGCTGCAGCTGGGTCATGAGCAGGTCATAGCAGCTGTTCAGGGCCAGGGCCGGAGTGGAAAAGAAGACCGGGTTGAGGGCATCGAGCTTGTCCTGGTACTTGTTGGCCTTCACCGGCTCGTCCTTGACGATCCGCCTGCTCATTTTTTCCAGGAAGGGTAGGACCGGGATGAGCACGAGGGCGCAGCCCAGGTTGAAGATGGTATTGGTGTTGGCGATCAGACTGGAGTTCATGGTCTGGTTCCAGATCCCGTCCAGAAGTCCCGCCCTGTGGGCGATCGTGACCGCCACAATGGTGACCAGGGTCTTGCACAGGTTATAGAGGATGTTGACGATACCGACGCGCTGGGCATCAGCCTTGGCGCCGATCGAACATACGATGGCGGTCGTGACGCAGTCGCCCAGATAGACGCCGGCGATCACGGGATAGGTCCCGTGCCAGATGAGCAGGCCGGAGGAGGAAAAGGCCTGGAGGATACCGATCGTGGCCGAGGAGCTCTGCAGGACGAAGGCCACCCCGGCTCCGGTCAGATAGCCGATCAGGGGATTGTTGCCGATCCCGGCGAAAAGATCCTGGACCAGGGGAGATTCCGTGAGGGTGCTCACGGCGCTGGTCATGTTGAGCAGTCCGGAAAAGAGAATGCCGAAGCCGATCGCGATATTGCCGATCTGGCGGGCATTGCGGACGCGGTTCCCCATGCCCATGATCATGACGATTCCGATGATCAGGGCGATCGGGGCCAGGGAGGAGGGCTTGAAGATCTGCAGCCAGGACCCGCCCTCGGCGTTCATATCCAGCAGACGGATGATCTGGCCCGTGACGGTGGTGCCGACATTGGCGCCGATGATGATGCCCAGGGACTGGCGGAGCGTCAAAAGACCGGCCCCGACCAGACCGGAGGTGATGACGATCGTGGCCGTCGAGGACTGGATCAGGGCCGTGACAGCGGCGCCCAGCAGAAAGGCCTTGAAAACATTGTTGGTCACATTTTCCATGACCTGCTTGAGCGTTCCGGACGAACTCTCCTTGAGCCCGTCCCCCATCAGCCTCATGCCGTAGAGGAACATGGCCAGACCGCCAAACAGCGTCAGTACATTAAAAAAGTTCATGGTCATTCTCCATAAAAATAATGTTCGGGACAGACTTGCGGAAAACAGGACATGGAAAACCGCTTTCCATAAACAATTATTATATAAATGTCCGCTGTCGGGAGAAAATATAAAAAATCAGAATATAAAATACAGTATTCTTCAGTACAAGTCAATGGAAAACCGTTTTAAGGCATGGAAATGATGAAGGGGCGTGTACAGTAACACTCATTGCGTCCCGGCCCGGGCCAAAGTCGAATGTTGGATGTCAAACCGGCGCCGGATGTGCTACAATAAAATGAATGCGGCAAAAGCTGATGAGCCACAGGAAAATCGGTCACGGACTGTGCTCCACCGGAGGGCGCGGGCCGGAACGAAAAATCATCACAGAAGAGAGGGCATGCGCAATGGGAGTAAAAAACGATATTGATATCACGATCGGCGGCAAGACAGTCACACTCAGCGGCGTGGAGAGCGAAGAGTATCTGCGCGAGGTGGCGGCCTATCTGAATGAAAAGCTCAGAAATTTTACGGATGATGCGGCATACTGGAAGCTTCCGAATGATATGCGCAATGTGATGCTGCAGCTCAATCTGGCCGATGATTTCTTTAAGGAACGCAGCAGGGTGCTGGCTCTGGAGGAGGAAGTCCGGGAACTGCAGGACCACCGCGACCGCACGGGACGGGAGATCGAGGATCTGAGGTCCAGCGCCGAGAAGGCCGAGGCCAGGATCAGCGCCCTGGAATCGGACGCGGAGGGCCTGAGGGACAAGGCCCAGAGGGCCTCTGCCGCCGAGACGACCGCCTCCAAGCGCTTCGGGGCTGAGAAGAGCAGGGCCGAAAAGCTGGCCGAGGAGCTCGATGCCCTGCGCCGCAGCAAGGCCGAGGCGGACAAGGCCGTGCAGCGCCTGCGCCAGGAGCTGGCGGATACCCGGGAGGGCCTGCAGGCCGAGCTGACCAGGACCCGGACCGATCTGGAGCAGAAGCTTTCAGCTTCCGAGTCCCAGCGCAAAAAAGAGGTGCAGGACCTCCAGGCCCAGCGCAAAAAGGAGGTCCAGGACATCCAGACCCGGAGCCGGCAGGAGGTCCAGGAGATCCGGACAAAGCACCAGAAGGAGCTCCAGGAAAAGGACCAGACCAGCGCCAGGACCCTCAAGGAGAGGGAGGATTCCCTGCAGAAGGAGCTGACGGAGACCAGGCAGGACCTGTCCGGCCAGCTCGAGGCCGCCAATGCCAGGGCCGGGAAGCTGGAGACGGAGCTGAACAAGGCCGCCGAGGAGATCAAAAAGCTGCGGTCCCAGGCGGATATCTCCCGCCTCAATGAGGAGAACACCCGCAAAAAGCTGACTGCCCTCGAAAAGGACTTCTCGGACAAGCTTGCCGCCAACACCCTCCAGTACCGGCAGGAGGCTGAGACCGCCAGAGAGGACCTGGAAAAAGCCCAGGATACGATCGTCACCCTCCAGGAGCAGGAGAACAGCCGCCTTCAGGCCGCCGCCCGCATCCGCGGGACCATGCAGGACCTGGTCCAGCAGTATGGCCGGCTGGGCCAGTCTCTGGAAGAGGCCGCCGAGCAGATGCGGACCCTGGAGTAAATGATCAGGTAAATCATGGGGTGAGTCATGGGGTGAGTCACCCGTTCCCAATGACTCCCAATGACTCACCTGACATCCAGCCCGGAGATTCGCCGTTGAATGAAGAAACCGCCCCCGCGAACAATATCGCGGGGGCGGTTTTCAGATGCGGGGCACTGGTTCCCGTGCTTTTAACAGTCCGGAAGGCGGCCCGCAGAGACCGTATCAGATCCAGGCAGCTTCAGAAGTGAAGGACAGGTAATGTAAGGGCTGCCTGTCAGTCAAGTTTGAGGTCGCCGTCCTTGATCAGGCCGGCATTGCGGAAGGGGATGGCGATCAGGGGGGTCAGGACTGCGGGGAGGACGAAGCAGATCAGGATGAGGCCGACCCAGTCCATACCTGTGATGCCGGCCTTGGTGCCGGCCGCGATGTCATTGATCCAGCCTGTGTAGACGCCGATCTGGCCCACGAGTCCGCAGGTCCCCATACCGGAGGCGACGGGGGCGCCGTTCATCTGCATGCGGAAGAGGCAGGTGGCCAGAGGCCCGGTGATCGCGGAGGTGATGATGGGAGGCAGCCAGATGAAAGGGTTGCGGACGATGTTGCCCATCTGGAGCATGGAGGTGCCGATGCCCTGGGAGACCAGGCCGCCCCACTTATTTTCCTTAAAGGACATGAAGGCAAAGCCGATCATCTGCGCGCAGCAGCCTGCGACCGCGGCGCCCCCGGCAAGGCCGGTGAGCCCCAGGGCGGCGCAGATGGCCGCGGAGGAGATGGGCAGGGTGAGGGCGATGCCCACGACGACGGAGACGATGATCCCCATCAGCAGGGGCTGCTGATTGGTCGCCCACATGATGATGGCGCCGACGCTGGAAGCCGCGGCACCGATCGCGGGAGCGATCAGGGCGGACAGACCGACGCCGGACAGGATGGTCACCAGGGGGGTCACCAGGATATCCACTTTGGTCTCCTTGGAGACAGCCTTGCCCAGCTCGGAGGCGATGATCGCGATGAAGAGGACGGCCAGGGGGCCGCCGGCTCCTCCCAGCTCATTGGCCGCCTTGCCGACTGTGACCAGGGAGAAGAGGACCAGGGGAGGGGCCTGCAGGGCATAGCCGATCGCGACGGCCATGGCCGCTCCGCTCATGGAGGAGGCGTAGGCGCCGACGTCGACCAGGGCCTGGATGCCCAGCTGGGTGCCCAGAGTATTGAGGATGGTCCCGATCAGCAGGGAGGCGAAGAGACCCTGCGCCATGGCGCCCAGGGCGTCGATCCCGTAGCGGCGCGCGGAGATCTCAATGTTTTTGCGCTTGAGGAAGCTCGTATTTTTCTTTTCCATTTTTTTCTTTTTTCCTTTCCTGCATATGCAGTCCAAATGGTAAAAGTTTTACCAGACAGCTGTCTTGTCAGCTGTCCTGACGCCACTATTATTAGAGGAAGAAGCTCTTTTGTCAAGCTGTCCCTGCCCTTTTGGATTGTCTTTAAATACATACAGAAAAAACAGGCGCAGCCGGCGGGTACGAACGTTTTCGGGGCGGGGAACCGGGCCTGCCGGAAGGGGGCCGCCTTCTGTGAAAATAGAACATGGGAACCCGGGTTTAAGACCACAATTCTACATATTGTGAATACTTTTGTTCATTCCTTTTTTGCCGGATGTCTTCCAAAATAGATGGTACCGGAGGGAGAAGGAAGGACTCCGATCCTTCGGTCAGGACTTTCAGCAGGACTCAAAATGTCAAAGCTGCCCGAAAGGCAGATCAAAGAAATGGAGGAGAGGAATGGGCGAGAATAAAGAAAAGGTTTTCACGGGCCCTGAGAACGGAGCCGGCTGCACAGGTGCCGTGACCGCGCTGGTCCGCTACGGGCTCCGGACAGGTCTGATCGGAAAAGAGGACGCGGTCTTTGCGGCCAACAGTCTTTTTGACCTTTTGAAGGCGGATCCGCCCGGAGATTACATGCCTCTCCAGGAGACAGGGGCGGAGGACTTCCTGTCCGGCACCGCGATGGCAGAGGATCCGGCAGACGGGCCGTCCGTCAGCGGCAGGCCGCAGGATCCGGAGGAGGCCGGGTGGGATCCCGGCGCGGACCTGGAGCAGATCCTGAAGACCCTGCTGGACGAGGCCGTCGCCCGCGGCGTGATCGAGGACGGGATCGCCAGCCGGGACCTTTTTGACACCAGGATGATGGGTGTCCTGACTCCCAGGCCCTCGGAGGTCGTCAGGACCTTTGCGGACCACTACAGGAGGTCCCCCCGGGAGGCGACGGACTATTTCTACAAGCTCAGCAGGGACAGCGATTACATCCGCCGCTACCGCATCGTCAGGGACAGGAAGTGGATCGCCCCCACCCGCTACGGGGATCTGGATATCACGATCAACCTCTCCAAGCCGGAAAAGGATCCCAAAGCCATCGCCGCGGCCCTGACCCAGAAGCAGGGGACCGCCTATCCCAGATGCCTGCTCTGCAGCCAGAATGTGGGCTATGCCGGAAGGCTGGACCATCCGGCCCGCCAGAATATCCGCCTGATCCCTCTGTCCCTCGCGGGAGAGCAGTGGTACATGCAGTATTCTCCCTATGTCTATTACAATGAGCACTGCATCGTTCTGTCCGGAGAGCACCGGCCCATGAAGATCGAGCGCAATACCTTTGTCAGACTCTTCCAGTTTGTGGAGAAGTTCCCCCACTACACGATCGGATCCAACGCCGACCTGCCCATTGTCGGAGGCTCCATCCTGACTCATGAGCACTACCAGGGCGGCAATTACACCTTCGCCATGGCAAAGGCAGGCTGCCGGGAGACAATCCGGTTCAATGATTATCCCGATATCCGCGCCGGGATCGTCGACTGGCCCATGTCCGTCATCCGTCTGGACGGAAGGGACCCGGAGAGGATCGTAGACCTGGCGGACAGGATCCTCCGCTGCTGGAGGGGATATTCCGATGAGGGCGCAGGCATTCTGGCCTCTACGGACGGGACACCCCACAACACCATCACGCCCATCGCCAGAATGAGGGGAGAGGACTTTGAGCTCGACCTGGTCCTGCGCAACAACCGCACGACAGACCAGTATCCTCTGGGGATCTTCCATCCCCACCAGGAGCTCCATCATATTAAAAAGGAAAACATCGGCCTGATCGAGGTCATGGGCCTGGCCGTCCTGCCCGCCCGCCTGCTCGGAGAGATGGACGCCCTGGCGCAGGCCATTATGGAGGGAAAGGACCTGCGGCAGGATGAGAGGACTGCTCCCCACGCCGACTGGGCGGAGGAATTCCTGGAGAAGTATCCCGCTTATCAGCCGGCTGCCCTGGCCGGTCAGAAGGACCCCGCCGTTTTCGGACAGCTTCGGACAGTGCTCGACCGGATCATCGAAAAGGAGATCGGCCTGGTCTTTGCCAGGGTCCTGGAGCACTGCGCCGTATTTGCGGACACCGAACAGGGACATATTCAGTTTGAAGATTTCCTGAAAACAGTGTAGACTGGAGAAAGCGGCCGGCGCGAGCCGGGCCGGAGCGATTCGGGGGACGAGTGAGCCGGGGGCTCACTGCCCACCCGCAGGAAAACGGAAAATGATGAACAGGAAGGCGTCAGGCCGCGGATCCGCGCGGGACGCCTGGACATGGAGGTAAATATGACGATTCTGGTAACAGGCGGCGCAGGATTTATCGGAAGCCATACCGTCGTGGAGCTTCTGGATGCCGGATACGATGTCGTAGTGGCGGACAATCTCTACAATGCCAAGGAGATGGTGATCGACCGCATCGAAAAGATCGCGGGCCGCCGCCCGAAGTTTTATAAGCAGGACATCTGTGACAGAGAGGGCCTGGAGGCAATCTTTGAAAAGGAAAAGATCGATGCCGTGATCCACTTCGCCGGCTACAAGGCGGTCGGCGAGTCCACCAGGATGCCCATCGAGTACTACCGCAACAACCTGGACTCCACGCTGACCCTCTGCGATGTGATGAGAAAGCACGGCTGCAAGAAGCTCGTCTTCTCCTCCTCCGCGACTGTCTACGGGGATCCCGCCTTTGTGCCGATCACCGAGGAGTGCCCCAAGGGCCTCACGACCAATCCCTACGGCGAGACCAAGTCCATGCAGGAGCGCATCCTGACCGATATCTGGCGCGCGGACGAAGAATGGCGCGTGATGCTGCTGCGCTACTTCAATCCCATCGGCGCCCACATAAGCGGCCTGATCGGCGAGGACCCCAAGGGCATCCCCAACAACCTCCTGCCCTATGTGGCCCAGGTGGCGTCCGGCAAGCTGGAAAAGATCCATGTCTTCGGCAACGACTATGACACGCCCGACGGCACCGGCGTCCGCGACTATATCCACGTCGTGGACCTGGCAAAGGGCCATGTCAAGGCCATCGAGGGCATGCAGAAGCTGGAGGGCGTCAATATCTTCAATCTGGGCACCGGCATCGGCTACAGCGTACTGGAGATCATCAAGGCCTTTTCCGCCGCCTGCGGCAAGGACCTGCCCTATGTCATCGATCCCCGCCGCCCCGGCGACATCGCGACCTGCTATTCCGATCCCTCTAAGGCGAAGGAGGTCCTGGGCTGGACCGCGGAGAAGAACCTCCAGGATATGTGCGCCGACGCCTGGCGCTGGCAGTCCGAAAATCCGGACGGATATGTGGAGTAAGAGCCTTTCAAAGGGCAGGCGGCCCGCAGAAGTTTCTACAATGTACACAGACTGACCGACCGCAGGTACACCCGATGTACCTGCGGTTTTGATTTTCAGCGGATAGCTTTTTTTACGTGCAGATAGTAAAATAGGATTGAAAAGATGGGCTCAAGATTGTAGAATTTTGAATGTCTGTGTGTATACTGGCCAAAGACTCTGGAGGATAAATGGAAAACTGGAAAAAAGTAATCAGACGCGTCGCCGGCAGCCTTGTTTTTCTGGCCCTGCTGGCGGCCCTGATCCTGCGCCTGGACAGCGGGCTCAAGCTGATCCAGGAGGACAATCTGTGCCCCCGCTATTATAAATACCCCCGGAATACCTTCGATGTGACCTTTCTGGGGGCATCCTTTGTCATGTACGGGATCTATCCCATGGAGCTGTTCAGGGATTACGGGATCGCCTCCTATAATCTGTCCACCGGCAATCAGACCATGGAGGCTTCCTACTATCTGGCCAAGGAGTCCATCGAAAAGGACCATCCGTCCCTGATCGTCCTGGATACCAACATGGCCTGGACGGGGGAAGAGACGCTGGAGTCCCAGTACATCCATTATATAACCGATACCATGCCCTATCTCAACCGCAACCGTCTGGATATGATCCGTGACCTGTCGGTGGAGGGAGAGGACCTGCTGCCCCTGTATTTCCCCCTGATCGCTTTTCACAGCAGGTGGGAGGAGATCGACTATGAGGACGCGCTCCCCCAGGCCAAGGAGCTGCAGTACGGCTCCAAGGTGACGGGCAGGGTGGATGCGGCCGAGCCCTTCTCCGAGCCGCAGGCCGGCGGGATGGAGCTTCCGGAGATCTCCCGCAAGTATATCGAGAAGACGATTGACCTGTGCCGGGAAAATGATACCGACCTCCTTCTGGTCAGTATTCCGGTCATCGGGAAAAACAAGTTCTTCGGTCAGAGCGGCTATGACCTCCGCTACAATGCGGCAAAAGAAGTGGAGAAGCTGGCGAAGGAAAAGAATGTTCCCTGTGTGAACTACTTCAGAGAGGGGGAAGCCCTGGGACTGGATGTGGAGCGGGACACCTACGACGGGGAGCATTTCAACCGCTGGGGAGCCGCGAAGCTGACTGCGGCCCTCGGGAAATATATGAAAGACCACTTCGAGATCCCGGACCGGAGAGAGGAAGGCGGGGCTTACGAAGAGATCGCCCGGGACGCGGAGAGGTATCCGCTCAACAGGATGAAGGACTCCCTCAACAGGTCTCTCTTTCTGCGCGACTATGCCGCGACGCTGGCGGACGATGCCGGCGGAAAGGGCGGGGAGGCTGTCAGGGACGCCCTGGTCCTGATCACGCTGAGGGGCCCCGTTGACAAAGAGATCCTGACGGCGGAGGATGCGAAGCTCCTGCAGGGCTGCGGCATCAGACAGGACCTGAGCAGCTGGGAGGGCCACTCCTGGCTGGCCGTGATCGACGGAGGCCGGGTCGTGTATGAGAGTTCTCTGTCAGAGGAGGACTTTGCCGATGCTTATGAGGGCAGCTCCGGAAAGCTGCAGTACAGTGTGAAGAGCGGCCGGGTCGAAGAGGAGACCGGAAAGATCCGGACAGATGCCTCGATCAGGGTCAATGGAATGGAGTATACCTCGGAGGACAGGGGGCTTCATTTTGCCGTGTTTGACAAGACGACCGGAGACCTGATGGATGCCTGCATGATCAATATCCACAGCAGGGCTCTGGACTGCACACACGATAACCACTGACACGGCGGGAGGTATACATGGCATTTTTTTCATGGCAGTTTGTTCTGTTTCTGACCTGTTCGCTGGTCATTTATTATCTGGTGCCGGGGCGCTTCCAGTGGATGATCCTGCTGGTCTCCAGCTGCTGGTACTATCTGGCGGGCGGGAACCTGCGCACGGTGGTCTATGTCCTGGTCACGATCGTCACGACCTATGCCGGGGCTTACTATATGGACAGGATCCAGAAGCGGGTCGATGTCCGGCTCAAGGCAAAGCCCGCGGACGGGTCCGCGGCAAGGCTCTCCAGGGAGGAGAAAAAACAGATCAAGGCACAGGGACAGAAGGAAAAAAAGAGGATCCTGGTCCTGGTCCTGATCATCAATTTCGGCATCCTGATCGTTCTGAAGTACGGGAAGTTTTTTGCGGTCAATATGAACAGCCTGCTGGCTGACCTGCATGCCGGGGCCCGGATCCCCGAGGCCAGCTTCCTGCTCCCTCTGGGTCTGTCCTTTTATACATTTCAGACCATGGGCTACCTGATCGATGTCTACCGGGGCAAGTACAGGGCGGAGTCCAACCCCTTCCGCCTGGCCCTCTTTACGACCTACTTTCCTTCGATCCTGCAGGGCCCCATCAACCGCTACGACGACCTGGCGGACCAGCTGTATGAACCCCATACTTTTGATGACATGCGCTTCCGGGAGGGCCTGCTGCGCATGCTCTGGGGCTTCTTTAAAAAAATGATCATAGCCGAGCGGGCGGTCATCATTGTCAACGAGATCTTCGGCGGTTTTGAGCAGCACCGCTATACGGGCTTCACGCTGATCTTCGGGATCCTTCTGTATGGCGTCCAGCTCTATGCGGATTTTGCCGGAGGTATGGATATCATTTTCGGAGCATCGGAAATGTTCGGCATCCGGCTGAGGGAGAACTTCCGCCAGCCCTATATGGCCAGGAGCATCTCCGAGTTCTGGCAGAGATGGCATATGTCCCTGGGAAGCTGGATGAAGGACTATGTCTTTTATCCGATCGCCCTCTCCAAGCCCTTCGCGAAAATGCAGAAGAGCCTGAAAAAGAAGGTTAACCCCTATTTCGGCAAGGTCTTTCCCTCTTTCCTGGCCTCCTTCATGGTCTTTGTCCTGGTCGGTGTCTGGCACGGCGCCAACTGGAAGTTTGTCTTTTACGGTCTCTATCAGGCGACCTTTGTCTCCACTGAGACCCTTTTCGAAAAGCCCTATGCTGACCTGCGGAGGTTTTTCCGCGTGCGCGAGGAGGCGGCCGGCTGGAAGCTCTTCCAGATGGTCCGCACCCTGACCATCCTGTCCTTTGGCCGTTTTGTCGATGTGGTGCCGGATATGCCGGATGTGATCCGGGTGGTACGGGCCGTTTTTTCCAAGTTCAATCCCTGGATCTTTTTTGACGGGAGTCTTTATGAGCACGGCGTGAATGAGAACAATTTCCATCTGATGGTCATCCTGATCATCCTGATGGGGATCGTGGATGTCATCAACGAGCGCGGGCAGACTCTGCGCGGCGTGATCGCCCGCCAGCAGTTCCCCTTCCGCTGGATCGTCTATCTGACAGCAATCGCGGCGATCCTGGTCTTTGGCATGTACGGACCGGGCTTTGATATGGCCAGCTTTATCTATGCCCAGTTCTGACTTGATAATGGAGAGTGTACATGAGGAATATTCTGGAGTATCTGGAGGAAATCTGCAGGAAAGTGCCGGATAAGGATGCTTTTATCTGCGAAGAGGACCGGATCAGCTTTTCGGAACTCAGGAGAAGAGCCTTTGCCTACGGAAGAAAAATTGCTGCCGCCGCGGGCGGCGCGGTTAACCGGCCGGTCTGTGTGATTGGAGAGCGGGAGATTGACGCCCTGGTATGTATGCTGGGATGTGTCTACAGCGGCAATTTTTATGTGCTGGTGGACGCCTCGCTCCCTGACGAGCGGATCGGGTCCATGCTGGCCTCGGTGGATTTTCTGGGTGTGATCAGCTGCAGCGGCAGGACTTACAATGCTCCCGGCCTGACCTTTTCCGATGTCTGTGACCGGGAGGCTCTTCAGGAGGAGGCCCGGAAGCTTTCAGAAGAGGAAATAGAGGCTGGTGTCAGGGAACTCCTGGACAGGAGCCGGTCCTTTGATCCCCTCTACGGGGTATTTACCTCCGGGACGACCGGAGTCCCCAAGCTGGTCGTCAAGAGTCATGCCTCCATGCTCAGCTTCATCGATGTATTTACGGAGATGTTCGGCTTTTCGCAGGAGGATATACTGGGAAATCAGTTTCCCTTTTATTTCGACGCCTCGACCAAGGACCTGTTCAGCTGCCTTAAGTGCGGGCTGACCGTTCACATCATCCCCAAGAAATATTTTTCCTTCCCGGTCTACCTGATCCATTATCTGATCGATCATCGGATCACGGCGATCATCTGGGTTCCCTCGGCCCTCTCCCTGGTGGCCAACGGGAACTGTCTGGAGGAGATCGGTGTCCCTGATTCCCTGAAAAAGGTCCTGTTCGTCGGTGAGCAGATGCCGGTCAGGCAGCTCAACTACTGGAAAAGGCACATGCCGGAGACGGAATTTATCAACATCTATGGATCGACCGAGGTGGCCGGCAACTTCCTCTATTACAGATATGAAGAAATGCTGCCGGACGACAGCCGGCTCCCAACCGGAAAGCCCTTCCCCGATACAAAGGTCTTTCTCCTGGCGGAGGACGGAAAGGAGATTACCATGAGCGGGACGGAGGGAGAGATCTGTGTCGTGAGCGGCACCCTGTCCATGGGATATTACGGAAACCCGGAGATGACAGACAAGGTCTTTGTGCAGAATCCCCTGGTTGAGTACAGGGAAACCATGTACAGGACCGGGGACCTGGCGGTCCTGGACCAAGGGGGCAATATCGTGTGGTCCTCCCGCAGGGATTTTCAGATCAAGCACATGGGATATCGGATCGAACTGAGCGAGATCGAGATCACGATCGGGGCCATCCCCGGAATCGAGGAATGCTGCTGCGCCTATGACGCGGAAAAAATGAAGATCCTCCTCTATTATACGGCTGCGTCGGACATGAAAAAGGAGATCGGGCGGCAGGTCAGGGAGAGACTGCCCAAATACATGTTTCCCTCCAAATACATCCACCTGGATGTAATGCCCCATAATGCCAACGGGAAGATAGACAGGAGGAAGCTGGCCTCTGCTGCGGGAATCTGAAAGGAGACACCCGGCAGATGTGCCCGGATAAGACAAGCACAGTTCAGCCCTGCTGAACCTCGAGGACTGTAACCAAACACAGGTTATTTAGATAAAATTTACAGAAAACAGGACGGTCCACGGACCGTATCCTGTTATAATGGAGTAAGGAACCATGGAAGAAAACAGAAAAGAACTGATGGAGATCCTGGAGGAGACCAGACCGGAAATCGATTTTGAGAATGAGACAGCCCTGATCGACGATCAGCTCCTGGATTCCTTCGACATCATCTCGATCGTCAGTGAGATCAACGACACCTTTGACATCAGCATCAATGTCAATGACCTGCTCCCGGAGAATTTCAATTCCGTGGACGCGATCCTGGCCCTGATCAAGAAGCTGCAGGAAGAGTAATTATCCCAGATCATCCAGTATTTATACAGCTGTGGAGGGCGCCTGGCGCCCGGAATATATTGATCCGGCATTCAGTCATCGGTACCTGTTATGAAACAGACAGATTCTCTTTCAAGGATGGGGGATGAAAATGAACAGAACAGACAGAATAAATACGTTGCCGGAATCTATACCGGAGGAGGTCTTTTTAAAGACCTTTCTGGAGGAATATATCAGGATCTTTCTGATCGATATCCCCAATGACGACTTCTATGTTCTCTACGAGCGGGAGGAGGATCCGGTCATCCGGGACCTGGTTCTGAAGGCGGACAGCTATTCCGAATTCAACAATATGACCAGCACGGTGTTTCCGGATCCCGAGTACTCCTTCTGGCTGGAGGAGGAAGCCGGGCTCCCTCACGTGTCTGAGACGCTCAGGAAAAAGAACTTCTATAACTTCTCCTTTCCGACACGGGAAAAGAACCAGTGGATGAGGCTGGAGGTCCGCCTTCTGGAGAAGAGGAACGGTCTGCCTGTCTATGCCATGATCGGCCAGCCGGGACCGGAGAGGGAGGTGGAGGAGGAGCCGAGCGCGGGCAGGACAGACGGAATCTACGGCCAGGCGGCCGATATCTACGAGGACACAGCGGAAAACCGGGCAGCCTGGGATTCCCGCTATCTCAGGGCCCTCAATTATGACGCGATCGGGATCTATGAGATGAATGTCTCCAAAAACCTGCTCCTGACCAGAAGGACGGACCGGCCGGATGTCTTTTATACGGTTCCGGGGGTCCCGACACCGGGAAGATTTACGGACCACCTGGCCTACTGGAGGGAGCGGCTGATCGTGCCGGCTGAGAGAGAATTCTTTGATATGAACATCGAGCCGGGCCTCCTTCTCAAGCGCTTTGAAGAGGGCAGGACCAAATACGATTTCTCCTATAAGGTCCTGGACAGAAATGGAACCCCCCTCTATCTGCGGGAAAGCCTTCTGTTGACCAGGGATGAGGCCACGGGCGACGTGATCGGCGTCATCGTCATGCGGGACATCACGGCCCAGAAGCAGGTCGAGGAGGAGAGCCTGAGGAGAAAGCGGATGATCTCGGCTCTCTCCATGGACTATACCACGGTCTTTCTGGTCAATCTGGACACGGATGCCTATGAGGTCTACCGCTGGAACGAAAGGGTCATGCTGACCTATGCCAAATGGTTTCTGCCCTCTTATCACGATGCGGTGGAAGCCTTTGGCAGGAGTGTTGTCCTGGCCCAGGACCAGGAGAAATTTATTCAGAACCTTGATGCCGATGAGATCCGGGCGCAGCTGGAGGGCAGGGAACTCTTCACCTTCACCTTCCGGACCATCAGAGGGGAGGAGACGACTTTCCAGCAGGCCAAGATCGTCCGGATCGGCCCCGTGGACCAGCCTGTCACCGAGATCATCCTGGGCTTCGCGGACAAGACGGAAGAGAAGCGCAGCGAGGAGGAGCAGCGGAGCCTTCTGGAAAATGCCCTGGAGCGGGCGACCAATGCGGACAGGGCCAAGAGTATTTTCCTGACCAATATGTCCCACGACATACGGACGCCCATGAACGCGATCCTGGGCTTTACCCACATAGCCATGGGCCATCTGGATGAAAAGGACCGGGTCAGGGACTGCCTTGACAAGATCCTGGATTCCGGCGATCATCTGCTGAAGCTGATCAACAATGTCCTGGACATGAGCAGGATCGAGAGCGGCCGCATGGAGCTCCACGAGGAGGATGCGGACCTGGGCCTCACCCTGTCCTATGTGGAGGACGCCATGATGCCCCTGATCCGGGAAAAGAGGCAGAGCTTTACTGTCTTCATGGATCCGGACATCCATATGGATTACCGCTTCGACACGCTGGTCATGCGCCAGCTTCTCTTAAACCTGGTCAACAACGCCGTGAAGTTTACCGGAGAGGGCGGGACCATCCGCCTGGAGGTCAGGGAGGAGGGCCCTGCTCCCGAAGGCTATGCGGGCCTTGTGATCACCGTCCGGGACAACGGGATCGGCATGAGTCCCGAATTTGCCAGCCGGGTATTTGAACCCTTTGAGCGGGAATACAACAGCACGCTGAGCCGGGAGTCCGGCAATGGCCTGGGCATGGCCATCTGCAAGGGGATTGTGGAGACCATGGGAGGGACCATCGATCTTCAGACGGAAAAGGGCAGGGGGACGGAGGTGACGATCCACCTCTTCCTGCGCCGGCAGGAGAAAAAAGAGATCCCGGCCGCGCCGGACGCATCCGCGGCGGACGGGGAAACCGGTTCCGCCGGCCCTGCAGGGGATAATCTCCGGGGGCAGAGGGCGGACAGGGACTTCTCCTCCAGAGAACTCTTTGTCGAGCTGGATCCCCACGGCAAGAGGATCCTGGTCGTGGAGGACAATGAACTCAATATGGAGATCGCCTGCGAGATCCTGCAGGAGGCCGGTTTTGAGACGGAGTGCGCGGCCAACGGCCAGGAGGCTGTCCGCATGGTCGGCCTCTCAGACAGCGATTACTACGACGCTGTCCTGATGGATGTCCAGATGCCGGTCATGGACGGATACGAGGCGACGGCCAGGATCCGCGGCATGCAGGATCCCCGCCATGCCGGGATCCCCATCGTGGCCATGACGGCCAATGTATTTGAAGAAGATATGCGCAGGTGCCTGGAGGCCGGCATGGACGCCTTTATCGCCAAGCCGGTCGATATCCGGACCGTGCTCCGGACCCTGACCCCGGTCCTGCAGGCCCACGGCCGGATCCGCAGACAATGAGATCAGTGCAGTCTGCATGAACCACTGCAAACTTCGTTGATCCCTTTGGAGAAACCGCCTTCGCGATACTCCCCGGGGTCTTGGCACCAGACATCCCGACATGTGAGGTAATTATGAATAAATGGTTGAAATTCATCCTGATCCCCCTCCTGTGCATCTCTCTGGCAGCTGTCACAGGCTGCGGGAAAGGAAAAACACAAAGCCCGCAGGAGACCGCGCAGGAGGCAGAGGTCAGCGCTGACGCGGAGGAGACGCCGCAGGACACGGAAGAGGAAAACTCCGCCTCTGAAGAAGAGGGGGACAGCGGCGGCGAGGACACCGGTTCCGGCTATGACAGCGGGGAGGGAGAAGACTCCTACAGTGAGGACCAGGAGGGCTCCGGAGAGGACACCTACTCAGAAGCCGGAGACGCCGGGGAGGACTCCTGGAATGAATATGAAGAGGCCGCGGAGACCAGCGGCGGGGACCAGGAAGGCGGAGACGGAGAGGAATACACTGCAGAGGAAGGAGATTCCGACGGCTCCGGCTACCAGGAGGATGACTCGTCCGGCCAGGAGGAGGGCTCCTCTGAGGAAAAGTCCTATGAGGAGCAGTACAGTGGCAGCGGCGGCCAGATCGACGAGAACGGGATCTATACGACCGCGGAGGACGTGGCCCTCTATATCCACACCTACGGGAGGCTTCCGGGCAATTTCATGACCAAAAAGGAAGCCAGGAACAAGGGCTGGTCCGGCGGCTCGCTGGAGAAATACGCGCCCGGCATGTGTATAGGCGGGGACCGCTTCGGCAACTATGAAAAGGTCCTGCCGGAGGGCAGATACCGCGAATGTGATATCAACACGCTGGGAAAGAAAAAACGGGGCGCGGAGCGGCTGATCTATTCCGATGACGGAAGGATCTATTACACCAGCGACCACTATGAGACCTTTACCCTGCTCTACGGCAGTGAATAGGCAGGACTGCAGGGTATTTCCCGGAAGGGATATATCGCGGCAGTGAACAGAATAATGACAGAGGTGATTATGGAAGAATATATTGTGGATCTGTCCGGGGTGACAGACAGGGATTCCCTGCATGAGTGCCTGAAGAAGACCCTGCCTCTGCCCCCCTGGTACGGGAGCAATCTGGATGCCCTGTATGACGCACTGACGGACATGGCGGACCCTGTCTGCATCCGCTTTACCGGATGGAAGCACCTGATCGACCGGATGCCTTCCTATTTCGGCAGCCTGCGGCAGGTTCTGAATGATGCCCAGGTGGAAGCGGAGGGACTTTTCTGCTTCTGGGAAGAGGATGCCCCCGCGGCCGGCCCTGACGACAGCTCCGGATCAGGAGGTGAGCAGGATGAAGAGGACACTGATCATCACGGACCTGCACGGATGCTTTGATGAATGCATGGAGCTCCTGGGCAGGATGTCTTTTGACGAGGAAAATGACACCCTGATCAACCTGGGGGATACCATTGACCGGGGTCCGAAGATCTATGAGACATTTGAATACCTGTACGGTCTCAAGGAGAGAATGGGGGACCGCTGTGTCCTGATCCGGGGCAACCACGAGCAGATGATGCTGGATGCCGCCGCGGAGGGAGGCCGGTCCAGGGACCTGTGGTACTACAACAGCGGCGAAAAGACGGTGTACGCATTTCTGCACCACAAGCACAAATATCAGGAATACCTTGCATGGTATGAAAAAATGCCCTATTATTACGTGGCGGACAGCTACAGCTGCGTCCATGCCAGCCTCCGGGATCCGGACCCCGAAAAAAATGACAGGGACACCCTGATCTGGGGACGGGACACGGATTATACGGGGAAACTTGTCATGACCGGGCATACGCCCTACCGGATGCCCCTGTATTTTTCCGGTCAGCTCTATGGAAAGATCCAGGAGGATGTCTGGACCCGGCTTCCCGAGACGGGCATGATCGCCCTGGATACCGGCTGCGTCTATGGAAACCGGCTGACAGGCATGGTCATCCGCGAGGACAATACCTTTCTGGTATGCTCTGTCCCCTCCGGTGTCAAAAAATAAGGGATGAAGGAAAGCTGGATACGTTTATTTACATATGGAATGCGGGGCATTTCCGTGGAAACGGGATGAAGGATGGATATGGCTTCTAACGAAAATACTGAAATGAAACACTCACAGGAACATAAAAAGAAAAAGAAAAGGAGAAAAAAGTCCGGGCTCATGTCAAAGAACCTGCATGCGGTCGGGGCCGTACTTTCTCTGGTCCAGGCCATTACCGCCGCTGTCTTTGTCTACCTCCTGAACGGCACGGGGATGATCCCCTGGAAATATATCATGACCGCCTTTGCCGTTCTGGCGGTCCTGGTCCTGATCTCGGTCCTTCTGGTCAACATCCGGAACAGGAAGACCAGGACGGCCGCCATGGTCCTGAGTATACTGGCGATCTCCGTCCAGCTGGTCGGGGCCAGCTATCTCTACCGGACCATGAACCTGCTCAGGACCTCCGAGAGCTCTTACAAGACAGACCTTCTGGATATCGTCGTGCGCAGCGACGACCCTGCCCAGGAGCTTACGGATGTGACCGAATACTCCTTCGGGATCGTGGATGACCTGTCGGAGGACGAAAAGAACACACTTGTCGAGAGTATCCGGAGGAAGACCGGAAAGGAAGTGGAGTTTAAGAGCTACAGCACGGCCTCCGAGGTGGTCAAGGCCCTGGTCGACAAGGACGTGGATGTGGCCGTCTACCGCGACGCCTATGCCCCCGTGCTGGAAGAGGTCCTGGATTCCTTCTCCAAGAGCACCCGCGTGATCGATACCCACGAGATCCGGACGGAGATGGCCTACGAGGCCGTTGAGCCGGGGGAGCCCTTCCATCTCCTGATCAGCGGGATCGATGTCAAGGGGGATATCAGCCAGGCCAGCCGCAGTGACGTCAATATCATCGTCACCATCAATCCCAAGACCAAAAAGATCCTGATGACCTCCACGCCCAGAGACTTCTATGTGGAGATCCCCGGGATCACCAACGGACAGCGCGACAAGCTCACCCACGCAGGCATCTACGGGGAGGATGCCTCCATCCGGACCCTGGAGCAGCTCTACGGCATCAATATCTCCAACTATGTGCGCGTGAACTTCACGACCCTGATCGACATCGTCGACGCGATCGACGGCGTGGATGTCTGGTCCGACTATGAATTCGACTGCTATACGGATCCCGAGGTCCATATCGACAAGGGGATGAACCACCTGAACGGCCGCCAGGCCCTGGCCTTCTGCCGCGAGAGATACAGCTTCCCCGACGGAGACAACCAGCGCGGAAAGGACCAGGAGGCCGTCCTCAAGGCCATCATCGAAAAGGTCATGTCCCCCGCCCTCATCGTCAATGCCAGCGCCCTGCTGGAGTCCATGCAGGGCTCCTTCCAGACCGACATGCCCGAGTCCAAGATCGCCGAGCTGATCAACCAGCAGCTGTCCGAGGGAACGGACTGGCTGATCCTGCGGCAGGCTGCCGCGAGCGGCCCCAGCTCCATGTCCTATACCTTCTCCGGCGGCATGGCATCCGTCACGGAGCCCGATATGTACAGCGTCAGAAAGAACGCGGCCAGGATGGAAATGATCCTGAACGAAAGACCGGCGGAATGACCGTCGGAATGAACGGAACATAAGGAAGACCGGCGAGGCTCGTTTTCGTCATGAAAATGAGCCTCGCCGGGACGATCTTCATTGACTTCATAGAAAAAGAGCATTATAAAACAGGCGCCTGCGGATCATCCGCAGGCGCCTGATGTTTTTTTACTTTTTTCACGTAATGGCTTTTCTGTGTATGAATCATTCTGTGTCCGGCCATCGGATCCTTAGAGCTGTCCGGCTATCGGATCCCGGGAGGAATCCTTTACCGGATCCTCAGAGGATGGAGGACCCTGCCTCCCCGGCGCAGGCCGTCAAAGGTGAAGTCCAGCCGGTAGACCAGAGCGTAGGTCACCACGAAGAGGAGGACCGCGATCACGACATCCGAGAAGGAGTGCTGCTTGATCAGCATGGTCGAGAGCGTGATCATAAGGCCGAGGAAGGTGATGGCGGCCTGCCAGAAGATCCTGAACCCGGTGGAGAAGGTCCGCCCGTCATCCCTCTTCCAGTTCCAGGTCCAGAAGGCCCCGACGACCGCAAGGCTGTTGAAGACATGGATGCTGGGAGTCAGATTCGTCGGTGTATCCACCAGATAAAGGAGGGAGACCGCCCTGGAGAAGATCCCGTTGTCGGGCATGGTTTCCGGCCGCATCAGATGGATGTTGGGAAAGATGATCGAGACCCCGATGAAAATGGTCATCCCTATGACCAGGACCGTGGCCAGCCTGTGATAGGCGTCCTCATTGACGATCAGGAGGAAGAGCATGGCACAGGTGACGTAGGGGAACCAGAGAAAATAGGGGATGACAAAAGCCGGAACAAAGGGGATCAGGTCATCGACGGCTGTGTGGATCACCGTGTAGTGCAGGCGGTTCCAGTGCTCGATCAGCATGAACGAGAGCAGATAGAAGACCATATAGCACAGCATGGGGGCCACTGTTCTGCATTTCTCAGCCACGAAAGACCTGTCGCTGAAGACCGGCCTGCGGGGAGACCTCCTCCTGACCCAGTCCTTCCTCGCCCGGCTGCTGACGCCCGCCCCGGACCCGTCCGGGAGGGCACGCTTAAAAGTATGCTTTCTGTTCATCATATTGTCCTGAATATACCTCAAATAATAATCAGTATTCACAGTCTCTTCAGAGCATTGACAGTAACCGAAAATATCTTATTCCTAGCATGGTAACGCCTAAAACCTGAAATGGCAAGAGACTTTACACATTCTTCATAAAAATTCCTGCCGGATTTACCAGAAATTTGGCTCCTGTTTGTGGGAATTCATACTTGCGAAAAGAGAATGTTCTTGCTATACTTCAAAATTGTGACGAAAAATCACTTTTTTTAATGAAACTGATTTAACAGAAACAGGCTGAAAACGACAGTGCATGGCATTCATGCGGTTGAGTTTAAATGCATCAGGAGGAAATGAATGTATTCGATTGAAGAAGTAAGAAAAGTCGATCCGGAAATCGCCGCGGCCATCGAACAGGAAGTGAAGCGACAGAACGACCACATCGAGCTGATCGCGTCCGAGAACTGGACCAGCAAGGCTGTTATGGCCGCTATGGGAAGCCCTCTGACCAACAAGTACGCGGAAGGCTACTCGGGTAAGCGCTACTATGGTGGATGCCAGGTGGTCGATATCGTGGAGACCATCGCGATCGAGCGCGCCAAGAAGCTCTTCGGCTGCACCTATGCCAATGTCCAGCCTCATTCCGGCGCCTCCGCCAACCTGGCTGTCGAGTTTGCCATTCTGCAGCCCGGCGATACCCTCATGGGAATGAATCTCAACCAGGGCGGCCACCTCACCCACGGCAGCCCCGCCAATATCTCCGGCACCTATTACAATATCGTCCCCTATGGAGTAGACGAAAACGGCTTCATCGATTATGACGAGCTCAAGAGGATCGCCATCGAGGCAAAGCCCAAAATGATCATCGCCGGTGCCTCGGCCTATGCCCGCACCATTGATTTCAAAAAATTCCGCGAAGCGGCGGATGCCTGCGGAGCCGTCCTCATGGCGGACATCGCCCACATCGCCGGACTGATCGCGGCCGGCCTTCATCCCAGCCCCTTCCCCTATGCGGATGTCGTCACGACGACGACCCACAAGACCCTGCGCGGCCCCAGAGGCGGCATGATCCTCGCTATGGAAGAGACCGCCAAGAAGTATAACTTCAACAAGGCTGTCTTCCCCGGCACCCAGGGCGGCCCTCTCGAGCATGTGATCGCCGGTAAGGCAGTCTGCTTTGAGGAGGCTCTCCAGCCCTCCTTCAAGGCCTACCAGCAGCAGGTCATCAACAACGCGAAGGCCCTCTGCGAAGGCCTGAAGAAGAGAGATGTCGATATCGTTTCCGGCGGCACCGACAACCACCTCATGCTGGTCGACCTCACCAAGGAAGACCTGACCGGCAAGGAGGTCGAGAAGTGGCTCGACGAGGCCCACATCACGGCCAACAAGAACACCATCCCCAATGAGCAGCGCTCTCCCTTTGTGACCAGCGGCATCCGCCTGGGCACACCTGCAGCCACGACCCGCGGTCTTGTCGAGGAGGACATGGACCAGGTCGCTGAGGCCATCTCCCTCGTCATTAAGAAGAAGGAGGCCGGGATCGAGCCCGCCAGGGAAGTCATCGCGAAGATCACTGCAAAATATCCCCTGAACTAAGGGATTAAACATAAGGACTAAATTAAAGAATCAGACCTGAAAGGGCTCCCGTGTCAAAGACACGGGGGCCTTTTTGCGGATGTTCTCTGCAACGGAGCCGGCCTCCCTGCACCTTTCTTGCGGAGCCGGCCGGTCTGCTGGCTTCCCTTTTCGGCCGGACAAAGCCGGATCTCCGGGCCCGGACCGGCCTGCTGGCTTCCCTTTTCGGCTGGACAAAGCCGGATCTCCGGGGCCCGGACCGGCCTGCACCATAAATAGAAGGGGACAAGCCGGTACAGGCAGAGCTCATAAGATTAGCTTATAAACTGTATCTAAATTTGCTGTAATTATCTGAATTAAACAACAATTTAATATTTTAGAAACATAATGATTGACAAATAGAGGAAGCAAACCTATAATATACTCATAAAGTACTTCAAGAAAAGGTGACGAGAAGATCACCGATTATTCTTCCGAATCAGCATCGCGGATGTCAGCCGAGACTAAATCGGTTAAGTGGATCTCCTCAAAGGGAGGTTCACAGGGAAGCTGCTTCAAAGAGCAGCTTTGCAGGATGACCGGTTTGCAGATTAAACTGCAGACTGCTCCCATTATTTAACCGGCGGTCCGGACAGATATACCAGCAGCTGTTTTCTGGAGAGGAAAGGAAGGTACACGCCACCGGAAACAATTAAACCACACTTCATAACAGTTACAATTGAATATTATCCGCAATTGAGTACACAATGAGAAGTGATGAATCACAGCATCGGATTTTTTGAAGGATCTGAATACAGCTTGTTGAATGCTCCTGACGAATAAAAACCCGACATAATCGGAATCGGAAACCGGAAAGGTAAAGGATGGGAATCTGGATGGAACAGTCCATTTTCGGATCATCATACCGATCAGATAGTAGAGGAAGAGGCTGGGAGGTAAGTTTCGAAAGGAAAGCGTCAGCGGCCATGGTTCAGGATCCGGAGAAAGCACAATATGTGCAGCCAGGATCTGAGCGGACATCACAGTACAATCAGTACAAAGTAGAAGAGGAAAGAGAGCGGAGAGCCAGACAAAAAGGAGGATAGTCCATTGGATGGTGTTTTCTGAGGAAGAGTATTCGTCGAAGTAAGACCGTTGGAAAAGACGGCAGATGAATACTCTTCCTTTTTTGTGTCTGCCGGATGCAAGACAGACAGACCTCTCCCGCCCGGTTTTTTCTGTCCGGGCTTTACCCGCAGATCCGGATCCGGCAAAGCCGGTCCCTTCCGGATAGGAAAAAGGGTAAAAAGCGAATAAAAAACGGAAGCAGCGCGCGGCTGCTCCCGTCTGTACCGGACCGGGGATCCCCGGTTTTTTTTATTCTTCATCGCGCAATACCCCTGGCTTCAGTCCTGGGATTTGCGCACAGAAGGAAAGCTGTTTATTTTCTCCTGAAGATGGCAAAGATGCCGCGCCGCTTGCCGCGGGAGGAGGCCCTGCGGTTTTTGTCTTCTTCGACGGAAGGGACACAGCCGATGGAGGCGTTGTCGCTGTCGATCTCGGGGGCCAGCTCCATGGCTGTCCTGTCCGTGACAGTGTCCGCGGCAGGGGCCGTGCCCGCCGCTGCTGCCCGGCTGTCTTCGTCCGCCTTCGCGGCGCCGGGGATCTCACCCCTTCTCTTTTTCTCCAGATTCTTCTGGGCGGTGGCCAGCATCAGCTTGATGCGGTTGAGCTGGTTGACCTCACTGGCGCCGGGATCATAGTCGATGGCGGCGATGTTGGCCAGGGGGTACTCCCTGCGGATGGCCTTGATCACGCCCTTGCCGACCACGTGGTTGGGCAGGCAGCCGAAGGGCTGGATGCAGACGATGTTCTCGACGCCGTCATTGATCAGCTCGACCATCTCGCCCGTGAGGAACCAGCCCTCGCCGGTCTCATTTCCGATGGAAACGATGGGCTCGGCGTATTCGACCAGCTTGTAGATGCTGGCGGGCGCCTCGAAGTGGACGCTCTTTTCATAGGCCCTGTAAATGGGGCTGAGGGCGGCCTCGATGGCCCGGATGCCCAGGGTGGACTTGCGGGCGGTCTTTTTGCTGGTGCCCAGGTGCTCCGCCTTGTAGACCTGGTTGTAGAAGCAGTAGAGCATGAAGCCCATGAGGTCCGGGACGGTGGCCTCGGCCCCCTCCTGCTCCAGCAGGTCGACCAGGTAGTTGTTGGCGGCCGGCGCGTATTTGACCAGGATCTCGCCCACGATGCCGACGCGGGGACGGCGCTCCTCCCGGATGGGGATGGAGTCGAAGTCCCTGATCATCTGGATGGCCAGTCTCTGGACCTTGGGGAGGTTGAGGCCGCTGGTCCTGGTCAGGAAGTCCGTGCAGATCTGCACCCACTTCTGGTGTTTGGCCTCGACCATGCCCTTTTTGAGCTCATAGGGCCGCATGCGGTAGACGCAGCGCATCATGACATCGCCGAAGACGACGGCGTAGGCGGCCCGGGTGATCAGCCTGAGGTCCAGCTTGAAGCCGGGGTTCTCCTCGAGGCCGGACATGTTGACGGAGACGACCGGGATCTGTCCC
The DNA here is from genome assembly GCA_946536955.1 of uncultured Lachnospiraceae bacterium. Taxonomy (GTDB): domain Bacteria; phylum Bacillota; class Clostridia; order Lachnospirales; family Lachnospiraceae; genus CAG-791. Next base: position 29,109 of record CAMNFJ010000008.1, read on the forward strand.
ATGCCCGCCTTGGCCAGGGCGCGGCGGATGAAACCGACGTAGTTGGAGGCGCGGCAGCCGCCGCCGGTCTGGGTCATCAGGACCGCGGTCCGGTTCAGGTCGTATTTGCCTGAATCCAGGGCCTCCATGATCTGGCCGACCACAAAGAGGGAGGGATAGCAGGCGTCGTTATTGACATATTTGAGGCCGAAATCGACCGCCCGCCGGTTGTCGTTGGGCAGGACCACGATGTTGTAGCCGCAGGCCCGGACGGCAGGCTCGAGCAGGTCGAAATGGATGGGCGACATCTGGGGGCAGAGGATGGTGTAGTTCTCGCGCATCTGGGCCGTGAAGGGCACCTTTTTGATGGCCGTGGACCGGATCTGGCGCTTTGTGTTCTTTTCATCCCGGATCCGGATGGCCGCGATCAGGGACCTGACCCGGATGCGGGCGCTGCCCAGATTGTTGACCTCGTCGATCTTGAGGCAGGTATAGATCTTGTCGGAGCCCGCCAGGATGTCGTTGACCTGGTCCGTCGTGACCGCGTCGATGCCGCAGCCGAAGGAATTGAGCTGGATCAGCTCCAGGTCGTCGCGCAGGCGGACATAGTTGGCTGCCGCGTAGAGGCGGGAGTGGTACATCCACTGGTCCAGCACCGTGATGGGCCGGTCCGGGGTGGACAGGTGGGAGATGGAATCCTCGGACAGGACGGCGATGCCGTAGGAGGTGATCATCTCCGGAATGCCGTGGTTGATCTCCGGGTCGATGTGGTAGGGTCGGCCTGCGAGGACGATGCCCTTGACATGGTTTTCCTCCATGAAGCGCAGGACCTCTTCGCCCTTTTTGCGGATATCGACGCGGGACTGCTCCAGTTCCTCCCAGCCGGCCAGGCAGGCGGCCCGGATCTCCTCCCTGGGGATCTCATCGCCGAATTCGCGCTCCATGGCCTCGGTGATGGTCCGCACGCTGGTGAAGGCCATGAAGGGATTGCGGAATTTCACCCTGCCCTCCGTGATCTCCTCGACGTTATTGCGGATATTTTCCGGATAGGAGGTGACAATGGGGCAGTTGTAGTGGTTGTCCGAGGACTTGAACTCCGACCTCTCGTAGAAGAGGGAGGGGTAGAAGATAAAGTCCACGCCCTTTTCGATCAGCCACATGACATGGCCGTGGGCGATCTTGGCCGGGTAGCAGGCGGATTCGCTGGGGATGGACTCGATGCCCATCTCATAGATCCTGTGGGTCGAGAGAGGGGAGAGGACCACGCGGTAGCCCAGCTTTGTAAAGAAGGTCGCCCAGAAGGGGTAGTCCTCGTACATGTTGAGGACGCGGGGGATGCCGACGGTGCCCCGGGGCGCCTGGTCTTTGGGCAGGGGACGATAACCGAAGATCCTGCCCAGCTTGTACTTGTAGAGGTTGGGCATATTGTTCTGGGAGGCTTCCTTGCCCAGGCCCCGCTCGCAGCGGTTGCCGGAGATGAAGAGGCGCTCCTGGGCCGGCTTCTGCTTCTTCGCGGACCTCTTCGCGGACAGGTCCCTGTCCCGGTCGCCGGTCTCAACGCCCAGGGCGCGGGCTGCGCGTCCTGCGGTCTCGAGGGCGGTGTCCCTGGCGCGTCCTGCGGTCTCGAGGGCAGTGTCCCTGGCGCGTCCTGCGGTCTCAAGGGCAGTGTCTTTGGCCCGTCCGGCAGTCTCAAGGGCAGTGTCCCTGGCGCGTCCGGCCGCCTCGCCGATGGCGCTCTCCTCAAAGGACTTTGCGGCCCTCCCGGCAGTCTCGCGCGCGGATTCCCTGGCGCGCCCCGCGGCTTCGCCGATGGCGCTCCCCTCGAAGGACTTTGCGGCCCTCCCGGCAGTCTCACGGGCGGATTCCCTGGCGCGTCCGGCGGCTTCGCCGATGGCGCTCTCCTCCAGGGTCCTGGCGGCTCTGCCGGCCGCCTCTCTGGCTTTGTCCGCGGCTTCGCCCACGATCGTGCCCTCGATGGCTTTGGAGGCCCGGGCCGCGAGGCCGGAGGAGTCCCTCCTGGTCTTTGCGGAGGCAGGGCCGCCCTCGCCGGTCACGGGGACGCTGTCCTCGAAGGCGGAGATGCGGTCTGTGGAACCGGGGTCGTCCCCGGCCAGGAAATGGTTGATGGTCAGGCGGCAGTTGTTGGTGCAGCGGCCGCAGGTCGTCAGTGTGGTCTCGAAGTGGAGATTCTCGATCTCGTCGAAGGACAGCATGGTGGTCTGCTGCCGGCCGTCCCAGCGCTCGCGGGCGATCAGGGCAGCGCCGAAGGCGCCCATGATGCCGGCGATGTCGGGCCTGGTGACCTGGCCGCCGGAGATGGTCTCCACGCTGCGCAGAACGGCGTCGTTATAGAAGGTGCCGCCCTGGACGACGATATTTTTGCCAAGCTGGGAGGCATCCGACACCTTGATGACCTTGAAGAGGGCATTTTTGATGACGGAGTAGGCGAGGCCGGCGGAGATGTCGGCGACTTCCGCGCCCTCCTTCTGGGCCTGCTTGACGCGGGAATTCATAAAGACGGTGCAGCGGGTCCCCAGGTCGATGGGGTGCTTCGCGAACAAGGCCGCCTTGGCGAAATCCTGGACGGAAAAATCCAGGGATTTGGCGAAGGTCTCGATAAAGGAGCCGCAGCCCGAGGAACAGGCCTCGTTGAGCAGGACATTGTCGACGGCGTGGTTCTTGATGCGGATGCACTTCATGTCCTGGCCGCCGATATCCAGGATGCAGTCTACCTCGGGGTCGAAAAAGGCCGCGGCGTAGTAGTGGGCGATGGTCTCGACCTCGCCCTCGTCCAGCAGGAAGGCCGCCTTGAGCAGGGCCTCGCCGTAGCCGGTCGAGCAGCTGCGGACGATCCTGGCGTCCGCGGGCAGAAGGCGGCGGATCTCCGCCATGGAGGAGATGGCCGTCAGCAGGGGGCTGCCGTTATTATTGCTGTAGAAGGAATAGAGCAGGCTTCCGTCCTCGCCGACCAGGGCCAGCTTGGTGGTCGTGGAGCCGGCGTCGATCCCCAGGAAGCAGTTTCCGTGGTAGTCCGCCAGGTCGGCGCGCCTGACGCGGGCCTTCTCGTGGCGGCGGCAGAAAGCGTCGTAGTCCTCCTGGGAGGCGAAAAGGGGATCCATGCGGCCGATCTCAAATTCCATGTGGAGCCTGCCGGACAGGCGGTCCGCCATCTCCGACAAAAGGACATGGTTGTCCTCCTTTGCGTTCATGGCGCTGCCCATGGCGGCAAAGAGGTGGGAGTTTTCCACATCGATCGTGTGCTCGTCATCCAGCTTCAGGGTCCGGATAAAGGCGTTTTTGAGCTCGGGCAAAAAGTGCAGGGGGCCGCCCAGGAAGGCCACATGGCCCCGGATGGGCTTGCCGCAGGCCAGACCGCTGATGGTCTGGTTGACGACCGCCTGGAAGATGGAGGCGGCCAGGTCCTCCTTGGTGGCGCCCTCATTGATCAGGGGCTGAATATCGGACTTGGCAAAGACGCCGCAGCGGGCCGCGATCGTGTACAGGGACCGGTAGCCGCGGGCATACTTATTGAGCCCCGCCGCGTCTGTCTGCAGTAGGCTGGCCATCTGGTCGATGAAGGAGCCCGTGCCGCCGGCACAGATCCCGTTCATGCGCTGCTCGATACTGCCGTTTTCAAAATATATGATCTTGGCGTCCTCACCGCCCAGTTCGATCGCCACATCGGTCTTGGGCGCGATCCTCTCCAGAGCCGTGGAGACCGCCACCACCTCCTGGACAAAAGGGACCTCCAGATGGTTGGCCAGGGTCAGGCCGCCGGAGCCGGTGATCACCGGATGGACCGTGATGTCGCCCAGCTTGTCGTGAGCATCCTCCACCAGACCCCGCAGGGTCCCCTGGATATCCGCGTGGTGCCTGCGGTAATCCGCGAACTGGATCTGACAGGCGGGATCCAGAATGGCGATCTTGACAGTGGTGGATCCTATATCAATTCCCAGTGTATAATCTCTCGAAATCAAGGAAGGACTCCTTTCCGTAATTATTTATGCTGACTATTTCTGAACTTGTAATTATAATAGAACAGGGGACAAAAATCAATGCGGGTGATGCTTTGTGAGCCTGCAGGTGCCGCCAGAAGGTTACAGTTCACGCCCCCTCGAAGGGCGTGAACATGTAACGCTGCGTTCAGCGATTCCAATGCGCTACAACAATGCGAAGCATTGTTGACGCTTGAACGCCGTTAAACTCGGGTTTTTTCGCTGAAAACCGCTCAAAAACGCCTCGCGTTTCAGGTGGGTCTGAACTGTAACGCCAGAAGACCTTGCGGAAAATGTGAATACAGCCGGGTGACGGGACGGTCCGGCCCCGGAGCAGGTAAGGCGCGGAATGCGTGGGGCGGTCTTTCACTGCCCTTATGACGACCGCCGGGATCGGGGGAACGCGCGGGACTCTCCCGCAGTGGTTTACATTCCGGTGCCCCGATGATAAAATGCTGAAATAACTGTTTTGCTTCAGGATGACGTGAATGAAAAAACACAGGCCGGCATCCTGTTTTGTCCTGTCTGCAGGAGACAAGTGTGCCTCTGCGCATTCTGCGGCGGTAAGGTATGCCGGTTTACATGCGAAGATCATGCGTGTAAGGGAAGGAAGATATATGAGTGATTTTGAAAAGAGATTCGGAAGATACGCTGTCAGCAATCTGTCCATGAAGCTGGTCATCCTCTATGTGATCGGCTATGTGCTTTACTATATCCAGCCGGCAGTCTTTTCTCTGCTGACCCTGGATGTCTGCTCCATCCTGCACGGGCAGATCTGGAGGGTGGTCTCCTGGCTGCTCATACCGCCGGACGGGGGCTCCAACCTCTTCTTTGTCGCCATCATGCTCTTTTTCTACTACAGCATCGGCAGGTCCCTGGAAAATGTCTGGGGAGATTACAAATATAATGTCTATGTCTTCCTGGGAATCCTGCTGACCATAGTCAGCGCCTTTCTGTGGACCGGCTTCCTGTATATGAGCGGGATCACGGGGGAGAGCCTGGCCGGGGTGACCAGGATCGGGTCCGCCTATTTCAGTACCTACTATATTAATATGTCGATTTTCCTGGCCTTCGCCCTGACCTTCCCGGAGGCCCAGGTCTACCTCTTCTTTGTCCTCCCCATCAAGGTCAAATATCTGGGACTGATCGACGCCGGCTTCCTGGTCCTGAGCATGATCAGCGGCAACAGCGCGGAGCGCTTCGTGATCGCCGCCGCCCTGCTCAATGTGGTCCTGCTCTTTATGCGGTCGCGCAGCTGGATGAGCTACTCGCCCCGCGAAGTCAGGCGCCGGCAGAAATTCCGCAGGTCTGTCCAGGAGGGCCGAAAGAGCTCCCCCGCGGCATCCGCCTCCGGGACCGTCCACAGGTGCGCCATCTGCGGCAGGACCGAGAAGGACGGGGACGACCTGGAATTCCGCTACTGCACCAAGTGCGAGGGCGGCCTGGAATACTGCCGCGACCACCTCTTCTCCCATGTGCATGTGAAAAAGGGAGAGACGCCGCAGATGCTGCCCAGGGAATAAGGCTGCGGCACAA